>CAJTSQ010000012.1 GCA_910578735.1 uncultured Oscillospiraceae bacterium
CAGCGGCCACGGGAGCGGCCGCCACAGGGGCGGCGGCGGGGCCGTCAGCGGCGGCCACGGAGACCTGATAGGCCTTGCCGTCGATGGTGATGGTGTAATTGCCGGGGCAGTTATCCCGGGCGCCCATCACCAGGTGGGGGGGCTGATAGCTGGCGGCAAAGGGCTGGATGGGCCGGGAGGTCATGCCGTTGGCCGCGGTGGCGGGCACGCTGGCATAGTAGACATGGCCCTGCCAGGCGGGAACGGGGGGCAGCTCAGCAGCCTTGGGGGCAGCGGGGGCGGGAGCCGCCTTCTTGGCCTCCTCCTTCTTGGGGAAGCCGGCCTCCCGGTCCTTGAAGAAGGCCATGGCCACCTGGGGGAAGGCGATATAGCTCAGCACATCCTCGTCGCTCTTGGCGGTGGCGCCCAGCTCGGCCTTGGTCTTTTCAAACTCGGGCTCCAGAGTGTCGGCAAAGCGGCCCTCCACCACGGGAGTGTTGCCCAGAATCTTCTTCTGAATGGCGGGGTCGATGGGGGCGGGGGTGCGGCCGTACTCGCCACGGCAGTAAGCTTTTATCTCCTTGCCCACCACCTTGTAGCGCTCGCCGGCCAGCACGTTCTGCACGGCCTGGGAGCCCACCATCTGACTGGTGGGGGTGACCAGCGGGGGGTAGCCCAGGTCGGCGCGGACCTTGGGGGTCTCGGCCAGGGCCTGGTCCAGCTTGTCGATGGCGTTCATCATCTTCAGCTGGGAGATCAGGTTGGACAGCATGCCGCCGGGGATCTGATAGTTGAGGCACTGGGTGTCGGTGGCCATGGAGATGGGGTCCAGGGTGCCGTCCTTGATGAAGTCGGCCCGGACGCCCTTGAAGAAGTCGGCCATCTTAATCAGCACCTTGTCATCCAGGTCCACCTGGTAGCCCAGGGAGCGCAGGGCGTAGGCCAGGGTCTCGGTGGCGGGCTGGGCGGTGCCGCCGGACATGGGGGAGATGGCGGTGTCCAGCACGTCGGCGCCGGCTTCCACGCCCTTCAGGCAGGTCATAAAGGCCAGGCCGGTGGTGCAGTGGGTGTGGATCACCAGGGGCAGCTCAGGCACGGCGTCCTTGATGGCGGACACCAGGTCGTAGGACTCCTTGGGCCCCATGATGCCGGCCATGTCCTTGATGCAGATGGACTTCACGCCCATGCTCTTCAGGTCCTTCACCATCTGGACGTTCTTCTCCAGAGTGTGGACGGGACTGGTGGTGAAGCAGATGGTGCCCGAGGCGTGGCCGCCCTGCTTGACGGTCTCGTCGATGGCCACCTCCAGGTTGCGGGCGTCGTTCAGGGCGTCGAAAATACGGATGATGTCGATACCGTTCTTGATGGAGTACTCCACAAACTTGCGCACCACATCGTCGGGGTAGTGCTTATAGCCCAGGATGTTCTGGCCGCGCAGCAGCATCTGCAGCTTGGTGTTGGGCATCTTCTTGCGAATCTTCCGCAGCCGCTCCCAGGGGTCCTCCTGCAGGTAGCGCAGGCAGACGTCGAAGGTGGCCCCGCCCCACACCTCGGCGGAGTAGTAGCCGGCCTTGTCGATGGTCTCCAGGATGGGCTCAAACTTGCTGTAGGGCAGGCGGGTTGCGATGAGGGACTGGTTGGCGTCGCGCAGAACAGTTTCGGTAAAGCCTACTTTTCTTGTCTTGCTCATAGTTTTTTCGACCTCCAAATTGCTCCCCGGAGCAAACTGTCGGGGATAATTTGCCCCTTGGGGCGGACGTTTTTTTCGCTTGCCCTATATTTTAGTATAATCCTTTCAAGAAAGCAAGTCCCTCTTGCGGAATATTCTGGCCTTTTTTCCCCGATTTCTTGTGCAAAAAACACGGCAGGCCTCTTTCGCGCTTTCCCCTTTTCTTTTTCTTTCGCCTGTGCTATACTATAGAATGAATTTGTATGTAAAGGCAGGAGACAGATTTGGACAATGTCACTCTCATCGGTATGCCGGGTTCAGGGAAGAGCACGGTGGGCGTTCTGCTGGCCAAGCTGCTGGGGTATCAATTTCTGGACGTGGACCTGCTCATTCAGGAGCGGGAGGGGGCACTGCTCCAGGAGATTTTGGACCTGCGGGGTACAGCGGCTTTTCTGGACGCGGAGGAGGCAGCGGTGCGCAGCCTGCACTGCCGCCGCACCGTGATCGCGCCCGGCGGCAGCGCCGTATGCCGGGAGGGGGCAGCCCTCTATCTAAAGGGACTGGGGCCGGTGGTCTACCTTCAGGTCTCTCTGGAGGAGCTGACGCGGCGGGTCCAAAACCTGTCTACCCGGGGCATCGCCATGGAGCCGGGCCAGACCCTGGCCGACGTGATGGCCTATCGGGCCCCCCTTTACCGCAAATACGCCGACCTGATCGTGGACTGCCCCGCCGGGCAGGAGCTGGCTGAAACCGCCCGGATTGTCAAGGAGCGGCTGGGTCAGGCCGGTCTGTAACCGCCCCAGCCCGCAGGGAAAAGCGCGGGCCGCGCCGGGTCTCCCGCCGTGAATGAAAAGAAGGAAGTTTTCAATGCAATTTCGTGACCTGGGGCTGAACGCCCCCATCTTAAAGGCCCTGGAGGAGCAGGGCTACAAAAAACCCTCTCCCATCCAGGAGAAGGCCATCCCCCCCGCCCTGGCCGGGCGGGACGTGCTGGGCTGCGCCCAGACGGGCACAGGCAAGACCTGTGCCTTCGCAACCCCTATTTTGCAGCGGCTGGAAGCCGCGAACACCTCCAAGCGGCCCATCCGGGCCCTGATCCTCACCCCCACCCGGGAACTGGCCATCCAGATCGGCGAGAGCTTTGAGGCCTATGGCAAATATCTGAAGCTGCGCCACACCGTCATCTTCGGCGGGGTGGGCCAGAACCCCCAGGTTGAGGCCCTGAAAAGGGGCGTCGATATCCTGGTAGCCACCCCGGGGCGGCTGATGGACCTCCACGACCAGGGCTTCGTCTCCCTGGACGCCCTGGAGATTTTCGTCCTGGACGAGGCCGACCGGATGCTGGACATGGGCTTTATCCACGATGTGCGGAAAATCCTCAAGTGGCTGCCCCAGAAAAAGCAGACCCTCTTTTTCTCCGCCACCATGCCCCCCGAGATCACCGATCTGGTAAACTCCCTGCTGAAAAACCCGGTGAAAGTGGCTGTGGACCCCGTCTCCTCCCCGGTGGAGGTGATCCGTCAGTCCGTCTACCTGGTGGACAAGGGAAACAAGACCCGTCTGCTGGCTCACCTGATGGGAGAGAAACGGGTGAAAAACGCCCTGGTTTTCACCCGTACCAAGCATGGGGCCAACAAGGTGGCCCGAGACCTGGTGAAGGAGGGCATCTCCGCCGCCGCCATCCACGGCAATAAGAGCCAGGCCGCCCGCCAGCAGGCCCTGAACGACTTTAAGTCGGGCCGCATCCGCTGCCTGGTGGCCACCGACATCGCCGCCCGGGGGCTGGACATCGAGGAGCTGTCCCACGTGTTCAACTACAACCTCCCCGAGGTGCCCGAGACCTATGTCCACCGCATTGGCCGTACCGGCCGGGCGGGCCGGGGGGGCGAGGCCATCGCCTTCTGCGACTTCGGGGAGAAGCCCCTGCTGAAGGACATTGAGAAGCTGATCGGCAAAAAGGTGCCCCTGGTAGAGGGCCACCTCTACCCCATGCAGGTCTTTGAGGCCCCCAAGCGGGACAAGAACGGCAAAATCATCAACGAGGAGGATGCCGAGGCCAGAGCCGCCGCCCGAGCGCTGCGCCGCCAGCGGGAGGAGGCCCGGAAGACCGCCGAACCGGCCGCCGGGCCAAAGGCGGCAGAACCCGTTCCGCCCGAAGCCGACACCAAGAAGAAACGCCGCCGCAAAAAGAAGCGCTCCGCCGCTCCGGAGGAGGTTGTCCTCCGTTCCGCCGCCCCCGCGGAGGAAGCGGGCGCCTCCAGCGATCTGCCCGTGCCCCCCTCCGCCCCCAGGCGCGGGGTGCGGTCAGGTGCCCTGATGGACACCGGCGACGCCATGCCCAACACCGAGTTCCACCGCCCCAACCCCCTGGACAGCGATGTCATCATGGATGCCACCGCCCGCCTGTTGGCCCCCAAACGTTCGCTGCTGTCCTCCATCCTGCCCAAGGGCGAGAAAAAGCAGCCGCAAAAGGCTGAACGGGCGAAGGGGGCCAAAAAGGCCAAGGGCCCCAAGGCAGACCAGCCTCCAAAGGCCAAGCAGTCCAAACCGGAAGCCGCTAAGGCCAAAAAGGGCCAGAGGTCCGCTCAGGCCAAGCCGGAGTCCCCCAAAAAGGCGGTTCCCACGCCCTCCAAAAAGAAAGGGAGCTCCAAGCGCCAGGGCCGTCCCATGCCCCCCGAGCCCCGGAAGAACCAGCCCAAGGATTCCACTGAGCAGGCCAGCCTGATGAAGCCCTATTATTTGGATATTGGAAGATAACGGAGGAAAGGAGGTTTTCCCATGCCGAGTGAATCCGGGATAAAGCGCATGGATTTAGCTATGCTCTATGAGCTGCGGCTGATTTTCAACGAAAGCGAGAAAGAAACCTTCACCAAGGCGGAAATTATGGAATTACTGGACCAGATTGCAATTACAAAGAAATAGCAGGAGGAAAACATCATGGATTATCAAGCCCTTTACCAGCAGAAGCTCACCACCGCTGCCCAGGCCGTGAAGGCGGTCAAGTCAGGCGACTGGGTGGACTACGGCTGGTGCACCAACCACCCCGTGGCCCTGGACAAGGCCCTGGCCGACCGGAAGGATGAGCTCACCGATGTAAAGGTCCGGGGGGGCGTCACCATGTGGATGCCCGAGATCGCCAAGGCCGATGACGCCGGGGAACACTTCACCTGGAACTCCTGGCACTGCTCCGGCATCGACCGGAAGATCATCGGCAAGGGGATGGGCTTTTTCGCCCCCATGCGCTACTCCGAGCTGCCCCGGTTCTACCGGGAGAATGTGACTGTGGACGTGGCCATGATCCAGGTCACCCCCATGGACAGCCACGGCAACTTCAGCTACGCCCTGGCCGCCTCCCACCTGGCCGACATGCTGGACAAGGCCAAGGTCATCATTGTAGAGGTCAATCAGAACCTGCCCTGGGTTTACGGCCTCACCGGCTGTGAGATCAACATTGCCGACGTGGACTACGTGGTGGAGGGCGACAACCCCGCCGTGGCCCAGCTGGGCGGGGGCGGCGAGCCCACCGACGTGGACCGGGCGGTGGCCAAGCTCATTGTGGAGCAGATCCCCAACGGGGCCTGCCTCCAGCTGGGCATCGGCGGCATGCCCAACACCGTGGGCTCCATGATCGCCCAGTCCGATCTGAAGGACCTGGGCGTCCACACCGAGATGTATGTGGACGGCTTTGTGGACATGGCCCTGGCGGGCAAGCTCACCGGGCAGAACAAGGCTCTGGACAAGGGCCGTCAGGTATACGCCTTCGCCGCCGGCACCCAGAAGCTCTACGACTACGTGGACCGCAACCCCGCCGTCATGGCCGCTCCGGTGGACTACACCAACGACGTGCGCGTCCTGGCCCAGCTGGACAACTTTATCTCCATCAACAATGCCATCGACATGGACCTGTTCGGCCAGGTCAACGCCGAGTCCGCCGGGCTGAAGCACATCTCCGGCACCGGCGGGCAGCTGGACTTCGTCATGGGCGCCTACCTGTCCAAGGGCGGCAAGAGCTTTATCTGCATGTCCTCCACCGTCACCGGCAAGGACGGCTCCGTCAAGAGCCGCATTGTCCCCACCCTCACCCCCGGCTCCATCGCCACCGACCCCCGGTCCTGCGTGCAGTACATCGTCACCGAGCACGGCATGATTAACCTGAAGGGCCTGTCCACCTGGGAGCGGGCCGAGGCCATCATCTCCATCGCCGACCCCCAGTTCAGGGAGCAGCTCATTCAGGACGCCCAGAAGATGGGCATCTGGAGGAGAAGCAATCGCTGAAAACAGAAATGTCCCTATGACAGCACAACGCCCCCGGCCAGAGCCGGGGGCGTTGTGCTGATATTCCATGTGTTACACCATCTTGGCCACCAGGCGGTCCAGAGAGCGGGGGGCAACATCGTCCTCCACCACCACGTGGGCCTTCCGCCCCACCAGGGCGAACAGCCCCAGCAGGGACCGGGCGTCCAGCATCATGCTGCCGGAACTCAGCCAAACCTCATACGGGGCCTCACAAGCCAACCGATTAATCTTTTCAACCTGAGCCTCATTCTTGATCTCGATGTCACGAATCATTGCAAAGACCTCCTTGCATTTCATTCAACTTGTTTGATATGTCTGTACGCAGGACCGGCTTTCTCACCGGCTGTCCGTATTGTAGCAGGAAGGACTTCCCCGCGTCAAGGGCGGTTTTTGTTGAATACGCCTAAATATTGCCATATATTTTTGTGCAATAATCACACTTTCGGTTGGAAGTTCTGTCTTCAAAACGACAATCGTCCGTAATATGTGGATACATTCTGCTGTGTCCCCCCGCAAAAATCTTCTGCGGGCCTCCCTTTTGCCATTGACACGCCCTCCGCTCTGCACTATAATGAGATGTTGCACTGCGGCCCGTGTCTGCGGTGCAATGGAATCGAATTTAAATAGAAAGGGGCTCTTTCAATGAGCGATCAGCGCGTATACAACTTCGCCGCCGGCCCCTCCACGCTTCCGCTGTCTGTGCTGGAGCGTGCCGGGTCTGAAATCACCAACTACCGGGGTTCCGGTATGTCTGTGATGGAGATGAGTCACCGATCTAACATTTTTATGGGCATCTTCCAGGAGACCCAGGACAAGCTGCGCCGGCTGATGGGCGTTCCGGAGGACTACCACATTCTCTTTCTCCAGACGGGGGCCTCCGGCCAATTCTCCATGATCCCTCTGAACCTGATTGGCCGGACAGGGCGGGCGGACTACGCCGTCACCGGCAACTTCTCCAGCCTGGCCTATAAGGAGGCCGCAAAGTACGGAACTATCAGCCTGGCCTGCGACACCGGTGACCGGAACCACTGCTACATCCCCCGGCAGGAGGAGCTGAAGCTGGACAAGGACGCCAGCTATTTCTACTACTGCGCCAACAACACCATCTACGGCACCGAGTGGGACTATGTCCCCGCCACCGGGGAGGTCCCCCTGGTGTGTGACATGTCCTCCGACATCCTGTCCATGCCGGTGGATGTGTCCAAATTCGGCATTATCTATGCCGGGGCTCAGAAGAACATGGCCCCCGCCGGGCTGACGGTGGTGATCGTCAAGGACGGCCTGGCGGGCCACGAGCTGCCCTTCACCCCGCTGATGATGAACTACCAGACCATGATCGACAAGGACTCCATGTACAACACCCCGCCCTGCTGGTGCATCTACATGCTGGGCCTGGTTCTGGACTGGGTAGCGGAAAACGGCGGCCCGGAGGGTATGAAAAAGCTGCGGGACCTGCGCTCCGGGATGCTCTACGACACACTGGAGAACACCCGTCTCTTCCGGCTCCATGCAGACAAGGGCTCCCGGTCCGGGATGAACATCACCTTCCGCACCGAGGACGAGGCCCTGGACGCTAAATTTATCAAAGAGGCCGCCCAAGCCGGCTTTGTCAACCTGAAGGGCCACCGGAAGACCGGCGGTATGCGGGCCAGCATCTACAACGCCATGCCCGTGGAGGGCGTGGAGAAGCTGTGCGAATTTATCCGGGCCTTTGACAAGGCCAACTGATTACCCCCGCACCATCCCATTCAGCTCCCGGGACAGGGCCAGCGCCGCCTGAAACAGGTGCTCACAGGTAATGTCGCTTTGAGCGGCGACTGTATCCATCAGGGCACGCAGGTCCCGCCGCTGGTCATCGCTCAGATACGACGCGACCCGCTTCTCCTGCTGCTCGGCGCCCAGCACGGCTTCAATGTACTCCTTGTCCTCAGACAGGCCCCCCATGCGCTTCTCGCATACAAATTCGTAGAGGCATCTTGTCAGATCATTCATGGTGATTCCTCCATTCTTTAGGCCGTTCGGTCCATTTTCGTTTCTATTATAATTGGTCCGTTTAGTCCTGTCAAGAGGTGAATACAAAAAATGCTGAAATTGGCGGAAAGACTCTATTTACTCCGCAAGGAGCATAATCTCACCCAGGAGGCCACAGCGAAGGAACTGGGAATATCAATGAAGTCCTACTGTCGTTACGAAAAAAAAGAGCGGGAACCAACTGCATCTATTCTCGTTCAAATGGCAAAATTCTACAACGTCTCGCTAGACTATCTGGTGGGGCTGAAGGATGAGCGGGAGTAACCCTCGTCCCGCCGCAGCGAAAAAGGCCCCCTTGCCAAAGGGGGCTGTCACCGCCGCAGGCGGTGACTGGGGGATTCCGTTCTATTGAGCCGTGTCTGTCGACGGAATCCCCCCGCCACTTCGTGGCCCTCCCCCCTTTGGCAAGGGGGGCTTATTACATTGATTCGAGGTAATTCACATGTACCGTATCAAAACCCTGAACAAAATTTCCTCCGCGGGCCTGTCCCGCCTGGACCGGGAGCGGTTCCAGGTGGGGAACGACCTGGAGAACGAGGACGGCATCCTGGTCCGCTCCGCCCCTATGCACGACTATGCCTTTCCCGACTCCCTCCGTGCCATCGCCCGGGCCGGGGCGGGCACCAACAACATCCCCGTCGACCGATGCTCGGAAAACGGCATTGTGGTCTTCAACACTCCCGGCGCCAACGCCAACGCGGTGAAGGAGCTGGTCATCGCCGCCATGCTGGTGGCCTCCCGGGACATTCTGGGCGGTGCCGACTGGGTGCAGGAGCAGGCCCACACCCCCAAGGTAGACGTGGCCGCCGCCGTGGAGAAGGGCAAGTCCGCCTTCGTTGGCCCGGAGCTGTATAAAAAGACCCTGGGCGTCATCGGCCTGGGTGCCATCGGGGCCCTGGTGTGCAACATCGCCCTGGACCTGGGAATGGACGTCTACGGCTACGACCCCTTCCTGTCGGTGGACGCCGCCCTGCGGCTGGACCGCCACGTCCATGTGGTGAAGGATGTAAACGAGCTGTATAAGGTGTCCGATTATATCACCATCCATGTCCCATACAACAGCTCCACCAAGGACTTTATCAACGCTGAGGCCATCGGCAAGATGAAGGGCCAGGTTCGGGTGCTCAACCTGGCCCGGGGCGGTCTGGTCAACGACGAGGACATGATCGCCGCCCTGGAGTCCGGCCGGGTGGCCAAGTACGTCACCGACTTCCCCGACGAACGGATCGCCACGGCGAAAAACGTGATTGCTCTGCCCCACCTGGGGGCCTCCACCCCGGAGAGTGAGGAGAACTGCGCTGTCATGGCCGCCCGCCAGCTTCAGGATTATCTGCTCAACGGCAACATCACCAACTCGGTAAACCTGCCCAATGTGGTCCAGGACTGGAGCGGCATCGCCCGCATCTGCCTGATCCACAAGAATGTGCCCGGTATGCTGACCCAGATCATGACCGCCCTGTCCGACGACCACATCAATGTGGAGAACTTGACCAACAAGTCCAAAAAGGACTACGCCTACACCGTGGTGGACGTAAACACCCGCCTCACGGAGGAGGCGGTGGAGGAGCTGCGGGCCATCCCCAATATGATCCGGGTACGGGTCCTGAATCACTGATCCATCTGTCATAGAGAGAAAAACCGGGACGGACCGCTGGTCCGTCCCGGTTTTTGCGCCTGTTTGAACTTGTATCTACCGGTCTACCGGGACAGCAAAAACAGCTTGTCGTCACTGGAGAAGTTGGGGAAGCTGTAGAGTACGATCACGGTGTCGATGCTGTTTTCCTCCACATAATCCTTCACGCTGGTCATATTGTAGCGCAGATCAAAGAGATGAAGCTCCGAAAAGCGCTCCGTGAGAAAGGGGGCCAGGGAATCGGAGTAGGAGTCCCGGATCAGGAGTACCCTGGGGCCGTCGCTGCCCTCCTTCTCCACCACGCACAGGGGCTGATTGCCTCCCAGGAAGTAGGCGTACTTGTCCTTTACCTCCAGCTTTTCCTCCACGTAGAGGCTCCCCTCCTCCGGCGCGCCGTTGAAGTAGGCGGTCACCTTGATGCCCTCGTCAGGGACGTAGGTGTCGATCCGGTCCGGAGGCAGCCAGCGCACCCCGGAGGAGGAAAAGAGGGTGCCGTTGAACTGGTCGGTCACTGTCGTTTTCTGATACTGGTTCAGGTCCAGGGGGGCCAGACCCATGGCCTCCAAAACGGCGTTGGCTCCGTAGTAAGCCCCCAGGCTGGTCCAGTGGTGGTCGGTGCGGTAGTAGATATCCTCCCCGCTGTGGGCGGATAGGGCGGAATACAGGTCGATGGTGGAGGCCCCGGTGGAGAAGTAGAGTCGGTCGATAACGGCCTTCTCATCCGCCGTTGGCGCTCCTGCCGGAAGGCGGTCTGCCCAGATTTCCGCCGCCGAGGGGATCAGGCCGAAGTAAACCGGGACGGACACATTGCCCGTCAGGGTGTCCACATAGCCCATATCCTTGTCCAGCTTGTCCAAATCGGGCTCGTCCACCCGATTGATGAGGGTGTTCTGCTTGCCAAAGTAGATTCCGTTGTTCTCCCTCTTGCCGGACAGCCGCTCGCTCCAGGCCTTGGCGGCCACCCAGAAGTCCCGGCCCACAATGTGGTCGGAGACGTAGTCCTCCGCCTCCTCCATAAATTTGCCGCTGCCCAGGTTCTCCACCGTCAGCTTGGGGGGCTTTTGCGGGAAGCGGTTCTCCAGGGGGAGAAAATCCTTGTCGGGCAGCAGCAGGCTGACCACAGACATGCACCCGATAAAAGCGCAGAACAGAACGGTGAGAAATACGCTGAATTTTTTTGACATGTCCGCGCCTCCTCAGAAATTAGAATACAGGAAGGGGTTGTAGGTGCCGTCCACCAGGTAGGCGGTGCATACCAGCAGCCCCACCACCGCCAGCAGGGTGCAGACCACGTATTGGGTCCTCCTGCCCATGGAGTGGTAGGCCGCCCGTCCCAGGGGGGTGGAGGCCAGGGCAGCCACGCACAGGATGGGCAGGTAACTGGTCAGGTAGTATCCAAACCAGCCGTTTATCAGGGGGACGCCTCCCAGGCCGAACATCACCTTCAGGTAGGCCCCCAGGTGAGAGAAGTCCTCCAGGGCGAAGATGGCCCAGCTCACCATGACAAAGAACATGGTATACACGTGGCCTACCACGGCGGGAGCCCGCTCCAGCGGCTTCAGCAGGAAAAATTTTTCCACCATCAGCAGGGCGAAGAAGTACAGCCCCCACATCAAGAAGTTCCAGCTGGCCCCATGCCAGATGCCGGTGGCTGCCCACACCACAAACAGGTTGAACATCCACCGGGGCTTGGCGCACCGGTTGCCCCCCAGGGGGATGTAGAGGTACTCCCGGAACCAGGTGCTCAGGGAGATGTGCCACCGCCGCCAGAACTCGGTGATGCTCTTGGAAATATAGGGGTAATTGAAGTTGGGCAAAAACTCAAAGCCCAGCATCCGCCCCAGGCCCACGGCCATATCCGAGTAGCCGGAGAAGTCGAAATAGATCTGAAAGGTGAAGGCCAGCACCCCCAGCCAGGCCCCGGCCACCGTCAGCTCGGCGGGGGCCATGGCCTTGTAGCTGTCCCACAGCATCCCCACGTTGTTGGCGATCAGCAGCTTCTTTCCCAGGCCCACCATGAGAATCTGCACCCCGGAAGCAAACCTCTCGGTGGAGCAGGTCCGCTCATTGATCTGGTCCCCCAGGTCCTTATACTTGATGATGGGGCCGGCGATGAGCTGGGGGAAAAGGGTGACAAAGGTGCCGAAGTTGAGGATGGACCGCTGGGCCCGGGCGTCTCCCCGGTAGACGTCGATGGTGTAGCTCATAGTCTGAAAGGTGTAGAAGGAGATGCCAATGGGCAGGTGAATCCCCAGCACCGGCATAAAGGTGAGCCCCACCGACTGAAGGGACCCGGCGATGAAGTCCCAGTACTTGAAGAAGCAAAGCAGGGCCAGGTTGAACACGATGGAGGAGGCCACCGCCATTTTCGCGCCCCTGTCGTTCCCCCTGGCCTTGCACCGCTCCACCAGCAGGCCGTGGGTGTAGTCGATGGCGGTGGACAGGAACATGATGGCCACATAGACCCGCTCCCCCCACCAGTAGAAGAACAGGGAGGCGCACAGCAGCACTACGTTGCGCCCCCTGCGGGGAACGATATAGTACAGGAAAAGGGTGAGGACCAGAAAATAGAACATGAAAATGGGGGTGGAAAAGACCATAGCGGTCACCTCATTCAGCATTGTAGGGGCCGGCGCTTTCGCCGGCCCGCTTTTTACAGGAAAGAAGGGCCGCCGAGGGCGGCGGCCCCTACTCAGGATGTCTTAAAACAGGGCGTTAAATTCGTTGACGATATCGTCGCAGTTCTCATGGACGATCATCATCACATAGTTGCCGTTGGAGACAATACGGGAGTTATTCTCCCACTGGTCCATAGCCATAGGGTACTGCGCGCCACCGGGGCCGTTGCCGTCGCCCACCATGTAGTCGATCCGGGACTGGAAGGCGGCCTTGACCGCGTCTACATCCTTGCTGTCCTTCACCTGGACCAGACCGAACTCGCCGTTGTTCATGGAGATCATGCAGACATAGACCAGCATTTGCTCGGCGCTGATGCCGGACAGGCCGGGGTAGACATTGTCCAGAATGGAACTGTCGGCCAGCTCCAGGAAGCCGAATTCATACTTGCCGGTGATGGTGCTGTAGAAGGCGGACAGGTCCACATTGGTGGAGGGGGTGCTGCTGGAACTGCCGGAGCCGGAGGAGGAACCGCTGCCGTCAGGCTTTGGATCGGGCTTCTGTTCAGGCTTGGACTCATTCTTCCAGTCGCAGGTGACAGTGCAGGTGGCCTTGGCGCCGCCGCATTCCACCGTGATGGTGGCCTTGCCGGGAGCGACGGCCTTGATGGTGCCCTTCTTATCCACGGTAGCCACCTTCTTGTCGCTGGAGGTGTAGGTGGCGTCGGCGTCGATCTCAGGCTCGGCGGTGTATCGCAGCTGGAAGGTGGCCCCGGCCTTGGTCAGCTTGACCGAGGTCTTGTTCAGGGTGATGGTGACGGTGGGAAGGGGCTGGAGGTCTCCGCTGCTGCTTGAGCCGCCGGGGTTGGATGCGTCAGGCTGGGAGCCGTCGGGGTTGGATGCGTCGGGCTGAGAGCCGTCGGGGGTGGAACCGTCGGGGGTGGAACCGTCGGGCTGGCTGGAGCTGCCGCCGGGGGCGATGACGCTCACGTCGGAGCCGCTGCCGGGGTTGGAGGAGGAACTGCCGCCCTTGTTTCCGCCTCCGCAGGCGGCCAGGGACAGGGCCATAGCGGTGGCCAGCACCGCAGCAAAGATACGTCTTTTCATAGTAAGTAAACTCCTTTTCTTTTGGGGTTGTATGGTAACCCTTGTTTGGGTTCTGTCAGGTTTGACGCATAAGCTGAAAAAAGGTTCCCGCCTGAAAAAATTTTTTTAACCGGAAATATTATACCCTCTTCCCCAGGTCCTGGCAAGGGCTTTGTCCTTCTTCGCCGGACCAAATTTTCTCGTCCCCTGAACAGGTTCCGCTTGCGAAGCGGGGAACAAAGTTTTATAATAGGCTGGAAGCTAAACAAAGGAGCTGCGCTATGAAATTCATTTCCTGGAATGTGAACGGCCTGCGGGCCTGTATGAAAAAGGGCTTTCTGGAGTTCTATCAAAAGGAACGCCCCGACTTTCTCTGCCTTCAGGAGACTAAAATGGAGCCGGGCCAGGCGGACGTGCCGCTGGGAGAAAATATCCTGGCGTTTTGGAACTCCGCAGAGAAGAAGGGCTACTCAGGCACCGCCATTTTCACCCCCCACTCCCCCATCGCCGCCGCCTGCGGCATGGATATCGACCGGCACGACCACGAGGGGCGGCTCATTACCCTGGAGTATGAGGCGTTCTACCTGGTGTGCTGCTACACCCCCAACGCCCAGGACGGGCTGAAGCGGCTGGACTACCGCATGGAGTGGGAGGACGACCTGCGGAACTACCTCGTGTCGCTGGACAGGACCAAGCCGGTGATCTACTGCGGCGACCTGAACGTGGCCCATGAGGAGATCGACCTGAAAAATCCCAAAACCAACCGGGGCAACGCTGGCTTCTCCGACCAGGAGCGGGAGAAGATGACTGCCCTGCTCTCCTCCGGCTTTACCGATACCTTCCGCTATCTCCACCCCGACCAGGAGGGGGCCTACTCCTGGTGGTCCTACCGCTTTCACGCCAGGCAGAACAACGCAGGGTGGCGCATCGACTACTTCATCGTCTCCCACCGCCTGCGGGACAAAATCCTCCGGGCAGAAATCCTCTCTGATGTAGAGGGCAGCGACCACTGCCCTGTTCTGCTGGAGCTGGATGTTTAAAAGAAAGAAGGAATTTCCATGAAATTGCGCGAATTATTCGGTCAAGGCCGGGCTGTTTTCTCCTGTGAGGTCTTCCCCCCCAAAAAGGATGCCCCGGTGGACAGCATCTACAAGACCCTGGACGGCCTGAAGGACATCCGCCCCGACTTTATCAGCGTCACCTTCGGGGCGGGAGGCTCCCAGGTGAACCAGACCACCCGGGATATCGCCGCCCTGATCGAAAACCAATACCACATCCCCGCCATGGCCCACCTCACCTGTGTAGCTGCGGGGCAGGTGGATGTGGACCGGCTGCTGACCGACCTGAAAGCAGCCGGGGTGGAGAATGTGCTGGCCCTGCGGGGAGACGTAAGCCCGGACTATCCCCCCAAGACCGACTTCAAGTACGCCAGTGAGCTGGTGTCCTACATCCGGGAGCGGGGGGACTTCGGCGTGTCCGCCGCCTGCTACCCCGAGGGCCATTTGGAGAGCCCCGATCTAATCAGCGACATCCGCCACCTGAAGGAGAAGGTGGACGCCGGGGCCCAGCACCTGGTCAGCCAGCTGTTTTTCAACAACGACGACTTTTTCCGTTTCCTGGAGCGGGCCCGCATCGCCGGGATTACCGTCCCCATTGAGGCGGGCATCATGCCGGTACTGTCCAAGAGTTCCATTCAGCGCATGGTGTCCATGTGCGGCGCCAGCATGCCCGCCAAGCTGACCCGCATTCTGGCCAAGTACGGCGACCACCCCGACGCCCTGCGGGAGGCGGGCATCGCCTACGCCATCGACCAGATCGCCGACCTGATTGCCGGCGGCGTGGACGGTATCCACCTGTACACCATGAACAACCCCGACGTGGCCAAGCAGATCGCCGGGAGCATCGACTCCATTCGAAAGCTGTAAACAGCTCTGTGGGACCCGTCCACCTGGACGGGCCCCACATGTTTCTGTATGTTCATATCTTCTTCACGAAAATTTAAGGAGTTTTTTGTCGTCATCCATTTCTATCTGTGGTAGAATACCTGCTATGAATGGAGGCAATCCTATGAAAAAAAGACAAAAGCTCCTGATATTGACCGCCGCCCTCCTGCTGCTGGCGGGAGGCGGATGGTTTTTATACCGCACCGGATTCTTCCAGGCAGTCCGCTCTCTGGACTCTCTGCGGGCCTATATCAGCCGTTTCGCGCCCTACTCCCACCTGTTCTTCTTCCTGCTCCAGTTCCTGGCCGTGGTGCTGGCCCCCATCCCCAGCAATGTCGTCGCCGCGGCGGGAGGGGTGCTGTTCGGCACGGCCCCCGCTTTTCTGCTCACCTTCGGGGCGGTGATGGCCGGCTCCTCCCTCACCTTCACCCTGGCCCGGGCGCTGGGCCGGGATTTTACCGACCGGATCGTCAGCCAAAAGCTATCGGAAAAGTATCAGGCCCTTCTGCACACCAAGGCCACCACCTTTTTGATTCTGGCCTTTCTCTTCCCCTTTTTTCCCGATGACATGCTGTGTATTCTGGCCGGCCTGACCGGCCTCTCCTTCCGCCGCTTTTTCCTGATCGTCCTGCTCACCCGGCCCTGGGGCCTGTTCTTCGCCAACGCCCTGGGTGGCTCCGGCCTGGAGCTGCCCCCCTGGATCATGCTCCCCATCGGACTGGCGGGACTGGCCGTATTCCTGCTGGGTATGAAATATGGGGACAGGCTGGAAAATGCTGTCCTCGCCCGCCTGAGCGGGCGGGGGACCAAAAAGACACGGCCATAAAATTTGAGGCAGGCCCCCAAATTTTTATGTTTTTCTCTTTACAAATCCAAAAGAATGTGATAGGATACCGCATAGTAGCTATTAAGAATCACTATTGTTAAGGGGGCGGCATATGGAGCACACCGTGCGATACAGCAAAAAGCGGGAGGCAATCCTGTCCGCCATCCAGGGGACAAGCTGTCATCCCTCTGCAGACTGGGTCTACCGGCAGCTCAAGCCCTCCCATCCCGACCTGAGCCTGGGGACGGTCTACCGCAATCTGGCTTTTTTTCAGGCACAGGGCCTGATTCAAAGCGTTGGCGTAGTCCAGGGCCAGGAGCGGTTTGATGGGATCGTCACGCCCCACAGTCACTTCATTTGCGATTGCTGCGGTTCCGTTTTAGACCTGCCCGACGTACAGCCGGGCCAGGAGCTGGAGCGGGCTGTCAGCCAGCAATACGGGCTTGCGGTGAAACGCCACGAGCTCACATTCCACGGCTTATGTCCCAGCTGTATGCATCAGAATCAAAATTTTAAGGAGGAACCACTATCATGAAAAAGTTTGTTTGCAGCGTCTGCGGTTATGTCCACGAGGGCGATGCCGCCCCCGCCGAGTGCCCCGTCTGCCACGCCTCTGCCGAGAAGTTTGTCGAGCAGAAGGGCGAGATGTCCTGGGCCGCCGAGCACATCGTGGGCGTGGCCCAGGGTGTTGACCCCGAGATCATCGAGGGTCTGCGCGCCAACTTCCAGGGCGAGTGCACCGAGGTGGGTATGTATCTGGCCATGGCCCGTGTGGCCCATCGCGAGGGCTACCCCGAGATCGGCGAGTACTGGCGCCGGGCTGCCCTGGAGGAGGCCGAGCACGCCGCCAAGTTCGCCGAGCTGCTGGGCGAGGTGCTGACCGACTCCACCAAGAAGAACCTGGAGATGCGGGTAGAGGCCGAGAACGGCGCCACCGCCGGCAAGGTCGCCCTGGCCAAGAAGGCTAAGGAGCTGAATCTGGACGCCATCCACGACACCGTCCATGAGATGGCTCGGGACGAGGCCCGCCACGGCAAGGCCTTCAAGGGCCTGCTGGAGCGGTACTTCGGCTGAGCTGAAATTCAGTCACAGCAAGGAATTTGAACAAAAATAGCAAGCGCGGCTGATGAAAAGCCGCGCTTGCTATTTGTTATCAAGAAAAAACCGCCGCTATGCTTTCAATTCCTTCTCCAGGTGGAGGGGCTGAAGAGCACCAGAATGGGGAAAATTTCCAGGCGCCCAATAATCATGCACAGGGACATAACTCCCTTGGACAGCCCGGAGAAGGCGGCGAAGTTGCCGCTGGGGCCGATGGCCTCCAGGCCGGGGCCCACGTTGCTGACGCAGGTGAGGGCGGCGCTGAAGGACACGGAGAAGGAGAAGCCGTCCAGCGAAATGATAAGAGCGGCGGAAAAGATGGTGGCCACATAGGCCCCCAGGAAGACCAGCAGGGTGTGTAGGGTGGCCTCGCTGACCAGTTTGCCGTCCAGCTTGACCACCTCCACCGACCGGGGGTGGGTAATGCGGTGGATCTCCCGCCGGATGGCCCGGAGCAGGAGCAGGACCCGGGAGCATTTCATGCCGCCGCCGGTGGACCCGGCGCTGGCTCCGCAAAACATAAGCAAGACAATGATTAGCTGGGAGAATTGGGGCCAAAGGGCAAAGTCCGCCGTGCCGAAGCCCGTGGTGGAGATGATGGAGGCCACCTGAAACACGGTGTAGCGGAAGCTCTCCCACAGGCCGGTATATACCTCCAGATTGGACAGCGTGAGCACAGCGGTGGCCACAGCCACAACCGTGAGGAAGAAACGGAGCTCATCACTGGACAGGGCCTCCCGCCACTTCCTGGTCAGGATCAGGAAGTAGACCGCAAAATTGATGGAGAATAACAGCATGAATACTGTGATAATCAGGTCCACCGCCACGCTGTCATAGGCCCCCACGCTGGCGTTCCGGTTGGAGAAGCCGCCGGTGCCCGCCGTGGAAAAGGCGTGAATAAAGGCGTCGTACAGGGGCATTCCCGCAATTTTCAGGCAGGCGGCCTCCAGCGCGGTGAGGACAAAGTACATGGTATATAAAATTTTAGAGGTCTGGGACTGCTTGGGCACCAGCTTGGAGAACACCGGGCCCGGCGTCTCCGCCTGGGTGAGGTAGTGGGAGCGGATACCCAGCTTGGGCAGGATGGCGGTGGCCAGCACCAGCACCCCCATCCCCCCCAGCCAGTGGGTGAAGGCCCGCCAGAACAGGATACCCTTGGGCAGGGCCTCAATGTCGGTGAGGATGGTGGACCCGGTGGTGGTAAAGCCGGAGCAGGACTCAAAGACAGCGTCCATGGGGGTGGCAAACCAGCCGGAGAGGAAGAAGGGCAGGGCCCCCACCAGCCCGGTAAAAATCCAGATCAGGGCCACCGCGGCAAAGCCCTCCCGGGTGAAAAACTGCTGCTTGGCGGGCAGGGCGGACAGCGCAAAGCCGCAGGCGGCAACCAGAGCGATGGAAAGCAGGAAGGGGGCGGGATTCTCCCGGTACAGCAGTGTCACGGCGAGGGGAATGACCAGGGCCGCCGCCTCCAGCAGCAGGACCCGTCCTACCAGCTTCAGGACAAGCTTTATATTCATTTCGCGGCGCCTCCAGCGTTGGACTCAGAGGCGTAGATGTCGTTGAGATTCAGCACGCCGCCTCCCCGGGCAATGATAATAACCCGATCCCCCTCCTGAAGGAATGAGGAGCCCTCCGGAATGATGATGTCGTTTTTGCGGACAATGACTGCCAGCAGGACCCCCAGGCGCAGCTTCAGGTCCTTTAGAGGGACCCCCAGATTCCAAGTGCCCGGTCCCACAGTGAACTCCATGGCCTCCGCCCCGCCGTTAGCGATGCGGTGGAGGGAGTTCATCACGCTGCCCTGGGAGTTTTGCAGGCCCCGCACCACACGGACGATGTGGGAGGCCGTGACCAGCTTGGGGGAGATAACGCTGTCCAGGCCCAGAGAGCGGACAATGCCGGCGTAGTTCTGCCGATTGCACTTGGTAATGACCTTGCCAAGTCCCTGCTGCATGGCATACAGGGAGATAATCAGGTTGTCCTCATCCCGGTCGGTGAGGGCGATGAAAGCATCGCTGGCGGTCAGGCTCTCCGACTCCAGAAGCTCCGAGTCGGTGCCGTCGCCGCAGATCACCGTGACTCGGGGAAAGCGCTCACTGAGCAGGCGGCAGCGCTCCTCACTGCGCTCCACAATTTTCAGGCGGATGCCCAGCCGGTCCAGGATGTTGGCCAGATAGACCGACACCTTGCCCCCTCCTACCAGAAAGACCTGCTTTACCTTGGGGGCGTACCGGCCCAGCTGGCGGAAGAACTGGTCCAAGCTGTCCGGTTGGCCGATCATATACAGCTTGTCCTCCGCCTGAGGGATGAAGGAGCCGTTGGGGATGGACACTTCGCCGCCCCGATCCACCGCGCAGAACAGCAGGGACAGCTTTTTTACCCGGTCAGGCAGGGCAAAGAGGGGGTGGTTGATGAGAAAATCTCCCTCCTGAAGGCGGAACCCCATAAGCTCCACCCGGCCCCGGCAGAAGGTCTCGATGTTGGCGGCGGAGGGAAAGCGCAGCAGCCGGGAGATTTCCACCGCGGTGGTATTTTCCGGGTTGATGGCCATGTCGATTTTCAGATTCCGCCGCAGGTCGGCCACGCTGCTGGTGTACTCCTGGTTGCGGATGCGGGCGATGGTGTGCCCTGTGCCCAGGTCCTTGGCGGTGAGGCAGCACACCATATTCACCTCGTCGGAGTTGGTCGCGGCCACCAGCAGGTCGGCGCTGCCGGCCCCGGCCTCCCGAAGGGTGGCGGCGGAAACGCCGTTACCCTGTATAGCCATAATGTCCAGCTGGTCGCTGGCCCGCCGGAGGGCCTCCCCGTCGGTGTCCACAATGGTGACGTCATGTTCTTCTTTGACCAGCTGCTCGGCCAGGGTAAACCCCACCTTGCCGCTGCCCGCGATGATAATGTTCATGGTGATATAATCCTTTCCAATAGCGTGAGCAACAGGGGCCGCCCAGGGGCGGCCCCGCAGGCAAACGATTTAGATGGTCCACTCCCCGTGGACGATTCCCACCAGGCACCACCGCTCCTCCCAGGCCTGGAACACCAGCTTGAGGGAGGACCAGTCCAGCCCGTCGTTCACCGGGTCAGCGCTGGGGATGGTAAAGTCCACAAAGCGGCAGCCGGGGTAGGCCTCCGGCAGGTTCTCCAGCGCGTTGCCTCCGGTCATAATGCGGTCCACCCCGATCTCCTGAGCCTGGGTGTAGTCGCTGCCATAGACATACCGGGCAAAATACTGGACCATGGTCATCTGGATGGGGTCGCCCCGGCCGTCCTCAAAGCCCCAGGTGTAGACCGTCTGGTCCTGAGCCATGCCATTGATCTGGTCGGCCGTGAAGGTGAGGTCGGACTCCGGGTCCACCGTGGAGTAGGGGGTAAAGGTGACCCCCTGTTCGGGGTGGACATAGGCGGACAGGGTGGTCCAGTCCTGCTGCTGAAGGCAACGGTTAACGGCGCAGGCGGTGCCCAGCAGGGGGAAATTGTCCTCCACGTCCAGGGGGGCGGCGGCGGAGGAGGTGCTCCCGCTGCTCTCCGACGGCAGGAGATTGGACGGCGCAGTGAGATTGCCGGGCGTGCTGCCAAGGGTGGGAGGAATGCTGTCTTCCCGCAGGTCGATGGGCAGCAGAATACCGGTCAGCAATCCAATAATCAGACACAGTACGCAGGGGAAAATTAAAAAGCGTTTCAAAGGGCAGGGCCTCCTTTCGGGGCTCAAAACAGAGTTAACTCCATTCTTTACCCCTATATTATAGGACGAAACCGCGCTAAGGTCAAGACATAATACAAAAACAGCCTTGAAAGCAGGGGGCAATTATGGTAAAATAGCACAGAAATCAATGCGTCGGAGGGATCACTTATGAATGAACAGACAAGACAGCGACAATTTCACATCCAGTGTGTCCAGGGAGAGGCAGGCGGATACTGCATCCTTCCCGGCGATCCGGGCCGGTGCGAGGCCATCGCCCGGCACTTTGACAGCCCGGTCCACGTGCGTACCAACCGGGAGTATGTCACCTATACCGGCACTCTGCTGGGGGAGCGGGTGAGCGTGGTATCCACCGGGATTGGGGGCCCCTCCGCCGCCATCGCCATGGAGGAGTTGGCCAACATCGGCGTCCACACCTTTATCCGGGTGGGCACCTGCGGGGGGATTGACCTGTCCGTCCAGAGCGGCGACGTGGTGGTGGCCACCGGGGCGGTGCGCATGGAGGGCACCAGCCGGGAGTACGCCCCCATCGAGTGGCCCGCTGTCCCTGACTTCACGGTGACCTCCGCCCTGGTGGAAGCCTGTAAAAATCTGGGCTACCCCTGGCACGCCGGGGTGGTCCAGTGCAAGGACTCCTTCTACGGCCAGCACTCCCCGGCCCGGATGCCGGTGAGCTATGAGCTGGAGCAGAAGTGGGAGGCCTGGAAGCGCCTGGGGGTGCTGGCCTCCGAGATGGAGTCCGCCGCCCTTTTCGCCGTGGCCACCGCCCGCCGGGTGCGGTGCGGGTCGGTGTTCCACGTCATCTGGAACCAGGAGCGGGAGAAGGCCGGTTTGGACCAGAAGGAGAGCCACAACACCGAGGCGGCCATCACCGCCGGGGTGGAGGCGCTGAAAATTCTGATCGAACAGGACAGATATAAAAACGGATGTACTACTTTTTAGAATACTTAGCTGGACTCCCTCTGTTGGCCCGCTGCGGGGAGCCCAGTCAGGACTACCGGGTGGAGCCCTCCCTGTTTCAGGCCTGGGACAACTGGAACGGAGAGATGATGGCAGTGTGGGAGCCGGAGACCTGCCGCCTGGAGGAGCTGGCCCAGGAGTGCCTGGGGGACGATGAGATCGACCGCGTGTTTGAGGCCGTCTCCGCCTCTGTAGGGGACAGGCTGTGGCAGAGCTGGTGCGCCTTCGTCCAGCGGATGTCGCTGGAGGAGGAGAGCGGCCTGGAGCGGGAGTGGATGGATTTTGTGAAACGGGACCTGTCCTGGGCCTGTGTGGAGCACCTGATGGGGTTAGACGGCTTTTTCACCGCTGTATTGCGGGTCTATGAGCAGGGGCGCCTGCCCTGCGCTTGGGAGGGGGCCTACCCGGAGGGGCGGTTTGTAGTGCTGTAGGGGCGGCCTGTGGCCGCCCGCAGAGAGGGATACTTTTGTCAATTAGAAACGAGCGGCCATAGGCCGCCCCTACATAAAATCTGCGGAAAGGACACTTCTGGCCGTTTTCGTATGTGGGAAAACCCGCTAAGAATTTTGTCAAAAATCATTGACATTTTGGAGATAACCCGCTATAGTGTATCTCGCTATCCGTGAAAGCCGGTCAACGCGCCCGACGTCCCCCCTGGACGGCGGGCCCGCCCGGTGAATAAATCGAGGGAGCTGACAAAGAAAACAATCAGAAATGGGGGAGGATACATGTCCAAGGAGTTGATCCGCCTGACCGACTGCGTTATGGCGTTCGACGAGGATATCGTACTCGACAAAATCAATTTAAGCATCAAGGATAAGGAATTCCTCACGCTGCTCGGACCCAGTGGGTGCGGCAAGACCACCACGCTCAGAATCATCGGTGGTTTTCAGACGCCCACCTCTGGAGATGTTTTGTTCGACGGGGTGAGGATTAATGCTGTCCCGCCCCACAAACGGACCATCAACACGGTGTTCCAGAAATACGCCCTGTTCCCGCACCTGAACGTGTATGAGAACATCGCCTTCGGCCTGCGCATCCCCAAGGCGGACGCAAAGGGGGGCAAGGTGAAGCTGTCCGAGGAGGAGATCGACCGGCGGGTGACGGAAATGCTGGAGGTGGTCAACCTGCGGGGCTTTGAGAGACGGCGGACCACCCAGCTGTCCGGCGGCCAGCAGCAGCGGGTGGCCATCGCCCGGGCGCTGGTGAACCGGCCCAAGGTGCTGCTGCTGGACGAGCCCCTGGGAGCGCTGGACCTGAAACTGCGCAAGGACATGCAGAACGAGCTCAAGCGCATCCAGAAGGCCATGGAGATCACCTTCGTCTATGTCACCCACGACCAGGAGGAGGCCCTGGCCATGTCCGACACGGTGGTGGTGATGGATTCCGGCCGCATCCAGCAGATCGGCTCCCCCGAGGACATCTACAACGAGCCCCGCAACGCCTTCGTGGCCGACTTCATCGGGGAGTCCAACATCATCGACGGCATCATGCGCGCCGACGGGGTGGTGGAGATCTTCAACCGGAGGTTCCAGTGTCTGGACGGCGGCTTTGAAAAGGACGAGGCGGTGGACGTGGTCATCCGTCCTGAGGACGTGGACATTGTCCCTGAGGACCAGGGCCAGCTGAAGGGCACCGTCACCTCCGTCACCTTCAAGGGGATGCAGTATGATATTATCGTGGACTTCTATGGCTTCAAGTGGCTGATCCAGACCACCGACCTGTCCCCTGTGGGCAGCCGCATCGGCATCAAGATCGACCCTGACGGTATCCATGTGATGAAGAAGAGCGAGTACTCCGGCATGTTCGGCGATTACTCCTCCTACTCCGAGGAGTACGAGGAAATCAGCGGCGCCGGCCAGGAGGAGGAGAGCGGGGATGAAGAATAAGCTCTCCTGGTTCGCCGTCCCCTATGTGGTGTGGATGGCGCTGATGGTGGTTATCCCCATCCTGATTATGGTGGTCTACGCCTTTACCACGGCGGAGTTCCAGGGGACGCTGGAAAATTTCTCCGAGATGGGGACCTACACCTCCGTCTTCCTCCGCTCCTTCCGCCTGGCTATTGTCGCTACCCTGGTGTGCCTGCTTATCGGCTACCCGGTGTCCTACTGGATGGCCCACGAGGGCCCCGGCTTCCAGCGGGTGGCCATGGCCCTGATTATGCTGCCTATGTGGATGAATTTCCTCCTGCGGACCTACTCCTGGATGTCCATCCTGGAGAACAACGGACTGCTCAATCAGTTCTTCAAAGCCATTGGCCTGCTGAAGGTGATGGGGGTGGACCATATCCCCATGATCGGCACCTCCGGGGCGGTGGTGCTGGGTATGGTGTACAACTACCTGCCCTTCATGATCCTGCCCATCTACTCGGTGATTGTCAAGCTGGACGGCAGCCTGCTGGAGGCCGCCCGGGACCTGGGGGCCAACTCCGCCGGAGTCTTCCGGAAGGTGATCCTGCCCCTCTCCCTGCCCGGGGTGCTGTCCGGGGTGACCATGGTGTTTGTCCCCTCGGTGTCCACCTTTGCCATCTCCCGGCTGCTGGGGGGAGGCACTCAGATCATGCTGGGCGACCTGATTGAACAGCAATTCCTGGGCGGAGCCTACGACCCCCACCTGGGGGCGGCCATCTCCATGGTGATGATGGTCATCGTGGTGGTGTGCATGTTTGTGATGAACCGCTTCGGCGAGGGTGAAGAGGAGGCGGTGATGCTGTGAAAAAGCAAAATCGCGCCGGCAGCCGCCTGTTAATCGGGCTGACCTTTCTCTTTCTTTACGCCCCCATTGTCCTGCTGATTATCTTCTCCTTCAACGCTGGAGACTCCAGTGCCGTGTGGAAGGGCTTTTCCCTCCACTGGTACGCCAAGCTGTTCCAGAACCGGCTGATTATGTCCAGCGTCTACACCACCCTGCTGGTCTCTCTGCTGGCCACCGCCATCGCCACCGCCGCCGGCACCTTCGCCGCCATTGGGCTGTACAGCCTGGGCCGCAAACGGCGGGAGGCCCTGCTCACCGTGAACAACATCCCCATGGTCAACGCCGACATCGTCACCGGCGTGTCCATGTGCCTGTTTTTCGTGGCCTTCTTCCAGGGGTGGGGGACCTTTGCGAAGTGGTTCAACTCCATCCAAAGCGCGGTGGTGCTGCCCGAGCGGCTGGTGCTGGGCTTTACCACCCTGCTGCTGGCCCACGTGGCCTTTAACATCCCCTATGTCATCCTCAACGTGGCTCCCAAGCTGCGGCAGATGGACCGCAACCTGATGGATGCCGCCCAGGACCTGGGCTGCACCTGGATGCAGGCCTTCTGGAAGGTGATGCTTCCTGAGATCAAGCCGGGCATCGTCTCTGGAGCTCTCATCTCCTTCACCATGTCCATTGACGACTTCATTATCTCCTACTTTACCGCCGGGTCGGCCAGCTCCACCCTGGCCATGGCCATCTATGGCATGACCAAGAAGCGAGTCACCCCGGAAATTAACGCGGTTTCCACCCTGCTGTTCCTGTCGGTGCTGGTACTGCTGGTGCTGTCCAACCTGAAAGAGGTCCGCCAGGAAGCCCGGAACCGTCTGAACGCGGCCCGCAGGCCCTCTGCCCTGGAGCGGCTGGGACAGAAGGCAGGGGAGCCCCGCTACAGGTGGGTCCGCCGGGGGGCGGCGGCAGTGCTGGCCTGCGCCTTCGTGTGTACCGTGACGGTGCTGGCCCATGAGACCGGCTCCCGGCCGGTGGTCAACGTGTGCAGCATGGGGGAGTATATCGACGAGAGCTTGATAGATCAATTTGAGGACGCCACCGGTATCCGGGTGAATTACCAGACCGCCGAGAGCAACGAGGCCCTGTACTCCCTGCTGAAGAGCGGCGGCGCGGACTACGACGTGGTGGTCTGCTCCGACTACATGGCGGGCCGCTTTATCCAGGAGGACATGGTGGAAAAGCTGGACTACAGCCTGATCCCCAATTTTTCCCTGATGGACGAGCGCTTTCTGCATCTGGACTTCGACCCCGCCAGTGAGTACACCGTCCCCTACACCTGGGGTACCTTGGGCATCATCTACAATACCGCCATGGTGGAGGAGGAGATCGACAGCTGGAGCGCCCTGTACGACGACAGGTACGCCGGGGACGTGCTGCTCATCAACAACTCCCGGGACGCTCTGGCCGAGGCGCTGTTCTATCTGGGCTATTCGGTGAATACCACCGATGAGGCTCAGATCCGGGAGGCGTATGAGCTGGTGGCCGATGCCAGCCGCCGGAAGGTGTTCCAGGGACGGGTGTCCGATGAGGTATTCCAGAAAATGGAGGGCAATAATGCCGCCATCGCCACCTACTACGCCGGCGACTATATCTCCATGCTGGAAAACAACGAGGACCTGGCCTTCGTCATCCCCAAGGAGGGCTCCAACTGGTTTGTGGACTCCATGCTGATGATTAAGGATGCCCCCCACCGGAGGGAGGGCCATATGTGGATGGACTTCATCGCCTCCACCGACGCCAGCCTGGCCAATATGGACTACATCGGCTACGCCTCCCCCAACCGGGAGGCCCTGGAGCGATACCCCGCCTACTACCAGGAGCTGTATGAGGAGGAGCTGGACCCTGAGATCTACGAGATCATGGTGGCCCCGGACGAGGTTTTGGCCCGCTGTGAGCCCTATCACAACCTGCCCGCCGCCACCCTCAATCTGTACAACGCCCTGTGGACCCAGCTGGGCGTAGACTAAAAAACCGGCCCCGCCTTTCCATCAAAGGCGGGGCCGGTCATGTTTGGGAGGAAGCTTAGAATTCCAAGTTTTTACCGTCCTTGGCAAAGACGTGGCACACATTGCCGCTGAAGGTCAGGTTCAGCTTATCCCCGGCGTGGAAGGAGTCGATGTGCTCGCCCTCGGCGTTCATGGTGGGCACGATCACGACCACGTCCTTGCCCTCGGCGTTGGCGTGGAAGTGGACCTCGGCGCCCATCATCTCCGACACCTCGACGGTGGCGGTGAGGGTGTTGCCCGCCTCCTTGGCCAGCACCATGTGGCTGGGACGGACACCCAGCGTGATGTCCTGGGCAGCCACACCGTGGGCAGACAGGTTCTTCTGCTTCTCATCGGACAGCTCCACCTTGCAGCCGCCCACGGAGACGGAATACTTCCCGCCCTCGTTGAGCAGCTTGGCGTTGAAGAAGTTCATCTGCGGCATGCCGATAAAGCCGGCCACAAAGATGTTGGCGGGATGGTCGAAGACCTCCTGGGGGGTGCCGATCTGCTGGATGAAGCCGTCCTTCATGATGACGATCCGGTCGCCCAAGGTCATGGCCTCGGTCTGGTCGTGGGTCACGTAGATGAAGGTGGTGTTGATCTTCTGGCGCAGCTTGATGATCTCTGCCCGCATCTGGTTACGCAGCTTGGCGTCCAGGTTGGACAGGGGCTCATCCATCAGCAGCACCTTGGGCTCGCGGACGATGGCACGGCCGATGGCCACGCGCTGCCGCTGGCCGCCGGACAGAGCCTTGGGCTTGCGGTCCAGGTACTGGGTGATGTCCAGAATCTCGGCGGCCTCCTTCACCCTGCGGTCGATCTCATCCTTGTCCATCTTGCGCAGCTTCAGGGGGAAGGCCATGTTTTCGTACACCGTCATGTGGGGATACAGGGCGTAGCTCTGGAACACCATGGCGATGTCGCGGTTCTTGGGCTCCACGTCGTTGACCAGCTTACCGTCGATGTACAGCTCACCGCCGGAGATTTCCTCCAGGCCGGCCACCATCCGCAGGGTGGTGGACTTGCCGCAGCCAGAGGGACCTACCAGCACGATGAACTCCTTGTCGGCGATGTCCAGGTTGAACTGCTGAACGGCGACGACGCCCTGCTCCGTAACCTGCAGGTTGGTCTTCTTCTCGGGCTCGCCCTTCTTCTTGGACTTCTTCTGCCCGCCGCTGTG
The DNA here is from genome assembly GCA_910578735.1 of uncultured Oscillospiraceae bacterium. Lineage (GTDB taxonomy): Bacteria > Bacillota > Clostridia > Oscillospirales > Oscillospiraceae > Lawsonibacter. The sequence goes on from CAJTSQ010000012.1 coordinate 27,750, forward strand.
GGGATAGATTTTGGTGATGCCCTTCAGATTGAGAGTTGCCATTGCGTTCGGCTTTGATGTAGCGGCCTCCGCCGGTTCCATCTCATTTTGGGAGAGCGAAACTCCCAAAACGTTACGACAGGTCTCCACACTGCCGCACCGCAAGCCGCAGCGGTTTTTTCCTCCTTTTGTTTTGGTGCCGGGGGCTATAGTGATGGAGTAGCACCCCGACCCTTGGATTATATTTGGAAAGGCGGGCGGACCCGCCCGTTCCAACGGTCCGTAGGGGCCGCCGCCCTCGGCGGCCCATTGGTCGCAGGGGGCGGCCTCCGTGCCGCCCCGTTTGGGGGATGCCATTTTCGGCGGGGCGGCGCAGAGGCCGCCCCCTACACAATGTTACATCTTCTGCCCCTTAAAGATAATTGCCTTAATGGACAGGTTCTTTTCATCCAGCAGGACGATGCTGGCCTCCTTGCCCGCATCCAGGGTGCCCACCCGGTCCTCGATGCCGATGGATTTTGCGGGGTTGTAGGTGCAGGCCCGGACAGCGTCGGCCACGGGGATGCCGAAAGAAACCGCCTGGCACAGACAGCCCATCAGGCTGGTGACCGAACCGGCCAGGGTCTCCGGGTGGCCCAGCATGGTGGCCCGGTTGCCGTGGACCTCGATCATCTGCCCGCCGAAGGGGTACTCCCCGTCGGGCATTCCGGTGGCCCGGAGGGAGTCGGAGATGATAATCATTCGCTCCTTTCCAAAGAGCCGGAAGGCGGCCCGGATGGCGCCGGGGTGGACATGGATGCCGTCGCAGATCAGCTCAGGCTGGACACTGGGGATGTCAAATGCCGCGCCGATCACGCCGGGGTCCCGGTGGGCAAAGGGGGGCATAGCATTGAACAGGTGGGTGGCGTGGTCCGCCCCCGCCTGGAAGGCCGCCCTGGCCGTGTCATAATTGGCCGTGGTGTGGCCCACGGAGACGTGGATACCCATCTCCACCGCCGCCCGGATAAACTCAACGGAGCCGGGCTGCTCCGGGGCCAGGGTGACCAGCTTGACGCAGCCCTCCGCCGCCGCCTGGAGCCGTTTAAGCATACCGGCATCCGGGTCGTGGAGATACTCCCCGTTCTGGGCGCCCTTTTTGGCCATACACAGGAAGGGTCCCTCCAGATGGGCGCCCACCACCTCCGCGCCCCCGGCGTTTTTCTTCCGGTGGACGGCGGTGTTTTTGCAGATAGCCGTCAGCTGGTCCTCCGGGAGGGTCATGCCAGCGGGACAGATATAAGTTACGCCCTGAGACAGCTCAAAATCGGCAATTTTTTGCAGCCCATCAGGGGTGGCATCGGAAAAATCCTCTCCCATGCAGCCGTGGAAATGGACATCCACCAAGCCGGGGATAACATAGCAACCGGAAGCGTCCAGAACTGCGTCATCTCCGCTGGCCTCGGCAATCAGCGCGCCGTTGGTGCAGATATCCCGCAGAGAGAAGCCCCGTTCCAGGTCGAAGACCTGACCGCCGGTGATTCTCATGCGATCACCCCGGCGGCAATCAGTTTACACAAGGCGGCCTCGTCAGCCACCAGCACCACATTCTTGTGCAGCTGGAGGATGGAGCCGGGGCACTTGGGCGTGATGGGCCCGCAGACAGAGTTGTAGATGGCCTCCGCCTTCTCCTCGCCGCTGGCGCACAGCAGCACCTTTTTGGCCCCCATAATGGCCCCCATACCCATACTGATCGCCTGCTTGGGCACGTCGTCCCGGCTGGCGAAGAAGCGGGCGTTGGCATCAATGGTGCTCTCAGCCAGGTCCACCACGTGGGTTTCCTTGACAAAGCAGTCTCCCGGCTCGTTGAAGCCGATGTGGCCGTTGCGGCCGATGCCCAGCAGCTGCATATCCACATAGCCCAGGGAGCGGATATAGGCGTCATACTCGTCGCAGAAAGCCTTGGGGTCCTGGGTCAGCCCGTCGGGCACCTGGGTGTGCTCCGGGATGATGTCCACATGGTCGAATAGGTTGCTCTGCATGAAATAGCGGTAACTCTGATCGTGGTCGGGGGCCAGGCCCACGTACTCGTCCAGGTTGACGGACCGCACATTCCGGAAGCTGACAAGCTTCTGCCGATGCCAGTCCACCAGGTATTTATAGGCACCTTCAGGGGTGGAGCCAGTGGCCAGGCCAAGCACACAGGCGGGGTTGTGGGTAATCTCCCCGGCGATGATTACGGCGGCGCGCCGGCTCATGGCATCGTAGTCCTTTTCGCGGAAGATTCTCATAACACACGACTCCTTTTCTGTTATTATAGTATAGATTTTAGAAATTTGCAATCCCTTTATTTGCGCGGTCCGCGCAAATATATTATCCCTTCACGCCGCCGGAAGCCAGTCCGCTGACCAGGTTCTTCTCGATACACATAAACAGGATGACCACCGGGATGATGGCAAAGATAGAGGCGGCAAAGAGATACTGCCACTCGATGATGTTGTAGCCATTAAAGGTGTTGATGCCCACGGTGAGGGGCTTGAGCAGGTCATCCTGAATTAGGCACAGGGCCACCGTGTACTCGTTCCAGGCGTTGATGAAGATGAAGATCAGGGTGGTGACGATGCCGGGGGCGGCCACCGGAAGGAGGACCTTCATCATGGACTGGATGCGGTTGCAGCCGTCGATGGTGGCGGCCTGTTCCATATCCGCCGAGATGCCCATAAAGGTGCCCCGGAGCAGCCAGATGGTAAAGGCCTGATTGAAGGCGGCGTTGATAAAGACAAGGCCCAGGATACTGTTGGTCAGGTTCAGGGTCTGCATCACCTGGTAGATGCCGATAAGCAGCACCACCGGGGCGAACATCTGGGAGACAATGACAAAACCCAGAAAGGCGGTCTGCCCCTTGAACTTCATCCGGGCCAGGGCGTAGGCGGCGGGGATGCCGCACAGCATGGCGATGATGGTGGAGCCGCCGGCGATCATGACGGAGTTGAGCATGTACCTGGCCATGGGGGCCCGGCTCCAGATGTCGATGAAGTTGGACCAAATGGCGGTGATGGGCAGGACGGTGCCGCCGGAGAAGATCTCCTCCCGGCTTTTCAGCGCGGTGCACAGCATGGCAAAATAGGGGTACAGGGTAATGATGCACACGTCCAGCACCACAAAGTAGAGCAGCAGGCGCAGGATGGTCTTTTTTATGGAGACAGGCTTTTTCGCAGTTTGGGTCACAGGTCCTCATCTCCTTTCCGCAGAGTGTAGATCATGTAGACGCTGGCGCACACCAGCAGAATCAGGAAGCCGATGACCGACACAGCGGAGGCCTCGCCCTGCTTGCCGTTGTAGAAGGCCAGCTTATACAGATAGGTGACCAGGGTGTCGGTGTGGTTGGCGGGGTCGCCTTTGGTCATGGTCCAGATGATGGGGAAGGAGTTGAACACGTAGATGATGTTCAGCACGGTGGACACCGTCAGGGAGGACTTAACCAGAGGCAGGGTGATACTGAACAGCTTTTGGAAGTAGCCCGCGCCGTCCACGGTGGCGGCCTCATAGTAGGAGTTGTCGATGCTCTGCAGGCCGGACAGCACGCAGAAGCAGACGAAGGGGATGGTGACGAAGATGCCGCAGGCAATCTCCCAGGCAAACCATGCGGTGGGGCTGGAGGTCCAGTTTATGGGGGCGCTGATGAGCTTCAGCTCCATCAGCAGGGTGTTCAGGGTGCCGTAGTCGGTGTCGACAATGAACTTCCAGGCGCTGGCCTGGATGACCAGGGTGGTGGCCCAGGGGAACACCACGATGGCCCGGGCCACCTTTCGGCCCTTGAACTGGTTGTTCAGCAGGAGGGCCAGGATGAAGCCCAGAAGGGTGGAGATGACCACCACGGCCACCGTCCAGAGGATGGTATTTTTCAGCACAAGAGAAAACGCGGGGTCTTTCATGACATTGGTGAAGTTTTCAAAGTTATTGAAGCCCTTCAGCTTGCCCGCCCGGGTCACCTTGTTTATGGACAGCTGGAATACCTTGATGATGGGAGTTACGATAAAAATGGCCATCAGGATGATGCTGGGGGCGATCCAGATGTAGGGCTCAATGGTGCGGAAGAACCGCTTGGTTCCGGGGTTGGGCAGGCGGGGGCTGCTTTGCTGGGCCTGCTGGCCCGCGGGGGCTGCGGGGGTTTTTGTACTCACGGAGACACCTCCTGTCATTTTATGGGCGCCTTCCGGCCGTTTTTCAAAAGCGGAGCGGGTTCTGCCCTTGAAAAACGGCTGGAAGATGCCGGGGGGGCCGGGCCGTCTTGGCCCGGCCCCCGCGGTTTTGTGCGGTTTCAGTTCAGTGCTGAGGAAACTCAGCCGGCGATCTTGGCCTGGAGGGCGTCCAGCAGCTCCTTGACGTTGCCGCCCAGGAGGGCCTGCTGCTCCACGTCGATCACACCCTGCTTCACGTCGGCCCACTTGGCCTGGGCGGTGGGATAGAACTTGGCGGAGCCAACGATCTCGATCCAGCTGGCGGCATCGGGGTTGGCGTCGGCCATGATCTTGCCGCCGGTGCTGGTGGCGGGCAGGAAGTCCTCCATGATGACCCAGTCGGAGTAACGGGTGTCGTCATAGAAGAAGTCGAAGAAGGTCTTGATGGCCTCGACTTTGTCGTCGGTGTCCTCATTATCAAACACCATGAACCGGTCCATAACGCCCACGGAGGAGGTGCTCTTGCCCTCGTTGGCGGGGATGGAGGCAATGCCGAAGCTGATGGGATTCTCAGAGCTGGCAACGTAGGAGGAGATCTGGTTGGGGCCGATCATCATGGCCAGCTTGCCGGCGGCAAACAGCTCCTGGAGGTTGTAGCGGGTCTGGGTGGCGGGGTCGGAATTGGTCAGGCCGTCCTTGACCAGGCCGACGATGTACTCAACAGCTTCCACGTTCTCGGCGCTGTTCAGGGTCCAGCTGCCGGAGGCGTCGGTGAAGTCGCCGCCGTTGGTCCAGGAGTAGTAGGCGAAGCAGGCCTGGCCCTCATCGGTGGTCATGTCCACGCCCCAGGGGTAGACATCGGGGGCGTTGGCCTTGATGGCCTCACAGGCGGCTCTCAGCTCAGCCCAGGTGGTGGGGACCTTATCCACGCCGGCGGCCTCCAGAATGTCCTTGTTGTAGTACATGGCCCGGGCGGAGGCCAGGTCGGGGATGGCCCAGATGGTGCCGTCGATGTTGGACTGCTCAATGAAGGCGGGATAGAACTTGGCATAGGTCTCGTCAGAGACAAAGTCCTTGATGGGCCGGAGCAGGTCATCGCCCACGTAATCGGCGAAGGTGTCGATGTTCAGGATGTCGGGGGCGGCGTTGTTGGAGACGCGGGTGTTGACCACGGTGTAAATGTCGTTCCAAGAGACCACTTCCACCTTCAGGTCGATGCCCTCGTTGGCGGCGTTAAAGTCGTTCTGGAAGCCGGCCCACCAGTCCTTGGTCTGCTTGCCGTACTCGGCGGCAATCACATTGATGGCGATCTTGTCGCCGGAGGGGGCGGGATCGGGGGTGCCGGAGCCAGAGCCGGAGCCGGAACTGGGGGTGCTGGGGGTGCCGCCGCAGGCAACCAGGGAAAGGCTCATCGCGGTGGCAAGCAAGGCTGCAAGAATCTTCTTCATTTTCATTCTCCTTCTTTGTTGATTTTGACTTTGCGGGAAAATGACACATCGGAATATTTCACAAATGTGTCATACTGATTTCAATTATACTTGTTTATTCTGTGAATTATAGAGCTTATAGTACAGAATATAGGAAAATCGTACGAACAGTGAAAGTTCGTACGATTTTAGGCAAAGACTATATTTTACCCCAAACACACTGCCAGCGAGTACGGACCATCTTATATTGTGCCGGGCTCTCAGCCCCGGTATTGCTTCCGGAATGCGCTGGGGGTGGTGCCCGTCATGGACCGGAACACCTTGGAAAAGTAGTTGTAGTCGCTGATGCCCACCGCCTCGGCCACAGCGGATATGGGCAGGCCGCTCTGGGCCAGCAGCCGTTTGGCCGCGCTGATCCTCCGCTGGGCGATCAGGTGGGACAGGGTCTGCCCGCCGGACAGCTCCTTGGCCAGAGTACACAGCTTGGTGCGGCCGATGTGCATCTCCTTGGAGATGGAGGCCAGGGACAGCTTCTCCATATAGTGCTGGTCCAGGTACAGCTCCAGCTTCTGGAGGTCGGTCTGCTCGGTGGCTCGGATCATACCTTTGAGGCGGATATAGGCGGACAGGGCCTCCAGCGTCTCGGTATAGGCCCGGACTTCCTCCTGGGAACACTGACGGAACTGAAAGAACGCGTCCTTCAGGGCGTCAGGGCCGGCGGGCCACCAGTCCAAACGGGAGCGGGTGCGGGCCCACTGCTCCTCAATGGGGGAGTCGTCCAGGTAACAGCCCACCGCCAGGTAGGCCAGGGGGGTCTTGCTGTCGTAGAGAGGCATGACCGCCTCGCAGATGCCCAGATGGCAGCGGTAAAACTGGAAGCCCTTCTCCGCGGTATAGTTGCGGATTTTCCACATGTCGCAGTTGACACAGCGCTCGTGCCCCTCGGGCAGGTCGTTGACAGCCCGGCAGAAGGGAGGGTGCCCCCGAAACAGATTGATGTCTCTGCCCTCCGGGTCCAGAATGTTGGCGGGCAGCCCAGTGAGGATTTTCAGGTTGGCAATCAGCTTGCGCAGCTGCTCCTCATCAAACAGGGTATTCACACCAACACCTCCCACTGTGAAGATACTCTGTCTCCGGTCCATCCGGACCGAAGACAGCATGGGGGTACCCCCATGCACTTGATTCAATTACTTGCGGTACTGGTTTACAATGGCCTCCAATTCGCCCCAACGCGCCTCCATATCGGCCACCAGCTTGAACTGGGTGCGGCAGCGGTCCAGGTTCTGTCCCTCCCGGCTGATGTGGAAGTAGGTGTCCCCCTCCAGGTGGTCGGTGAGGAAGCGCATCCCGCACTCCAGCGTCATCAGCTTGGCCCCCCAGGGGAGGTACTCGATCTCTGTGTCGGTGAGGGAGCCGCCGGTTCCCTCCAAAAAGGCGGCGGTGTATGCGGCGAACAGGTCCACGTCCAGATTGACCTTGGACAGGTCGGTCTCGTCCTCGGCGGAGTGGTTGGCCCCGAAGCGGATGGAGTCGCCGAAGTCGTAGAGTACCAGGCCGGGCATTACAGTGTCCAGATCGATGATGCAGATGCCCTCGCCGGTGGCCTCGTCCATCAGGACGTTGTTCAGCTTGGTGTCGTTGTGGGTGACCCGCAGGGGGAGCTTCCCCGCCCGCAGGGCGTTCAGGGCCACAGAGCAGTCCGCCTCCCGGGAGAGAACGAAGTCGATCTCCGGCTGGCAGTCCTTGACCCGGCCCAGCTTGTCCGCCGCCACGGCGGCCTTGAACTTGGCCAGCCGGTCCTCGGTGTCGTGGAAGCGGGGGATGGTCTCATACAGGGTGTCGGCGGGGTAGTCCTTTAAAAGCTGCTGGAACCGGCCAAAGGCCCGCCCGGAGGCGGCGAACAGCTCCGGGGTGTCCGCCGTCTGGTGGCAGACGGTTCCCTCCACAAAGGGGTACAGCCGCCAGGCCCCACCCTGGCTGTCGGTGTAGAAATCGGCGCCGCTCTTGGGCCGGACGACCTCCATGGCCTCCCGGCTGCGGTCGCCGCCGTGCTTTTCGATCTCCCGGCCCAGGAACTGGGTGACACCGATGATATTCTCCATCAGCTGGTCCGGGTGCTTGAAGGCGGCGGCGCTCATCCGCTGGAGGATAAAGCGGCGGCAGCAGCAATTCTCTGGCTGGGTGTGGACCACAAAGGTGTCGTTGATGTGGCCGCAGCCGTAGCGGATGGCCCCTACCACAGGCGCGCCGAAGTCAAAGGCCTCCAGCACCTCCGAAAGGGTCTGTTCTGCCGGGACCATCACTTCACCTCCCAAAGCTGGTCGGGGTAGAGCCCGGCGGCCGTCTTCTCCGCAATGGCGGCGGTGACGGCGGGCTTGTCCTCACGGTAGGTGACGCCGTACCACTTGTCCTCGCTGCGCAGCACCTTCACCCGGGCCTTGCCCTCGTCAATGAGCTGGCTGACCACGGTGGGCAGGAAGTATTCCCCCTTCTCCGGGTTCTCGGCCAGGGCCTTGTCCAGGAAGGCGGGGAACCGGGCCAGGGCCTCATCCAAAAAGCTGCGGGTGAAACCCCACATGTTCATGGACACGATGGTGCTGCCGGGCAGGTCGGTCCAGGTCTTGCCGTCGTCCTCGGTGTACCGGGGGGGCTCTCCCTTCTCGATCTTGGTACGCTCGGTGACCTGGGTAAGGTAGTGATCCTCCGTCTCCTCGCACACCCCTCGGGCCACGGTGCCGTTCTCGGTGACGGTATTTTTCAGCAGATAGCCTACCATGACATACTCATACACATCCCCGTCGGCGTGGGCGGACAGGTAGTTGTAAATCTCCTGATAGGCCTCGGGGCCGTAGTAGTCGTCGGCGTTGATAATGGCAAAGGGCCCGTCTACGATGTTCCGGGCGGCCAGGGCGGCGTGGGCGGTGCCCCAGGGCTTGGTCCGGCCGGCGGGGACAGAATACCCCTCGGGCAGGTCCTCCTTGAGCTGATAGGCGTACTTCACGTCCATCACCTTTGACACCCGGTCGCCAATGGCCTCCTTGAAATCGGCCTCGATCTCGGGCTTGATGACAAACACCACCGTCTCAAACCCCGCGCGGCGGGCGTCAAAGATGGAGTAGTCGATGATGAGCTGGCCGTGGTTTCCCACCGGGTCCAGCTGCTTCAGGCCGCCGTACCGGCTGCCCATGCCGGCGGCCATGATGACCAAAACAGGCTTGTTCACAGTTCTGCTTCCTCCTTAACCTTTATAACCGTTGGGATTGGAGGACTGCCACTTCCAGGAGGAGGCGCACATCTCCTCAATGCCCAGCTGGGCCTCCCAGCCCAGCTCGTCCCGGGCCTTGGCGGGGTCGGCGTAGCAGGCGGCGATGTCGCCGGGGCGGCGGGCCTCGATGACATAGGGCAGCGCGTGGCCGCAGGCCTTCTCATAGGCATGGACCACGTCCAGCACGGAGTAGCCCTTGCCGGTGCCCAGGTTGCATACAAACAGGCCGCAGTTGGTATCCAGCTTCTTCAGAGCAGCCACATGGCCCTTGGCCAGATCCACCACGTGGATATAATCCCGGACACCGGTGCCGTCGGGGGTGGGATAGTCGTTCCCATAGACATGGACCTTCTCCAGCTGGCCCACCGCCACCTTGGCGATATAGGGCACCAGGTTGTTGGGGATGCCGTTGGGGTCCTCACCGATGGTGCCGCTCTCATGGGCCCCGATGGGGTTGAAGTAGCGCAGCAGGGCCACATTCAGCTGGGGGTCGGCGGCGCAGATGTCCATGAGGATCTTCTCCTGGAACAGCTTGGAGGTACCATAGGGATTGGTGGTGCCGCCGGTGGGGAAGTCCTCCCGAATGGGGACGGTGGCCGGGTCGCCGTACACCGTGGCGGAGGAGGAGAAGACGAAGTTCTTCACCCCGTGGCGGCGCATAGCCTGGAGCAGGTAGAGTGTGCTGATGAGATTGTTAGAGTAGTACTCCAGGGGCTTGGCCACGCTCTCGCCCACGGCCTTCAGCCCGGCGAAGTGGATCACCGCATCGATGCCGGGGTGCTGGGCGAAAAGGGTCTCCACCTCGGCCTCACTGCACAGCTCGGCCTTGATGAAAGGGATGGACTTGCCCACGATTTTCTCCACCCGGTGGAGGGCCTCTTCGCTGGCGTTGTACAGGTTGTCCGCCACCACGATGTCGTAACCCGCCTGGATGAGTTCCACGCAGGTGTGGCTGCCGATATAACCGGCACCGCCGCAGACCAGAATAGACATAAAAACCGCTCCTCACTATACTAAATTCATGCAGATTGCTTTTGCCGCTTTTCATTGTAGCCGCTTTGGGGAAAAATTGAAAGAGACGATTTCACTAATAATCTGTATTATCGTCCGATTTTTTTACAATTTTTATAGTGTGACCCTGCCGCGCCGGTAAAAAGTCCACGAAGACAGGAATTATGGTTGCCTTTTTGTGCAGGTTATATTATACTTGCCCAAGAGAACAAGCTGCAGCCGGGAGATGGCCGCAGAGAAATGAGGAGATTCATTATGAGTGCAGAGAGAAAGAAACATCAATTTTCCAGCGGCTGGGGCTTTGTGCTGTCGGCGGTGGGCTCCGCCGTGGGCATGGCCAATGTGTGGGGGTTCCCCTCCAAAATGGGGAGCAACGGCGGCGGCGCCTTCCTGCTGGCCTACCTGTTTTTCATCCTGCTTTTCGGAACGGTGGGCCTGTCCGCCGAATACGCCGTGGGCCGCCGGGCCCACACCGGCACCCTGGGCTCCTATCAGATGGCCTGGGCCAGCCGGAAAAAGGAACTGGGAAAGGCGGGGGCCGCCCTGGGCTGGCTGCCCCTGGCCGGGTCCATGTGCATCGCTTTGGGCTACGCCGTCATCATCGCCTATGTACTCAAGGCCTTCACCGCCTCGGTGGGCGGAGAGCTGATGCATGTAGACCCCGGTTCCTGGTTCGAGACCTTCTCCCTTCATGACCACTCGGTGGTCCCCTTCCATGTGATTGTGGTGGTGGGCACCCTGCTCACCCTTCTTCTAGGGGCCAAGAGCATCGAGAAGTCCAACAAGGTGATGATGCCCCTGTTCTTCATCATCTTCCTCATCCTGGCGGTGCGGGTGGCCTTCCTGCCCGGGGCCGCAGAGGGCTACAAGTATATGTTTACTCCCCGGTGGGCCGACCTGCTCAACCCCATGGTGTGGATCTGGGCCATGGGCCAGGCCTTTTTCTCCCTGTCCATCACGGGCAGCGGCATGATCGTCTACGGAGCCTACCTCAGCCCGGAGGAGGATGTTGTCTCCCTGGCCAAGCAGACTGCCCTCTTTGACACCATTGCCGCCCTGGTGGCCGCCCTGGTCATCATCCCCGCCTGCTTCGCCTACGGGCTGGACGTGGGGGCCGGGCCCTCCCTCCTCTTCGTCACCCTGCCCCGGATTCTTCAGGATATCCCCCTAGGCCGGCTGTTCGCCATCATCCTGTACACCGCAATGATCTTCGCCGGGGTCAGTTCCCTGCAAAACATGTTTGAGGCGGTGGGGGAATCCCTGCTCCACCGCTTCCCCAAGCTGAACCGGAAGGCCATGCTGGCGCTGCTGTGCATCATCTGCCTGGGCATCGGCCTGAATATGGAGCCCATCTTCAAGTGGGGCCCCTGGATGGATATTGTGTCTATCTATATCATCCCCATCGGGGCCACGCTGGGGGCAGTATCCTGGTTCTGGGTCATGAAGCGGGGCGAACTGATGGAGGAGATCAACCGGGGTTCGAAAAAGCCTTTGGGGCAGACCTGGTACAGCGTGGGCCGGTATCTGTACGTCCCCTGCGCCGTCATTTTGTGCTGCGTGGCGCTGTTTTTAAAGGTTGCATTCTAAAATGCAGGGGCCGGGCTCTGTCCCGGCCCGCTTTCCAAAACCGGGGGCGGGCGCAGCGGCCCGCCCCTGCACAAATATTCATAATAAGGAGGCGGAGACATGACATTCGAGCTGAAAAAAGATGATCTGCGTGCCACGGCCCGGAGCCTGGGCGGGGAGCTGATCTCCCTGCGGGACGGGGAGGGCCTGGAGTATATCTGGCAGGGGGACCCGGCCTTCTGGTCGGGTCAGAACCCCATCCTGTTCCCCATCGTAGGAGCTTTGAAGGACGGCCGGACAGACATCGGCGGCAAGACCTATGAGATGGGCCGCCACGGCTTTGCCCGGGGAATGGAGTTTTCCCCCGTGGAACAGGGGGAGGACTTTGTCACCCTGGAGCTGCGTGAGAATGAGGACACCCTGGCCCACTACCCCTTCCCCTTTGCCCTGAGGGTGACCCACCGGCTGCTGGAGGACGGCTTCTCCACCACCCTCACGGTGGAAAACACCGGAACCGCCTCCATGCCCTTCTGCATCGGGGGCCACACCGCCATCCGTTGCCCCCTCCAGGCCGGCGAGAGGTTTGAGGACTATGAGCTGCTCTTTGAGGAACCCGAGCACGCGGACAGCCACCTGCTCAGTCCGGAGGGCATCATTCTCCACGACGGCCGCAGGGCCATGCTGAACGAAAGCACAGTGCTCCCCCTGGACTACGAAACCTTCAGGGAGTTGGATACCGTTATTTTCAGCATGCTGCGCTCCGGAACGGTATCCCTGCTCCACCGGGAGACCGGCCGCGGGGTGTGCCTGGACTTCCATGAATTCCCCATGGTGGCCTTCTGGACCAAGCCGGAGGCGCCCTATCTGTGCCTGGAGCCCTGGCAGGGCTGCGCCGCCTGGGACAATGAGAGCGGAAGATTTGAGGATAAGCCCTTCTGTGAGAGCCTGGAGCCCGGACGGGAGAAGGCCCTGACATACGATTTCCACACGGTATAAACGCAAAAAAAGCCCCCGAGGGGGCTTTTTTTACTGGACATGGGTGTGGTTGTTGATGTGGCTGGCACAGTAGCAGTAGTAGCCGTTGCACTTGGAGCAGTAGCGGAACTCCATGTTGGGGTCGTCATGGTCGGTGACGCCGCAGACCGCGCACTTGTGGAGATATCCTCGGCGCTGGCGCAGCTCTTTCTGGGCCCGTTTGAAGTTAATGGTCTGGGCGGAGTGCCTGTGCGCCGTCCGGGCCCTGCCCCGGACCAGGGCGTCCATCAAGTCCTCCCAGAAAAAGACAAAGAAGTTCAGGATGGCGACCAGAGGCAGAAGAGCGAATAGCCAGAGGCCCATCCGCAGGTTGTTGAAAGTCGCCCAGGCGAAAAAGGCGGCGTCAATCCAGGCCAGCCACTTCACCTTTACCGGCAGGATAAACATAAACAGCACCTGCATATCGGGGAAAAGGACGGCGAAGGCAAAGAACATGGACAAATTGACATAGGAAATGGAAGAAATTCCCACAACCATGCCGAAGATGATGTTGAGCAGCACGCCGGTGAAGAAAAAGCAGTTGAATTTGGCGGTGCCCCACTCCCGCTCCAGCAGACTGCCGATCCAGTAGTAGAAGTAGGCGGACAGGACGGTCATGAAGAAGGAGGTGCCAGGGACGGTAAAGTTCAGGATGCCGAAGTCGCTGGTAATGGGCACAAAAATAAAGGAGACAAGCCGCCAGATTTCCCCCTGGAAGATGGCGGGGCGGTAGAAGAACAGAGCGGTTGAGAGAGAGTAGGCGCTGAAGTTGTCAATCAAGCCAATGGCCACATTGCCCACAGCGATGTACAGCATCAGGTTGGGGATGCCGAAATTGGGATGGTTGTAGCAAAATTTGGAGATCCAGCGGGAAATCGTTTTCAAGGAAAGACCCCTCCTCCGGTTAAATTCGTAACCTTTATTCTACCCGCTTTTACTGGAAAAGTCTACAGCTAAAGTGTGAACAAATTTTTGACTTTCCCTCGAAAGGAAAATGTGCTAAGATAGGAATGACAAAAAATCCCCCTTGCTGTAAAGGGGATCACAAATTAGGAGGATTACCATGAGCATTGTCAAAGACATGTCCCTGGCCCCCTCGGGCCACCAGAAAATCCAGTGGGTGCGGGACTTTATGCCCGCCCTCAGCGGTATTGAGGAGCGGTTCCGCAAGGAAAAGCCCTTTGCCGGGCTGACCATCGCCGTCTCCGTCCACCTGGAGGCCAAGACCGCCAACTTAGGGCTGGTCCTCCGGGAGGGGGGCGCCGAGGTCCACCTCACCGGCTGCAACCCCCTGTCCACCCAGGACGATGTGGCCGCCGCCGTGGCCGACTCCGGCGTAGATACTTACGGCGTCCACGGGGTGAGCATGGAGGAGTATGAAAACCTGCTCGTCGAGACCCTGAAGTGCCGCCCCCACCTCATCGTGGACGACGGCGGCGACCTCATCAACCTTCTTGGCGGCAAGTGCGCCCAGTATGGCGACCGGCTCATCGGCGGCTGCGAGGAGACCACCACCGGCATCCACCGCCTCTACGCCCGGGAGCGGGAGGGCATCCTGCCCTGTCCCATGATGGCGGTGAACGACGCCAAGGCCAAGCACTACTACGACAACAAGTACGGCACCGGCCAGTCCACCTGGGACGCCATCATGCACACCACCAACCTGATCGTGGCGGGCAAGACGGTGGTGGTCGCCGGCTACGGCTGGTGCGGCAAGGGCATCGCCATGCGGGCCAAGGGCATGGGGGCCAACGTGGTGGTCTGCGAGGTGGACCCCTTCAAGGCTCTGGACGCCACTATGGAGAATTTCCGGGTGATGTCTATGGACGAGGCCGCCAAAATCGGCGACATTTTCGTCACCGCCACCGGCTGCAAGGACGTGATCGTGGAGCGGCACTTCAAGGTGATGAAGAACAACGCCGTCCTGTGCAACTCGGGCCACTTCGACTGCGAGGTGGACGTGGCCGCCCTGCGCGCCATGTCCACCGAGACCTTCCCCCGCCGCCAGAATATCGAGGGCTTCCGCCTGTCCGACGGCCGGGTGCTGAATGTGCTGGCCGAGGGCCGGCTGGTCAACCTGGCCGGGGGCAACGGCCACCCCGCTGAGATCATGGATATGTCCTTCGCCGTTCAGGCCCTGTCTCTGGAGTGGCTGGCCAAGCACCGGGAGGGACTGGAAAAGAAGGTGTACATCGTCCCCGACGAGATCGACGACCAGATCGCCCGGGTAAAGCTGGCCGCTATGGGGCTGACCATCGACACCCTCACAGAGGACCAGAAGGCCTATCTGTCCGGCTGGGAGGCGTAAAACCTGTGTGGGGCCCGCCCCCCTGGGCGGGCCGCTGCAACAAAATGCCCCGCCCAGGTGGTCGGGACCCACAAGAGCAGACATTGTGTTATTTGAACGTGTAGGGGGCGGCCTCCGTGCCGCCCCTTTTCAAAGCGGAAAGTCGGGGCGGCGCAGAGGCCGCCCCCTGCAATTATGTGGAAAAGAGGAACGAGCCATGCACAACGAACTGACAAGGATCGACCTGCAAAAGATGCAGGAGGAGCTGAACTACCGGCGCATCACCCTCCGGCCCCAGCTGCTGGAGGAGGTGAAGGTGGCCCGGGGCTTCGGCGACCTGAGCGAAAATTTTGAGTACAAGGCGGCCAAACAGGAGAAGAACAAAAACGAGAGCCGCATCCGCTATCTGGAGAACATGATAAAAACCGCCATCGTGATTGAGGACCGCTCCGCCGCCGACACGGTGGGCCTGTATGACAAGGTGACCATCTGGCTGGAGGAGGACGAGGAGGAGGAGACCTGGCAGGTGGTGACCACCGTGCGCCAGGACGTCTCCCACGGCCTGATCAGCAAGGAGAGCCCCATGGGCTCCGCCCTGATGGGGAAGAAGGTGGGAGACCGGTTCTATGTCCAGGTAAACAAGAACTTTGGCTACTATGCGGTGGTCCGTGCCATCGAGAAGGGCCAGGACGACGGAACCGCGGAGCTGAACCGGTTTTAGTGACACAAATAAGGCCGCCCGTCCGGGCGGTCTTGATTTATTCCTCTTTCATAAGTATCACCTCCAGCTGTAAGGATACCGTATTTTTGGAATTACGCAGGTGCGTATACGCATGCGCGGCAGCGAGAATAGTATGGTCCTGAGGTGAGTACATTGACAGTAAAAGATGCAGTTGCGGACCGGTTTACAGAGCTGTGCAGGGTACGGGGGATCAAAGTAAATGAACTGGCGTGTCTCTCCGGTGTTACGCCGTCAACAGTCTACAGCATGCTGGACAGCAGACGCAGGGATGTGTCCATCACTACCATCAAAAAGCTGTGCGACGGATTGGAGCTGGCACTGGGCGAATTTTTCTCCGCGCCGCAGTTCGACAATCTGGAGCAGGAAATACAATAACTATTAGGTCAACATTTACAACATTTAGGCCCATTTACGCGGAGACCTGCGGCGGTTGATATGCTAAGATAGGCCCATCCGGGTACCGCAGTTGGAAGGGCGGAGCCGGACCGAAAAAGGAATGAAAAGGAGTTAATTGACATGGCAATCCAAAATCTGTTTGTCGTGGGCGCCGGCTTGATGGGCAGCGGGATCGCTCAAAACGCCATCACCAGCGGCTATACCGTCACCCTCAACGACCAGCGGCAGGAGGCGCTGGACCGGGCGAAAGCGGGCATTGAACAGGCCTTGGACCGGGATGTGTCCAAGGGCCGCATGGCGGCGGAGGATCGGGACGCCGCTCTGGCCCGGCTGTCCCTGAACCCCTCTATGGAGGGGGCCAAAAACGCCGACCTGGTCATTGAAGCGATCTACGAAAACCTGGAGGCCAAGCAGGCGGTGTTCACCGCGCTGGAGGAAATCTGCCCGGAGAACACCATTTTCGCCTCCAACACCTCCTCCATCTCCCTGACCGCCTTGGCTGCCGCCACCAAGCGGCCCTCTCGGGTGGTGGGAATGCACTTCTTCTCCCCTGTCCCCCGGATGCGCCTGTGCGAGGTGATCTTTGGCCTGCTCACTGCCCAGGATGTGCTGGACGACATCAAAGAGGTGGGCCACAGGATGGGCAAGGAGCTGATCCTGGCCGACGACAAGCCGGGCTTTATTGTCAACCGGGCCCTGCTGCCCATGCTCAACGAGGCCTGCGTCATCGTAGGGTCCTTCATCGGTACGGTGGAGGACGTGGACAACGGCATGAAGCTGGGCTGCAACCACCCCATGGGCCCCCTGGAGCTGGCCGATATGATCGGGCTGGACATTCTGCTCAACGTGATGACCGTGATGGACAAGGAGATCGGCGCCAAATACCACCCCTCTATGCTGCTGCGGAAGATGGTGGTGGCCGGCTTCCTGGGCCGTAAGAGCGGCGCGGGCTTCTACATTTATGAGAACGGCAAAAAGGCGGGGGTCAACCCTGTCCTCACCCAGGCCCACAGCCTGGAGGAGTAAAAAGAACAAACCGGGGCCCCCGCCGCCAGGACGGGGGCCCCAATTTCATACGCAATCAATAATTCTCCGCTTTGATCTGAAAATAGGCCTGGGGATGGGCGCAGACAGGGCAGACCTCCGGGGCCTTGGGGCCCACGTGGATGTGGCCGCAGTTGGCGCACTGCCAGATCATGTCGCCGTCACGGGAGAAGACCAGGCCGTCCTTCACGTTGGCCAGCAGCTGGCGGTAACGCTCCTCATGCTCCTTCTCGATTTTGGCTACCCCCTCGAACAGGGCGGCGATGTCGAGAAAGCCCTCCTCTCGGGCCTCCTGGGCCATGGTGGCGTACATGTCAGTCCACTCGAAATTCTCGCCGGCGGCGGCGGCCTCCAGGTTTTCGGCGGTGGTGCCAATGCCGCCCAGCAGCTTAAACCAGATCTTGGCGTGCTCCTTCTCGTTGGCGGCGGTCTCCTCAAAGAGCTGGGCAATCTGGACGTAGCCCTCCTTCTTGGCCTTGGAGGCGAAGTAGGTGTACTTGTTCCGGGCCTGGCTCTCCCCGGCAAAGGCGGTCCACAGGTTCTGTTCGGTTTTGCTTCCCTTCAGTTCAGGCATGACGCAGTCCTCCCTTTCTTAATGATAATTATTTGCATTAAGGATGAGGTCATTATATCAGCAGCAAAACCCCTTGTCAACCAAAAACGGAAAATTTTTCTATGCCCCCTCCTGAAACCGCCGCAGGCCCTGATTCAAAGCGGCGGTGTCCCGCTTCTCCTTCAGCCACAGGGCGTACCACATGCCCCCCAGGGAGCTCTCCAGGAAGAGGACCAGCACAAGAGCGCCCCACAGGGGGATACCGGGGAACCAGCGCAGCATCCAGCCGCAGCAGAGGAAAATCACATTGGCCAGCACGGCCCAGAGGGCCACCCGTTTTTTCTCGGCCAGCAGGTTTTTCCCATGGGGGAAGATGGCGGTCTCCAGACAGGCAAAGGCAAAGCAGGCCAGCAGCATCTCCAGTAAAATCAGGGTGTCTACCGTCCAGAGCCCGAGCAGGGCATTGACCAGACCCTTGAAAGAGACGGCGGCGGCAAAGTACAGACCCATGCGGTATTTGGTATTGACGCCCCAGAGATAAAATCGGTTGAATTGTTCCATAACGGCTCCTTTCTCACAGTCCCAGCCGCTCCCGCAGCGCAGGCGCGTAGCGGCGGGACACCATAAGCTTTTCCCCGGTGACCAGGGTGGCCTCAATCCGCCCGGCCCCCTGGCTGACCAGACTGCGGATTTGGTGGAGGTTGACCACCGCCGACTTGCCCGCCCGGAAGAAGCCCAGGCCGCTGTACCGGCTCTCCAGCTCTCCCAGGCCCAGGGCGGTCTGGTACATGGCCTGGCCGGTGTAGACAAAGACCCGGTCCTCCACCGTCTCGCAGTAGACCACCTCGTCAGGGGTGAGGAGGGTGGTACGGCGGCTGTCGTCCCACACGCACAGCCGCTGAAGGCCGGAGCGCAGCAGGGACAGCACCCCCAGCATCTCCTCGTCCAGCGCCGGACAGCGCAGGATCACCTCGTTTTCCGGGAGGTCCATGTGTTCCACTGTAATTTTCATTGTGTTACCTCCTGTCCCGGGACAGTGTAAGCGTATCAGAAGCCGGGAAAAATAGCAAGCGCCTTACCCCCAGGATGCGTCTGTCCGGGGGTAAGGTGCAGGAAGTCTCTCAGAAAGAGGATTTCAAAGGTAGTGATATCGCTTCCGATACCGCCAGGTAAGCCCCAGGGCCACGGCGGACCCCAGGCCGTCTGCGGCAACAACGGCCAGCCAGATGCCGTCCAAATCCAGTACCAGGGGGAGGAGGAGCACCAGCCCGCCCCGGAACAGGAAGGTGCGCAGGAAGGAGATGAGGGCGGACACCGGCCCGTTGCACAGGGCGGTGAAGAAGGCGGAACCATAGATCCCGAAGCCCACAAACAGGTAGCTCAGGGCGAAGATGCGGAAACCGTGGACCGTCAACTCCAGCAGCTCGGGGCTGTAGCCCACAAAGGCGGCGGACAGGGGCCGGGCCAGCAGCTCCGACGCTGCCACCATTGCCAGGGAGGCCAGTTCAATTACCGCCATGCTCTTGCGGAAGACACTTTTTAGCTCGTCCCGGTTGTCCGCCCCGAAGTGGAAGCTGACAATGGGGCCGCTGCCCATGGAAAAGCCTAGAAACACCGCAGCAAAGGCGAAGTCCACATACATCATCACTGAGTAGGCCGCCACCCCCTGCTCCCCGATGATGTGCATGAGCTGAAGGTTGAACAGGATGCTCACCACCGAGGCGGACAGGTTGCTCATCAGCTCGGAGGAGCCGTTGGCGCAGGCGTTTTTCAGCTCCCGCCAGTAGAGCCGGGTCGGGCACAGCCGCAGGGCCCCTCTGGGAGGTTTGAGGAAATAGGCCAGGGGCAGCAGGCCGCCCACGGCGTAGCTGAGGACGGTGCCCCAGGCCGCTCCGGCGATGCCCATGTTCAGGGGGCCAATGAGGAGGTAGTCCATCACAATGTTGGTGGCCCCGGCGGCCAGGGAGAAGAACAGGCCTGTCTTGGGCAGCTCGGCGGTGACGAAAAACACCTGAAAGGCCACCTGGAGCATGAACACCGCGCTCCCGCCCAGCAGGATGCGGCCGTAGGCGATACAGTCGTCCATCAGCAGGTCGCTGGCCCCGGCCAGCCGGGCGATGGGCTCAATCAGCAGCGCGCCCCCCACGGAGAAGACCGTGCCCAGCGCCAGCACCACCAGGACGATCATGGAAAAATACCGGTTGGCCAGGTCGGGCTTGCCCTCCCCCATGGTCCGGGCCACCACGGCGCTGCCGCCGGAGCCCAGCATAAAGCCGGCGGCCGACAGGATCATGGACACCGGAAAGATGATATTCACCGCCGACAGGGCGTTCTGCCCCACCAGATTGGAGACAAACAGGCCGTCTACCACGCTGTACACCGAGGTAAAGATCATCATAATAATAGAGGGCAGGGTGAAGCGGAGCAGTTTGCTGTATGTGAAGTGGTCAGAAAGCTTGATCTGCATATTCAAATTATTCCTCCTGGGGTGTGTTTAAAATGGCCTCAGCTTCCCGGAGCAGCAGGGACAGATATTTGCGCTCCAGGGCCAGCAGGCTGGCCCGCTCCTCCTCGGCCAGGCCGAGGAAGGCCCCTCTCTCCACCTCCAGCGTAGGGCGGATGGCCCGGTCCGACAGGGCTTGGCCCTGCCGGGTGAGCTGGATGTATTTTTTTCGTCCCGGGCCACTGGTGAGGCGGATGTGGCCCGTCTGCTCCAGCTGTTTCAGCGCGGAGTTGATGGTCTGCTTGCTCAGTACCAGCGTAGAGCCGATTTCAGTCTGAGTGGCCGGACCCTGGGCCATCTCCATAGCATACAGAATCCAAAAGGCCGCGTCAGATAGACCGGAATGCCGGGCCACGCGGCGGTAGATGTCGTCCTCCTCTTTATACATGCGGTTGATGGTTGTAATAAACTGCTGAAAGGTCAGCTCCTCCATGGCGGGTCCTCCTGAAAAAGAATATCCGAAACCGGACTTACAACAGTCTAGTCCGATTTCGGATATTTGTCAAGCTCTTTTTTTGCTATCAACATTTGTCCGGACATAAGGGAGGTGGCAATATGTCCCCAAGAACGGGCCGTCCAACCAGCAACAAGAAAACAGGACGTCTGGAACTGAGGCTGGCTCCTAGCGAATATGCTATGATTCAAGAGTGTGCGGATAAGCTGGGAACCACGAAAGCACAGGCAATCCTCAGAGGCGTACATCTGTTGAAAGCTGAGTTGGACAAAAAATAGAGTGCTGGCCCACTTGACGAAAGCACCAACACTCTAAACACCACACCAAGGAGGTCCGGTAAATCTGATGATACCACAACTCCTGGTGAATTACAAGGAGGTTATGATGGATATTCAAAGAAATCTGCTGGAATTAGAAGAATCCGCACAGCGAATCTCCGACGGATTGGCGGCGATCCGAATCATGATCGTAGGCCTGGACGGCTCGGGGAGCGAGTATGCGGGCGCGTTCCACGCCATTTGGGACTATCTCTCCGACGCTGATACAGAATTTCAAAAGCGCTTGAACGCCTGTCTGAACGAAGCATAAACAGCGGCCCCACCGGTTTGAAAACCAGTGGGGCCTGTCTTGTCTCAGCTTAACGCTCACACTTCCAGAAGAAGGCACTGTAGGGGGGCAGCTGAGAGCCGCCGCCAAAGTCATGCTGTTCCCCGGAGATCAGGTCCACCGCCCTGCCGCAGCCGGCGTCGAAGTGGGCGGTATAGGGGGCGCCCTCCGCATTGATAGCCACCAGCACCCGCTCGCCGTCACAGGAGCGCTCGAAGATAATCTGCTTGTTGGTGAGCACTACGTTGCGATAGGTCCCATAGCACAGGGCCCTGCTGTTTTTCTTGGCCTGGGCCAGCCGGGAAATCCAGGCGGTAAGCTCGTTCCACTCCGGCTTCTCCAGGGCGGGGCGGAGCTCTGCGTCGCTGCCGTGACCCTTGCTCCCCTTCATGCCCCACTCGCTGCCGTAGTAGACCGAGGGCACCCCAGGCATTCCGAAGGTCATGGCCCAGGCGGGGCGCAGATGGTCGGGGTTTGTCAGCTGAGAAGCAATACGGTTCACATCGTGGTTGTCCAGGAAAGAGAGCAGGTGCTTTCCCTTGTACAGGGTCCACTGCTCCGGACCGAACTGCCGGGCCAGGGAGTGGCCGATCTCAAACATGTTCATGGAGTTGAAGGCGGACCACAGCCCCTTGTAGCACTCGTAGTTGGTCACCGAGTGGCACATATCATCGGCCATCCAGCGGTTATAGTCCCCATGGAGGGTCTCGCCCATCAGCACAAAGTCCGGCTTGACACCGTTGGCAAAATTCCGCAGCTGCTTGAGGTATTCCGGGGGCAGGCAGTAGGCCACGTCCAGCCGCAGGCCGTCGATATCAAAGCGCTCCACCCAGGACCGGATGGCGTCGAACTGGTGCTGGACCACCGCCGGATTCCAAAGGTTCAGCTTGACCAGCTCGTTGTGACCCTCCCAGCCCTCATACCAGAAGCCGTCGTTGTAGTTGGTGTTGCCGTCGAAATTGAGATTGAACCAGTCCTTGTAAGGGCTGTCCCACCGCTTCTCCTGCACGTCCTTAAAGGCCCAGAAGCCCCGGCCCACGTGGTTGAACACCCCGTCCAGCATCACCCGGATACCGGCGTCGTGAAACGCCTGGCAGACCCTGGCCAGGTCGCCGTCGGAGCCCAGGCGGGGGTCCACATGGAAGTAGTCCCGGGTGTCGTAGCCGTGGCGGTCGCTGTCGAACACCGGGTTGAGCAGAAGGGTGTCCGCCCCGGTCTGTTTGATATGGTCCACCCAGTCCAGCAGGCACAGAATGCGGGGCTCTGTTTTGCCGTCGTTGTCCGCCGGTGCGCCGCACAGGCCCAGGGGGTAAATTTGATAGATCACTGATTCGTCAAACCACATAGCGCATTTCTCCTTTCGCCCCGAGGGGCGGGTATTGGCCCATCTATCATACTACGACCCGGCGTTTTTCGCAACCCCTGTCTGGTGCAAGAAAAAGGGCCCGTGTCTCCACGGGCCTTGTCTCTATTCCACCTCGATGATATGTATCTGGTCTGCCGTAAAGCCGGCGCTCTGCTTGACCACATCCAAAATTTTGGCGGTATCCGTCTCAGTGAGCCCGCCCGCCGGGGCGGCCACGGCCAGGGACAGGGCGTCCTCCCCGATAAAGGCCACGCAGTCGGTGTAGCCCTTGGCCACCACCAGGTTCTCGATCTGGGCCTCGGTGACGGTGTAGTCCGCCATGGTCTGGATGTTGTCGTTGAGCTGGGTCTTAACGGCTTCATCGGCGTCCTCCCGGGCGGCGGCGTCCTGGAGCAGGGACAGGGCGCTGTCCCTGGCCTGCTGGCGGTTCAGCCGGGCGGTGGCGAAGTAGGCGCTGTTGGTCCCGGCCTCTGTCCCGGGCTGACCCTCGCCGGAGACCTGACTGCTGTCCGTCCCGCCCCCCGTCTCGCCGCCGGTGGAGGCGGAGCTGTCCCCCTTCACCAGGGGATCCTGGGTCTTGCCCCCCACCATGGCGGACTGCCCCAAAGTCTTGCCCGCGTCGGCCGCCGAGTCCTTGCCGTAGTTCCAGTTCAGATAGACGGCCGCGCACACAAACAGGGCAATGGCCGCGACCACCGCGTTTCGCTTCCACAGCTGGGACAAATCCGTCTTCTTCGTTCTCATATCAATTCCTCCTTGTAATATTTTCATTCAATATTTCAGGTTATCCCCCCGCACACACCGAAATCCGGTCGCTGCCCAGGCCGGTCACCGCCGACACCGCCTGGATCAGCCGGAGCCGGACCTGGGCGTCTCCGCCGCCGGGACAGACCACCAGCGCCCCCCGGAACTGAGGGGCCACGGTCTGGAGGGGGACCACCGCCTGGGCGCCCGAGCCCCGGCCCACGGTGACCACGGTGGAGGATCCCACGCCGCCACTCTCCCGCTCCTCGTCCCGGGCCAATACCTGGCGGCTGCCGCCGTCCAGGGTGAGGACCACCTGAGCCTCCCCCGCCCCCTCCACCTGTGAGAGAGCCTTTTCCAGCTTTTTCTCAAAGGCTTCCAGGTCAAACTCCTCTGTCTGGGCGGGGGAGGGTTCTTCTCCGGGGCTGTCCCGGCCTCCGGTGGGCAGCATCAGCAGCACCACGCCCACCGCCATCACCAGCAGCACCCCCTTATACTTTCCCAGCGCCCCCTTCCATTTCTGGGCCGCCTCGGGCCAATTCCATTTCACGGCGTCTCCTCCTCTATGGTAATCTGTCCCTCCGGGATGCCCAGGTCCTGGGCAATCCTCCGGGCCAGCAGGGTCCGGGCCGGCTCCGCCAGCGCCCCGGCCACCTCCGCCCGAATGGGGAGATACAGGCCGTCCTCCCCCGCCCGGCACTCCACCCGGGCGGAGCAGACACAGCCAAGTTCCGCCGCCTTGTCCACAATATATGCGGCGCACTCCTCTTCTATGATGATTTTCAACTGACGGTCCACCGTCTCACTCAATTCGCTCTCCTGCCGGCTCAGGGAGGCCAGATAGTCCTCCAGCCAGCGCTGGCTCCCGGAGATGTCCAGCCGGGTCAGCGGCGTCAGCACGGCGGCCAGCAGGGTCAGGCCGCACACCAGCCGTCCCGCCCGCTTCACCGCCCCCTTGGGGATCAGTGCGTCCGCCAGGGCACACACCAGGCTCACCGCAATCAGCCCCAGCAGCCAGCTGCGTACTGCCCCGATCATAGCGACACCGCCCCGATGGCAGACACCAGGCTCACCAGCAGGATGAGGGCCCCCGCCCCGGTCATCCCCAGCACCAGGCCAAAGGCGGAACCTATGGCATCGATCAGGCCAGACAGCTTGGGCTGGGCCACCAGGGCGCACAGGGCCGCCGCCCCCCGGTAGACCAGGTACTGCAGGCCCAGGTGCAGGAAGGGAGTCAGGCAGATGGCCAGCACCACCAGCAGCCCCGCCGCCCCCACTGTCCCCTTCAGCGCCCCGGCCCCGGCCAGCACCGACTCCGAGGCGTCGGCCAGAATCCCGCCCACCACCGGGATGGCCCGGGAGATGGCCATCTTGGCGGTCTTGACGGCGGCGGCATCCACGCTGCCCGCGATGGCTCCGCTGGCGGTGAGGTAGCCCACAAAGGCCAGCAGCAGGGCGGTGAGGACGGTGGTAACCGCGCTTTTCAACAGCCCGGCGATCCGGCTCAGGCCGGGGTTGCCCACAGCGGCCTGGGCACAGCTCACCGCCACGAAGGCATAGATCAGGGGGAGCAGCAGCCGGTCCATCACGGCGATCAGCAGCTGGGAAAAGAGTACCGTCGCCCCCTGCCGGACCGCCGCTTCCGTGATACGCCCGGTGGCTGCCGTGAGTACCGCCACGGCGGGCAGGAGGATGGCGGAGAAGGACTCCATCCGCCCCAGGGTATCCCGGCCCAGGCCGATCATGGCCGCCATATCCGTCATGGTCAGGGCGGTGATGGCCAGAGCCCCGGCGATGGTTACCGCCTGGAGCTTTCCGTCCCCCTCCTGGGGCTGGGCCCCCTCCGCCAGGGCACACAGCAGCACCACCGCCACCAGCTTCAGCGCGGTGGACAGGCTGCCCCGGAGTACCCCGCCAATCTGGGCCGCCGCAGCGGAGAACAGGTTGGATACACCCTGATCCAGCCCCTCCCCCTGGGCTACGCCATAGCCCTCCGCCTCCTCCCACACCCGGTCCAGCCCGGGCACAGTCAGCTCAGCCCCCAAGGTCGGAACAGCACTCAGGCAGGCCAGGAGCGCAAACAGAATCAATCTTCTCATACCAGCAGCTCCCCCATCGTCTGGGCCACCGCCCGGACCAGCGGGAGGGCGGCCATCAGTGCCAGCACTGTCCCCGCCGTCTCTACAAAGGCGGCTACGCCCCCCTCCCCCGCCGCGCGGCACACCTCCACCGTCAGCTTGGTGAGAATGGACAGGGCCACCGTTTTGACCACCGGCTCCAGCAGGGCCTCCGACAGACCGGCCTGCCGGGCCAGTTCCTCCATCAGAGCCACCGCCGCCCTCAGGCTGCCGGCCACTTCGGCCAGCATCCACACCCCCGCTGCCAGGACTAGCAGGAGGGCCAGCTCCGGGGTGTTCTTTTTCAGGACCGCACTGAGCACCACCGCCGTCACCCCGACAGCGGCCAGCCTGGCCATAGCCTCCATCACAGGGAAAAGAGGTCCTTCACCAGGTCAAACAGGCTGGCAATCTCCTGGACCACCATCATCAGCACCACCACCAGCCCCGCCAGCGTGGTCATCATAGCCTGCTCATCCCGTCCTGCCCGGCTGAGAACCTGGTTCAGCACTGCCACCAGAATCCCGATGGCCGCAATTTTGAAAATCAGATCAACTTCCATGTTTTTTGCCCTCTTTCGTGGTTATGGGTGGGGGCCGCCGCCCTCGGCGGCCCGTTTTTCAACCGGCGGACCGCCCAAGGAGGCGGCCCCTACAACAGCAAAATTACCAAGAACGCCCCGCCGGACAGGCCCAAGGCCTGATAGACTCGGCACTGACGGCGGCTGTCCTCCCCCAGGCGAGCGGACAGCTCCTCCAGGCGTCGCCGGGCGGCGGACAGGGCCTCCCCCTGGCGGGCGCTGTCGTACCGGCCCAGAGTGTCTCCCAGAGGGGAGAGGATGGCCTGTCCCTCAGGGCCCAGCTCCTCCTGCAGGCCCAGCTGCCGGCGCCAAAGGGCGGAAAAGTCCTCCCGGGCCAGGTTGTCCATCCCCTGGGCACAGCCCAGAAAGAGGGCCCGCGCCGGACCCTGGCTCCGCGCGCCGCCCCGGGCCAGCAGCTGCGGCAGGGGCGGACCGGTAAGCTCCAGGTCACGCTCCAGCAGGGCCAGGCCCGCCGCCATCTCCTCCAGAGCCCGGACCCGCCGCCGCAGGCCCGCCGCCGCCTGAAATCCAATCCAGGCTGCTCCCGCCGCCACCAAAACGGCCCCCATCACTCGGATCATGCAGTCAGCTCCTCCACGGTATAAATTCGTCTCTCCCCCTGCCGGCCGATGCGAACCAGAAAGCGAAACAGCCCCTCCTCCAGCAGGGGGCGGTACAGGGCCCGGCGCTCCAGGTCGGCCCGCGCTGTTCCGTGGGCGGTGGCCAGCAGCGTGACCCCGCAGCCCGCCGCCGTTCGCAGGGCGGCTACATCCTCTGGGGCAGTGATTTCATCCACTGCCAGCGCCTGGGGGCCCATGGCCCGGAGCAGAAGCATCAGCCCCTGAGCCTTGGAACAGCCCTCTATCACATCAGTCCGGCGGCCCACATCCAGCTGAGGACGGCCGCCGTACAGGGCGGCTACTTCCCCCCGCTCGTCGGCCAGGGCCACCTGGAGGGGAGTACACCCCTCCCCCTCGGACACGGAACGGATCAGGTCTCGGAGCAGGGTGGTCTTTCCCAGGCCGGGGGGCGCAAGGATCAGGGTGTCGGCCAGCCGTCCTCCAGGGCACAGCCCGTCCAAAACCGGGGCGGCCGCGCCCCGGACCTGCCGGGCAATCCGCAGGTTGGCGGAGGACAGATCGCGCAGGGCATAGATCTCCCCCTCCCTCATCACAGCGGTGCCGCACAAACCGATTCGGTGCCCCCCCTCTACGGTGAGGTAGCCCCGGCGTATCTGGTCCAGCACCGTATGTACTGAGGCCCGGCTGGCAATCTCCAGCAGCTGCTCCAGCTCCTCCCCTCGCACAGGCGGACCGTTCAGCAGGCGTTCCTCCCCGGCTATGACAGCCGTCATCGGCCGCCCCGCCCGCAGGCGAAACTCCTCCGCCCGGGACTTGTCCCATTCCGACAGGGAGAGCCCCTCCTCCCGCAGCCGCAGGGGCAGGGCCCACAGGGCCTGCTCGCAGCTCCGAGCCGCTGTCCTTTGTGTCATCATCTGTCACCTGCCCTTTGAACTTACTTGATTCTATGAGGACAAGCTCAGGGTTATGACCAGATTTTAAAAATCCCGGCGGCTTGGTTGTACCGAGCCGTCCCACTCCCATGAATATGCAGCCTATATTGGAGAAGCTTGCAAAATAAAAGGGGCTGTGATATAATCTTAATAGAGAAAAAATCCGTAAAACAATGAAAAACGGCTTTCAAACTCTTGTAAAATGTGATATAATGTATGTCTCTCCTATTTATAAGATGTGCATTATATCCGTCACCGTTCATATAATGCAGCAGGAGATGAAGGCATTGTGTTCCAGCGCGCCATCCGAGACAGAGAAAAGAATGGAAGCGATGATAATATGGCAAGCGGAGCTTTTCGACGCAAGCTGAACACCCAGGTCGATGCAGATGAATTTGTCGAAAATGTTTTGGGAATACTGGACGACGATGGCAGCCAAGCCGCTAAAATCGTCTGTGCGGAATTGGGGTTACAGGTTCTGGAGGACTCCCCCACAGTCTCCAGCAAAAACTACCGCGTGGCTAAATATCGCCTGCAGAAGGACCGCAAACGCCTCCAAGACAGGATACTGTCTGAGCTTATTACTATGACCCAGTTGGAAAATGATGACGACATCTGTCTCGGTTCCGGCGGGGCCAAGCCTCAAAACCTCCAGGCTGGTGCTCAGGCTTATATTGTAAGCGGTCCCCCGGCCTCGGGAAAATCAACCATTACCAATACCTTGGCGGCAGAAAATGGAGCCTACGTCTTGGATTCAGATCACGCCAAGCGTAAATTTCCTGAATACCATTTTTACAACGGCGGCGCCTCTCTGGTTCACCAGGAATCGGATCAAATTATTTTCGGTCCCGGGAGGCAGCACCTCCTCGAGTTCTGTATTTACAGCCGCTACAATATCGTCGTCCCTCTGGTTGGCCGCACGGATGAGTCCATGAAGGATATCTGTGAAAAGCTGATTGAGGCCGGCTATACCATTCACATTGTCAACGTGGTCCTGCCTCCTGAACAATGCGCAGCCCGCGCCTTTCGCCGCTATTGCGAAACAGACCGCTATGTTCCCCTCTCCTATATCTTTGATGAGGTAGGCACCAGACCGGAGAATATTTATTTTCACCTGAAACGTGAGTTTGGACAAAATCCTCACTTTGGAAGCTTCACACAGCTTTCCACCGATGTGCCTCATAACTGTCCGCCCAAGGTCCTTGAGGCCACTGAAAACAGCCCCTTTCACACTTAACAAGGAGGTGTTTCTATGAAAAAAAGAATTCCTGTCACAAAAAACCTTTCTCAAGTACCATCCCCCTGTACGATCAAACACTCCACTGCAGCTTGTAAGTCCCTGACTCCGGCCACTCCCGACTCCGAGGCCATTGCGGGACACATCAAAGAGTTTTCCTATAAGCCTCGATACAGTAAACGTGTCCTGAGCAAGTACCAAAATCTGTCTAACAATCAGTAGAGAATTTTCCTCGCCACGCAAAAGACAACAGGGCCGGCACATCAAAAAATGATGTGCCGGCCCTGTTGCTTTTTGCAAAAACTTACCACCCCGTAGGCGGAATTTGGTCAGGAGTAATGCTGTCTGTGTAGATTCCGGTGACGCCGGCGGCAATCAGCTCGTTGGCCCGCGCCGCATCGTTGACCGTATGGACGAAAATCTTTATGTCATGGGGCTCCATCGTCTCAAACCATTCCTCGTTGGGCATATACTCCCACATGGTGAGCACAGGAATCCCCTCCCTCTCACAGTAGGAGGCCAAACTTTCCGGCTGGCGGTCCTCCTCGTTTGGTATGGAATAGAAGGTGTAAAGCCAGTTTTCAAAGGGGTAAAATTCCTCCACCCAGTGCTTGAACTCATTGTGCTGATTCTGCACAATCACGCGGTCCAGTATTTCACTATGTCCGGCGTCCTCCGCGGCCCGCACCAGCTGCTGAAAGCCGGCCACTACCTCCTCCTGGTCGTAACACTCCTTAAAGTCCGTCATAAAGTACATATCCCTGTGGGCTGTCATCAGCTCGATCAGCCCAGCGAGGTCGATGGGGGTCTCCGTGCCGAACAGCTTGGTCCCCATAAACTGCTCATAGGTTATGTTGTCGCCGCTGTATTCCAGGCCCGCCTTCCAGCACCAGAACTTCCAGTCGTGTTCCAGCACCAGAACTCCGTCCGCTGTAAAGGACAGGTCCCCCTCAAAAACCCGGTGGCCCTTTTGGTAGTTGCTCTCAAAGGCCTCCAGGGTGTTGGCATAGGCGTTGCCGTTGGGACTGATCCCCCCTGCGTGAGCTACAAGACGATGTTTTTCAAACCAGCGTGCCTCCAGGGGAATGTCCCTGGGGAACATGGCCAGGGCTGCGGCGGCGGCCGCGCACAGACATAGCCACCTGATTCTTCGATACCACTTGCCAAACGGCAGCTTCCACTGTACCGCCGCCAGGAGGCAAACCGCCAGAAGTACCACAATCCCAAGCTGGAGGCCTGTTTCCAGGCTCAGATATTCCCGCAGAAATCCCTCCCAGCTCCAGATATGGCCCGCCCGCTTTAATACATACCCGAAGACCAGAAGGGCCAGAGCTGTGAGCAGGGCCAGCAGTGAGAAGAGGATGTCTCCCACTTTTCTCCCATCCATACCCATTCCGGCACCTCTCTTACTCGCTTGAAAGCTGGTACTGCCCAAGTTTCAGCCTGAGCAGTACCATTTTGTGTTATCCCATTTTTACACCTGTGTGGGTTCTTCTCCCCCAAAGGTCTCGAGCGCCTGGGCGGTCTCCGCCCGCTTTTCCTCGATCGCTTCCTTCAAAATCATGTCCTTCACCTTCATAAGCCGGATGGTATTGGAGCGTTCGTTTTCGTCCAGCTTCATGGTGATATACTTGATGTTGGCCTGCATCTCGGGGATTTTCACGTACTCCAGAGCATTGACCCTGCGGCGGGTCTTTTCGATCTCCTCGGCCAGCAGCTGGGAGGTCTTTTCAATCTCCGCCAGCCGGAGCATATCAGACAACACCCGGGACAGGGCGTCCACCGCGTCGTCCAGCTCGCCGCTGGTCTGGGCAAAGCCGTAGGGATAGACCTCGCCGGGGTCCTGGCTGCTGGTGCGGAACTGGTACTGGGGCACGTCCACCGACATGATGTTCTGGAAGGTCATGTCCAGCTCCACGCTCTGCTTGGGGTAGAGCAGGGACTGCTCCAGCATCTCCGGGGACATGAGGGCGGCGGCCACCGTGAAAGCGCCGTGGGCCTTCATCAGGCCCTCCTCCACCCGCTTGCGGAGGGCGCGGTTCTCACGGACCACGTCCATAAACTGCTTCATCAGCTCATCCCGCTTGTCCTTCAGCAGTTTGTGTCCGCGGATGGAGGTGCGCAGGCGGTTTTTCAGCCGGTTCAGCTCCTGTCGAGTGGGGTTGATTGTTGTGGAAGGCATTTATACCCCCCCTTGTTCCTTCTTGGGCATATACTTGGCGATGAACTCAGGCCGGATACGCTTCAGCTCGCTGGCGGGCAGGATGGACAGCAGGTCCCAGCCCAGGTCCAGGGTCTCGAAGATGGAGCGGTTCTCATCCGTCCCCTGGGAGACGTACCGGCGCTCAAACTCGTCGGCGAACTTGGCGTAGAGCAGATCGGTGGGGGACAGGGCCGCCTCGCCCAGGATGGACATCAGCTCCTTGTTCTCCTTGCCGGTGGCGTAGGCCGCAAAGAGCTGGTTCATGGTGCCGGCGTGGTCCTCCCGGGTCTTGCCCTCGCCGGTGCCCTTGTCCTTCAGACGGGACAGGGAGGGCAGCACGTCCACCGGGGGATTGACGCCCTTACGGAACAGCTCACGGGACAGGATGATCTGGCCCTCGGTGATATATCCGGTCAGGTCGGGGATGGGGTGGGTCTTGTCGTCCTCGGGCATGGTGAGGATGGGGATCATGGTGATGGACCCCTCCTTGCCCACCTGACGGCCGGCCCGCTCGTAGAGGGTGGCCAGGTCGGTGTACAGGTAGCCGGGGTAGCCGCGGCGGCCCGGGACCTCCTTCTTGGCGGCGGACACCTCACGCAGGGCCTCGGCATAGTTGGTGATGTCGGTGAGGATGACCAGCACGTGCATCCCCTTCTCAAAGGCCAGGTACTCCGCGGCGGTGAGGGCCATACGGGGGGTGGCGATACGCTCGACGGCGGGGTCGTTGGCCAGGTTGGTGAACAGCACGGTGCGGTCGATGGCGCCGGTGCGGCGGAACTCCTGGACGAAGAACTCGGACTCCTCGAAGGTGATGCCGATGGCGGCGAAGACCACGGCGAAGTTGGACTCACCGTCCAGCACCTTGGCCTGGCGGGCGATCTGGGCAGCCAGGGCGGAGTGGGGCAGGCCGGAGCCGGAGAAGATGGGCAGCTTCTGGCCGCGGACCAGAGTGTTCAGTCCGTCGATGGTGGAGATGCCCGTCTGGATAAACTCGTTGGGGTAATTCCGGGCGGCGGGGTTCATGGCCAGGCCGTTGATGTCACGGTACTCGTCGGCCAGGATGGCGGGGCCGCCGTCGATGGGCTGGCCCATGCCGTTGAAGACCCGGCCCAGCATGTCGCCGGAGACGGCCAGCTGAAGGGGGTGGCCCAGGAAACGGATCTTGGACTCGGCCAGGTTGATGCCGGCGGAGGCCTCGAACAGCTGGACCACGGCGGAATCGCCGTTGACCTCCAGCACCTTACAGCGGCGGATGGTGCCGTCGGTGAGCTCCACCTCAGCCAGCTCGTCGTAGGTGACGCCCTGGACCCGCCTGACCACCATCAGAGGGCCGGAGATCTCTTCGATTGTCTTATATTCCCGAATCATGCTTCATCCGCTCCCTTCTCGGCGATGGCGGTAATCTGGTCCTCCATCTCCTTGGTGATAATGTCGTAAGCGGCCTGATACTCGTCGGCCA
This sequence comes from uncultured Oscillospiraceae bacterium, assembly GCA_910578735.1. Classification (GTDB taxonomy): domain Bacteria; phylum Bacillota; class Clostridia; order Oscillospirales; family Oscillospiraceae; genus Lawsonibacter. Next base: position 59,973 of record CAJTSQ010000012.1, read on the forward strand.
CCACCGACTTGGCCCGGCCGATCTTCTCCCGTACGGGGACGGAGAACAGGTCGTTCAGGCTGCCGCCCTTGGCGGAGGCGTCCCGGCACAGGTCCTCATAGCGGCGGATCATGGCCAGCATCCGGGCCTGGCGGTCGTACTCGGAGTAGCAGTCGATATCCACGAAGGAGTTCTGCTGGAGGAAGTCCTCCCGGAGCATCTTGGCGATCTCCAGGGTGATCTGGTCCTTGGCGGACAGGGAGTCCTTACCAACCAGCTGGACGATTTCGTTCAGGTTGGCCTCCTCCTGGAGGGTGGACATGGCCCACTCCCGGTTAATCAGGAAGTCCTTGCCCAGGTTCTCGTCATACCAGGGGCGCAGGGAGTCCAGGTACAGGGTATGGGAGGTGAGCCAGTTGATGGCGGGGAAGTGGCGGCGGTAGGCCAGGGAGGCGTCCAGGGCCCAGAACACCTTTACAATACGCATGGTGGCCTGGGAGACGGGCTCGGACAGGTCGCCGCCCGGGGGGGAGACCGCGCCCACGGCGGTCAGGGAGCCGCGGCGGTCCTCGTCGGACCCCAGACAGGAGACGGAGCCGGCCCGCTCGTAGAACTGGGCCAGACGGGAGGACAGGTAGGCGGGGTAGCCCTCCTCGCCGGGCATCTCCTCCAGACGGCCGGACATCTCACGCAGAGCCTCGGCCCAGCGGGAGGTGGAGTCGGCGATGACGGCCACTGCGTAGCCCATGTCCCGGAAATACTCGGCGATGGTAATGCCGGTATAGATGGAGGCCTCACGGGCGGCCACCGGCATGTCGGAGGTGTTGGCAATGAGCACGGTACGCTTCATCAGGGTCTCGCCGGTGCGGGGGTCGATGAGCTCGGGGAACTCCCGGAGCACATCGGTCATCTCGTTGCCACGCTCGCCGCAGCCGATGTAGATCACCACATCCACGTCGGAGAACTTGGCCAGGGCGTGCTGCATCACCGTCTTGCCCGAACCAAAGGGGCCGGGGATGGCGGCGGTGCCCCCCTTGGCCACGGGGAAGAAGGTGTCCACGATCCGCTGGCCGGACTGGAGGGGAATCACAGGGGGGTACTTATGCTTATAGGGGCGGCCCACACGGACGGGCCACTTCTGCATCATGGTCAGCTCGTGCTTTTCCCCCTTGTCGTCCACCAGAACGCCGATCTTGTCCAGCACGGTGTAGGAGCCGGACTGGATGGACTCGATGGTGCCGCTCATTTTCGGGGGGATCATGATCTTGTGGAGGATGGAGTTGGTCTCCTGGACGGTGCCGATGATGTCGCCGCCCACCACCTTGTCGCCGGCTTTGACAGTGGCGGTGAAGTCCCACTTCTTCTCCCGGTCCAGGGCGGGCACCTCCACACCGCGGGGCAGGTTGTTGCCCTTCACCTTCTTCATGATGACCTCCAGCGGGCGCTGGATGCCGTCGTAGATGTTCTCGATCAGACCGGGGCCCAGCTCCACGGACAGAGGGGCGCCGGTGGTGACCACGTCGGCGCCGGGGCCCAGGCCGGAGGTCTCCTCGTAGACCTGGATGGAGGCCGAGCCGCCGGTCATGGTGAGGATCTCGCCGATCAGGCGCTGCTCGCCCACACGGACCACGTCGGCCATGTTGGCCTCCTCCATGCCGGTGGCCACCACCAGCGGACCGGAGACCTTAACGATTTTTCCCATAGGCGTTAAAACCTTCTTTCTGGGTAAATTTCTTGATTCGCTTCTAAAAGGCCCCTTTTGAAAGGGGCTGTCAGCCGAAGGCTGACTGAGGATTGCGTTTTGCGCAGCAAAACATACGCAGTAAACAAAGTTTTGCAGACCTTGTTTATTTCATACATTTCACCTGCGGCGAAATACAATCCTCCGCCCCAGTTTGCGAACTGGGGCACCTCCTTTCAAAAGGAGGTTTTTTGGTGTGCCTTACAGAATATCCGCGCCGACGGCCCGTTCGACCGCCGTCTTGACGTTGGCCATGCCGATGCCCAGGGAACCCTCTTTACCGGGGATCAGGATGATGGCCGGGGTGAGGGCGTCCTTATACCGGGTAACCTCCTGGGGCAGCTGGGCTGCCAGCTGCTCGGTCATATAGATGATGGCGTAGTTCTCCTTGGCCATCCGGTGGAGGGCCTCCCGGCCCGCCTCGGGGGAGTCCACAGGGCAGACCTCCAGCCCCAGGGCCTTGAAGCCCAGGACGCTGTCCTTGTCGCCCATGGCAGCAATCTTATACATCTGCAATCCCCCTTACACGTAGGTTTCCCGGAGCCGGGCGCGGATGGTATCTCCATCCAGCCCCGCCGCCCGCCCGGCGAAGATGGCCCGGATGGCGGTGAACTCCAGCTCTTTGGCGTACAGGTAGCCGATGACCGTCTCCTCCCCGAAGGGGACGCGGCGGGCAGCGGCCAGGTAGGCGGTAAGGGCGTTGTCGCACTCCCGCTCGAAGGCGGTGAGGGACTCTCCCCCCGGCACGGCCAGCTTGGCCCCCAGGCTTGCGGCCTGGGCCAGCGGCCCGGACCGGAACACCTCGCCCAGGGCGTCTCCCCGGGCGGAGGCGATGGCCTGCTCGGACACATTGCCGCCGGGCAGCAGCACCTGGCGCAGGAACTCGCCCTCCCGGCCCATCCGGGCCACACGGACGGCGGCACGCAGATTGGCCACGTCCACCGACAGGCGGACATAGCCCTGGAGGAAGGGGCTGCTCAGCTCGCTGGCCAGCCGGGCCATCTCGCTGTAGCAGGCCTTATCCAGGATCAGGTCGGCCTGCTGGGGGTCGCCCCCCTCAGCCAAAGCGGTTTTTGCCTGCTCCATGGCTTTTTTAAAGGTCTCGCTGACGCCGCTGAGGGCCTCCCGTCTCCAGCCATCCCACAGGGCGGCGGGGTCATAGCGGCCGCCGGCCAGCAGCAGGCGCTCCGGGTCGGAGCCCATGGCCTGGGCCTTTAGGATGGTCTTGGCGTTGTGGTAGTCGTACTTGATCTGGAAGACCTCCACCAGCCGGGGGTCGGGGGCCCCCTGCTCCATGTCCTTGAAGACCTGGGCGCGGGCCTGGGCCAGGGCGCCGTCCAGACCGGCGGCGTCGTTATAGCCGCACTCCGCCAGCAGCTTCATAGCCTCGGCGTCGTCCCGGGCCTCGATCATCCGGTCCATCCGCTCCCGCGTGAGGAGCTTGTTCTCCATGGCCCGGATGCGGGCGGAGATGGCTAAATAGTCAGTATCTTTTTTGCGGTGGGACAAAGTAACTGCCCCCTTCCTTATGATTGAAACAGCGCGTCGGCGACCTTCTTCTCCATCTGCTCCCGCTGAAGCCGCACCAGGGTCTCGAAGGCGCAGTTGATCTCCACATCGCCGTCCACCATGATAAAGCCGCCCCTGATGTCCCGGGTCTTTTCCGACAGGGTCAGCCCGGTGCCGGTAACCACTGCGGTGGTGTTGTGGACCAGCTTACCCACAAAGGCGCCCACCTTGGACTTCGACACCTCCTCGGGCAGGCTGGGGGCCCGGTCCTTCACCAGGGCCTCGTTGACGGCCATGACCACCTGCTTGCCCACCCGGGCCCGGTCCTTCTGGGAGAAAATGATCTGCTCTCTGCCGCTGGTGCTGGCCTCCAAAGCAAGCTTGGTCAGCAGGCCGATGTACTCCTGCTCGGGCAGGGAGCACAGCTTCTCCAGGGCCAGGTCGAAGGCCTCGCCCAGCACCTCCTGCTTGGCGGCCAGCTCCAGCTTGCGCCGCTCCAGCTGGGCGGCGGAGCTTAACCGCTCCAGCCGCTCGGCGGCGGCCATGCGGCCCTTTTCTACGATGTCATTGGCCTCCTGCTGGGCCTGATGCTCGGCATTGGCCTGGAGGGCCTTCACCTTCTCGTCCGTCTCCGCCGCCAGCTTATTAATCTCAGCCTGGGCGTCCTGGGCAATTTTGGCGGTGATTTTTTCGATTCCTTCCATAAGCTGTCTCTCTTTCCAGCCTTAGGCGCTGATGTTGATGATCATCAGCATGGAGGCCAGCAGGGACAGGATGGCGTAGAACTCCACGGTGATGCACAGCACCATGCCCTTGGACCAGTCGTCGGGCTTCTTGGCCAGGATGTTGATGGAGCCGGCGGCCACGCGGCCCTGGGCGATGGCGGAGAACAGTCCGCCGAGGGCCATGGGCAGGCAGGCGGCAAAGTACTGGCAGCCCTGGGCCACACTCAGCATGGGCAGGGTGCCGGACAGCAGGCCCATGCGGAACACGGCGAAGAACCACACCACCAGGC
>CAJTSQ010000013.1 GCA_910578735.1 uncultured Oscillospiraceae bacterium
CCGCCTTCTGGTCCTTGGCCAGACGGCCGGTGTACATGGCGTTGGCGGCGGTCTTGCCGTTCATGACGTTGATCTCGGTGGCCGCGGTGCCCAGGGAGAAGGCGTTGTTGTCGTTGCCCTGGGGTCCGCCCAGGACGTAGTGGGCGGCGGCGGTGCCCCGGCGGAGGGTAATCTCCATCATGGGCAGGCCGGAGGACTGGATGGAGTAGATCAGGGACTGGCCCAGGCCCAGCAGCTCGGCGACCTCGGCGTCGTCGCCCACGTCGATGCCGGTGGTGTCCTGAATCCAGATCATGGGCAGGCGGTCACGGGCGCAGAGGGTGACGAACTCATTCATCTTAATCAGGCCCTGGCGGTACAGCTTGCCGCCCGCGCCCATAGCCTGGCCGTACTTGGCCATCTTATACTCGGGGTAGTTGGGGAAAATGCCCTGCTGGTTGGCCACCACGCCCACCAGCAGGCCGTCCACCTTGGCGATGCCGGTGATCATCTCGGGGCCGTAGCCCTTCTTGTACTCCATGAACTGGCTGCCGTCGAACAGGCGGCCCAGGACGGAGTACATGTCGTAGGGGCGGTTCTTGTTGTTCAGCACCAGGTCATACAGCTCCACGTCGGACATGGCGGGAGACTGGGGGGTGTCCACCCGGAAGAACTCCAGGTCGAAGGTGGGCAGCATGTCAACATACTTCTTGATGCCGGCGATGACCCCCTCCTGCTCGGTGTACACCTCGCGGAAGAAGCCGGTCTCGCCGTAGTGGATGGAGACGGACCCGGGAGGGTCGGCCCGCAGGCCCTTGGTGGCCTCGATCTGGGCCAGAGCGGCCTCCATGTCCACGTGGGGCTTGGGGTTCATGCCGCCCACGATGCCAGCGCCGCCCACGGCCATGTTGGCCTTCTGGTGAGCCACCAGCACGGTGGGGGAGATGGAGTGGTAGCCGCCGCCGGCGGGGTTGGTGCCGTGGATGCCCACGATGACGGGGATGCCCATCTGGTTCAGCTCAGAGTTGCGGTAGAAGGGGGTGCCGCCGCCCCGGCGGTTGGGGTAGACCTTCTCCTGCCTGTCCAGCTCCACGCCGGCGCACTCCAGCAGGTAGATCAGGGGGATGCGCAGCCGCTTGGCGGTGTCGCTGCCCCGGAGCAGGTTGTCCGCCTGACCGGGCACCCAGGTGCCGGCGTGCTTCTTGTTGTCAGAGGCGATGATGCAGCACCACTTGCCGTTCACCCGGCCCAGGCCCTTGACGATGGAGGTGGAGCCGTTCTTGTTGTGCTCGGGGTTGTACAGGCTGTTCAGGGGGCACCAGGTGCCCTCGTCCACCAGCAGGGCCACCCGCTGCATGGCGGTGAGCTGGCCCTTGGCGTTCATGTCCTCGTCGGCCTTGCCGGAGTTGAGCGCGTCCACGATATGGGCGTGGATATCGTCCTCAATGGCCCGCAGCTCGTCCACGTTCTCCTTGTTGGCCTTCACGGCCTTGCCCACCACGGGCATGTTCTGGAAATACCGGGGCATGGAATAATTACCCAATGTTAACTCCTCCTAAATGTTTGTAACCCTCTCAGGGGACCTCTCCCGTCCCCCGCAGGGCCAAGGCCCCTTTTGAAAGGGGCTCCGCCCGAAGGGCGGTGGGGATTGTATTTCGCGAAGCGAAATGTACGAAGTAACTCAGGGCTGCAATTCTTTGTTTGCTTCGCACATTTTGGCTTCGCCAAAATACAATCCTCCGTCACGGGCTTCGCCCGTGCCACCTCCTTTCAAAAGGAGGCTTTTTCGCTTCTCTATAAGCCCTGCTTACTCCTTGGGAATCTTAATAAAGGCCTGGCCGGGGTCGATCTCCTCCCGGATGATGCGGAGAATCTCCTGGTCGGGGTCGGGGAAGATTTCGGCCTTGGAGCAGTCGATCTCAAAGCCGGTGTTCTCCTGGACGATCTCGGGGGTGACGCCGGGGAACATGTAGGCGCAGTACATGCGCTTGGTCTGCTCGTCGAACTTCATGATGCCCAGGTCGGTGACCACCATCTGGGGGCCCCGGTTGCCGGGCAGGCCAACTTTTTCACGGCCGCCGGGGCCGTCCATCCAGCCGCAGGAGGTGATGTAGTCCACCTTCTCCATAAAGCGGCGCTTCTGGTGCTGCATCATGATGATGGTGTTGCAGTAGGTGGCGATGCCGTTGGCGCCGCCGGAGCCGGTGAAGCGGGTGGTGGGCTGGAGGTAGTCGCCCTTGCCGAAAATGCAGGTGGAGTTCACGTTGCCGTAGGGGTCAATCTGGGCGCCGCCGATGAAGGCGATGAGCCGGTCCTCGTCGTGGAGCCACTCGTTGGCCTCAAAGCCGATGAAGCGGATGTTGGGCCACTGGACGGCGCAGTGAGCCATAAAGCGGTTGTCGCCCACGGAGCGGGGGACCTCCACGGGGGAGCAGTCCATCAGGCCGCTCTCCACGATGGGGTGGCAGGAGGGGCAAACCACCCGCTTGGCCAGGGAGGCGCCGATGAGGGGCAGACCGGTGCCCACGATGACGATCTGGTTCTCTTTGATGTTCTTGGCGATGGCGTAAGCCTGACGCTCCTGCTTGGTGATCTTATATTCAGCCATTTCTATGTACCTCCCTAATCTTAGTGCCGGGTGGAATAACCCAGGTGGGGCTCGTTCTTCAGCCGCATCAGGCGGTAGCCGCCAATCCGGTCCAGCAGCTCTGTGTGGTCTTTCACACCGTAGACCCACTTCTCCAAATAGTCCGCAAACGTCTCGGGAATCTTCGCCCCGGAGGCGGCATCCTCGGCGGCCTTCTGGGCCCGGGCAGCGGCGTCGGCCAGCTTGGCGTCCTCGGGCTTGCCCTCGGCGGCCTTCTGGGCCTTGGCGGCGGCCTTGGCCAGCTGGGCCTTGGCGTCCTCGGCGTCCTGATACTTGCTGGCCTTGTCATACTCCTTCAGGCCGGCGTCGTCGTCGTCATAGTAGTCATAGCACTGGGAGGGCCAGGCGCCGTAGGGAGCCCAGACCACAGCCTGGACGCACTCACCGAAGATGCGGGTCTTGGTGGGATCCCGGCGGATGTACTCGTCGGAGACAATCTCCTCACAGGTGACGATGGTCTTGCGGGCGGCCACGGCGATGTCGATGTCATGGAACTCGTCGCCGTTAATGATGCAGGTGCCGTCGGGGCTGGCCTGCTGGACGTGGATGATGGCGGTGTCGATCTTGGGCACGGGGACGGCCACCACCTTCTGGCCGGGGACCATGGGATTCTCGATCTCGGCGCACTTCAGGTCCTCCAGCTTGGGCATGGTCTTGCGCTTCTCCTCGCTGATGCCCCAAAACTTCATCAGGCCGGAGCCCTGCATCAGCCGCACGGGCAGGAAGGGCAGGCCCAGGGAGGATGCGTGGAGCATGAGCATCAGCACATCCTGAGAGTAGTCCTCATAGGTCAGCTTGCCCTGCTCGATGGCGGCGCGGAAGCGGCGGGACACGTTGGTGTAGCCGGAGTTGGCGGTGTAGCAGTTGATGTAGGCGGCCACGCGGCCCTCGCCGATAAGCATATCCACCTCGCCGCCGCCGGGGCCGGCATAGACGATGAAGTCCTTCTTGCCCTGGCGCAGGATCTCTGACACTGTGGCGTAGGGCTTGCGGTTGGTGGTGAAGCCGCCGATGGCCAGCGTATCGCCATCCTCAACGAACTTCGCCACGGCATCGTGCATGGAATGTACTTTGTTCATAGTAATACCCCCATTACAAATTTTTGGTTCTCTTTCTTCATATTCGGGTGATTCAGGTACCGCAGCGCACTTTTTACAGGAGTTATTTTACCACATATCCCACAATCAGTCTACCCTGTAATTTACCACAAAGTTTGCATATCTGGACCTGGCATGGTATAATGGGGCTGTTCCCGCGAAAACAGGAGGTATCCGCCATGACAAACGTGGAATTTCATCTGCAATTAAACCACAACCAGACCTGGAATATGAGCCGCCTGCACTTCCATGACCACTGCGAGCTGCTCCTCCCCCTGGTCAGCCCCGGGAATATCTTTGTCAGCGGCCAGGTCTATCCCCTGCGCCGGGGGACGCTGTACCTCATCGGGGAGAACACCCTCCACCGCACCATGGCAGAGGGCTTCCACGCCCGATATGTGCTTCACATCAGCAAAAAGGCCCTGGCTCAGCTGTCCACCCCCCAGACCGACCTGACCCGGTTCTGTGGCCTCTCCTTCCGCCGGGCGGAGCTGAACGGCGGGGAGATGACCGAGGTGATCGAGCTGTTCCAGGCCCTGGAGCGCAACAAAAACGACGGCTCCTTCGGCAGCGACGTGCGCCAGACCATTGCCCTGCTCAATCTGCTCATCCGCCTGGCCCCCACCCTCAACGCCGCCACTGCCGGGGAGTCCATCCAAAACAAGGACTTTCTCCGGGTCTCCCCCATCCTGGACTACATCCGTGACCACCTGTCCCAGCCACTCACCCTGGACCAGATCGCCGGCCAGTTCTACATCAGCAAGCACTATCTGTGCCGCATCTTCAAATCCGCCACTGGCTTCTCCGTGATGGAGTATATCATCTACAGCCGGGTACTCCGGGCCCGGCAGCTGCTTCAGGAGGGAGTCAGCGTCCAGCAGGCCGGAGAGCTGTCCGGCTTCTTGGACAACTCCCACTTTATCCGTACCTTCGGCCACCTCACCGGCCTCACCCCCGGACGGTATGCCAAGGAGTACCAATCCGGAGATCAAGTCCTTCTCCAGCGGGAGATCCAGCCCTAAAGGCTTCCGCAGCAGGTCAACATCTGCAAATCTCACTCTCCGCCCGGGCCGGCGGATATTATTGAACCAGGGAGGTATTTTCAATGCGAAACAAGCAGGTATACTCCGCCCTTCTCAGTTTCACACTGCTCCTGACCCTGTCTGTCCCGGCGGCAGCCTATGACGGAGGCGGGGCCGGAATGGCCCAGTCCTTGAGCGGCGGGGCCTCGGAGAGCTTCCTCATCGACAGCAGCGGGACCCTGTGGGCCTGGGGGGCCAACGAGTGGGGCCAGCTGGGAGACGGCAGCACCCAGGACCAATCCGCCCCGGTCCGGGTTATGGAGGGAGTGTCGGCAGTGAGCGCCGGGGAATCCCACACCTACGCCATTCTGGAGGACGGCTCCCTCTGGGTCTGGGGCCGAAACGTCAGCAGCGCCTTTCCCGGCTCCCCCGAGCTGGTGTCCAGCGCGGAGCCGGTGAAGGTTATGGACAATGCGGCGGCGGTCAGCACCGGGGTGTGCACCCACCTGGCGGTCACCAGCGACGGCAGTCTGTTGGCTTGGGGCAAATACATCGGAGACCGGAGCAACCGCCAGTGTGAGACGCCCAAGAAAATTCTGGACCGGGTCACTGCAGTCAGCACCGGCTTTGGGCACAGCCTGGCCCTGAGGGCGGACGGTTCCCTCTGGGCCTGGGGGCAGAACGTAGAGGGCGCGGTGGGCGACGGCACCACCCGCGAGCGGGTCTCCCCGGTCAAGGTGCTGGACAATGTAGTCCAGATCAGCGCCGGATATGGCTTCAGCGCTGCGGTCAAGAAAGACGGCACCCTCTGGACCTGGGGCCGGAACTGGCAGGGAGAACTGGGGGACGGCACCACCACCAGCCGCTCCACCCCTGCTCAGATCATGGACCGTGTGGTCTCGGTCCACGCCTCCAACAACAACGCCTACGCCCTCCGGGAGGACGGCTCCGTCTGGGCCTGGGGCAACAACCGCGCCGGTGAAGTGGGGGACGGCACTTCCATAGACCGCCTCTCCCCTGTCCGCGTTCTGGACGGCGTGGCCCAGCTGGCTGTGGGGTGGGACCATGTGCTGGCCCGCAAAACAGACGGCACCCTCTGGACCTGGGGCACCAATGTCTCCGGCCAGCTGGGTAACGGGGAGAGCGGCCTCCACCCGGACTATGTCCCCCAGTTCCGTGCCCGCCCGGTCCAGGTGATGGAGCAGCTGGAGAGCGCTGCCCGGCCTGTCGCCCAGCCAGGCGGCAGCCAGCCCTCCTCCTGGGCTCAGGAGACGGTCACCGACGCGATCTGGGAGGGGTTTGTCCCCGGCCTGCTCCGCCACAGCTACACCCGTCCCATCACTCGGGTGGAGTTCTGCACCCTGGCCGTCCAGTTCTACGAGGTCCTGACCGGCTCCGAGGCAGAGGGCCGGGTCACCTTCACCGATACCGACAACATCAATGTGGAGAAGGCCGCCGCCCTGGGGATCGTCAGCGGGGTCGGGGAGGGGCTGTTCGCCCCTGACGCGCCTTTGAACCGGCAGCAGGCGGCAGTGATGCTGGCCAACCTGGCCCAGGCCCTGGGCGCTCCCCTGCCCCAGTCGCCCCCGGACTTCTCTGACAGTGCGTCCATCAGCGGCTGGGCCCGGAGCGCGGTGGGGCAGGTCCAGCACAGCGGAATCATGAGCGGCGGAGGCGGCGGGGCCTTCGCCCCCACCCTGGACTTTACCCGGGAACAGAGCATCCTCACCGTCATGAACCTGTTCCGCCTCCTCTCCAAAAGCTAACGCGCGCGCCCCATCTGTTCGCACAGATGGGGCGCGGATTTATTTTTTCTTCTTCTTTTTGTCAAAGATTCCCTTCAGCCCGCTCTCCGGCACGTTTTCTCCCATGGCGGCGCCAAAGGCGTTGAGGGCGGCTTTCTGCTCCGCGTTAAGGGACCGGGGAACCTGTACGGTAACGGTAACAAACTGGTCCCCCCGTCCCCGACCCCGCAGCTCGGGGATGCCCTTGCCCCGCAGGCGGAGCACTGTACCTGTCTGGGTACCGGCGGGGAGGTTGTACTTCACCTTGCCGTCGATGGTGGGGATTTCCAACTCCGCCCCCATGGCCGCCTGATAAAAGCTGACCGGCTGCTCGGAGAGCACCGAAACGCCGTCCCGCCGGAACTGGGGGTGGGGCTTCACCTGGACCCGCACCAGCAGGTCGCCGGCGGGTCCGCCGTTGGTGCCGGCGTTGCCCTGGCCTCGGAGAGAGACAGCCTGCCCCTCGTCAATGCCCGCCGGGATGGTAACGGAAACGCGCTGTTTCTTCCGCACGCTCCCCGCCCCGCCGCACTTCTTGCAGGGGGTGTGGATAAGCTTGCCCGTACCCCGGCACTTGGTACAGGTCGTGGTGGTGGAGAAGGCGAAGCCCCCCGCACCACGCTGGATGCGCACCTGGCCGGCCCCCCGGCAGTCGGGACAGGTCTCGGCGGTGGTGCCCGCCGCGCAGCCGGAGCCCTTGCACTCCTCACAGGTCTCGGTGCGGGTCAGCTCAATCTCCCTGGTACAGCCGAAGGCGGCCTCCTCAAAGGTGAGGGCCAGGTTGACCCGCAGGCTCTCCCCCTTCTGGGGCCCGTTACGCCGGGAGCCGCCCCCGCCGAAGCCTCCAAAGCCTCCGCCGAAGAAGGAGCCAAAAATGTCGCCCAGGTCGATGTCCCCCATGTCGAAGCCGAAGCCGCCGCCCCCGCCGCCGTAGCTGGGGTCCACTCCGGCAAAGCCGAATTGGTCGTAGCGGGCCTTTTTCTCCGGGTCGGACAGGATGCCGTAGGCCTCGTTGATCTCCTTGAATTTGGCCTCCGCGTCCTTGTCGCCAGGGTTGACGTCGGGGTGGTACTTCTTGGCCAGCTTGCGGTAGGCCTTTTTCAGCTCCTCCTCCGACGCCCCTTTTGACAGGCCCAGGACCTCATAATAATCTCGTTTTTGTTCCGCCATATGTTATCACCTCTGGATTTCAGGCTTTCGCCTAAAAGCCTCCCTTGTCAAAGGGAGGGGGACCGCCGGGCAAAGCCCGGTGGTGGAGGGATTCCGGAATCCCCCCGCCGCTTCGCGGCCCTCCCCCCTTTAGCAAGGGGGGCTATTTTTTTCGCTGAAAAAATTTACTTCTGGTCGTCGTCAATGACCTCGTAGTCGGCGTCCACCACGCCGTCGCCGGCGGGGCCAGACTGCTGCTGACCACTGGTAAAGCCTGCGCCGCCCATGTCGGGGCCAGGGCCGGCCTGACCCGCCTGGCCGTAGATCTTGGAGCCCACCTCGGCAAACTCCTTGTTGACGGCTTCGGTGGCGTCCTTGATGGCGTTGATGTCAGCCCCCTTCAGGGTCTCCTTCAGGTGGTCCAGAGCGTCCTGGACCTTGGCCTTATCCTCGGCGGGAATCTTGTCGCCCACCTCGCCCAGGGTCTTCTCCACCTGATAGGCGGTCTGGTCGCCGGCGTTGCGGATGTCGGCGGCCTCCCGGGCCTTCTTGTCCTCGGCGGCGAACTGCTCGGCCTCCCGCATGGCCTTGTCGATCTCCTCCTTGCTCATGTTGGTGGAGGAGGTGATGGTGATGTGCTGCTCCCGGCCGGTGCCCTGGTCCTTGGCGGACACGTTCACGATGCCGTTGGCGTCGATGTCGAAGGTGACCTCGATCTTGGGGTCGCCCCGGCGGGCGGGGAGGATGCCGTCCAGCATGAACACGCCCAGCTGCTTGTTGTACTGGGCCATCTCCCGCTCGCCTTGCAGGACCTTGACCTCTACAGAGGTCTGGTTATCGGAGTAGGTGGTGAACACCTGGCTGCCGTGGGCGGGGATGGTGGTGTTGCGGTCGATGATCTTGGTCATGACGCCGCCGGCGGTCTCGATGCCCAGGGACAGGGGGGTGACGTCCAGCAGCAGCAGGTCCTTCACGTCGCCGGTGAACACGCCGCCCTGGAGGGCCGCGCCCATGGCCACGCACTCGTCAGGGTTGATGCCCTTGAAGCCATCCCGGCCGGTGATGTTCTTCACCGCGTCCTGGACGGCGGGGATGCGGCTGGAGCCGCCCACCAGCAGCACCTTGTGCAGGTCGCCGGCGGAGAGCTTGGCGTCTCCCATGGCCTGGCGGACGGGACCCATAGTGGCCTCCACCAGATGGTGGGTCAGCTCGTTGAACTTGGCCCGGGACAGGGTCAGGTCCAGGTGCTTGGGGCCGGTGGCGTCGGCGGTGATATAGGGCAGGTTGATGGCGGTGGTGGTCACGCCGGACAGCTCGATCTTGGCCTTCTCGGCGGCCTCCTTCAGGCGCTGCATAGCGACTTTATCGCCGGACAGATCCACACCCTCGGCCTTCTTGAACTCGGCCACCATCCAGTCCATGACGCACTTGTCAAAGTCGTCGCCGCCCAGGCGGTTGTTGCCGGCGGTAGCCAGCACCTCGATGACGCCGTCGTCAATGTCCAGGATGGACACGTCGAAGGTGCCGCCGCCCAGGTCGTAGACCATAATCTTTTGGGCTTCTTCCTTGTCCACGCCGTAGGCCAGAGCGGCAGCGGTGGGCTCGTTGATGATGCGCTTGACCTCCAGGCCGGCAATCTTGCCGGCGTCCTTGGTGGCCTGGCGCTGGGCGTCGGTGAAGTAGGCAGGGACGGTGATCACCGCCTCGGTGACGGTCTGGCCCAGGTAGCCCTCGGCGTCCGCCTTCAGCTTCTGGAGAATCATGGCGCTGATCTCCTGGGGGGTGTAGTTCTTGCCGTCCACGGTGACACGGTAGTCGGAGCCCATCTCCCGCTTGATGGAGCTGATGGTCCGGTCGGGGTTGGTGATGGCCTGGCGCTTGGCCACCTGGCCCACCATGCGCTCACCGTCCTTGGAGAAGGCCACGACGGAGGGGGTGGTGCGGTTGCCTTCGGCGTTGGCGATGACCACGGCGTCGCCGCCCTCCATCACCGCCACGCAGCTATTGGTAGTACCTAAATCGATGCCAATAATTTTTCCCATGATGTTTTCCTCCTAAATATATAAAAGATTGGTGTTAACAAATTGATTGTAGGGGGCGGCCTCCGTGCCGCCCCGTAGACGGCCTGCCCTTGGGACGGGGCGGCGCAGAGGCCGCCCCCTACAGATTCAATGCAGGAGCACAGCTCCCACGCCAAACATGGCGGACAGCCAGGCCAGCAGCCCGGCGCTGACTATCAGGGTAAATTGAATATTTTTGCAACGTCTGCACATGTTGGACTGACCTCCCTGTCTCAAATGGCAATACTAATTCGCAACTTGAACCATGGCGAAGCGGATCACCTTCTCGCCCAGCATAAAGCCCGCCTGGAAGACCTGAGCTACCACGTTCTCGCCCAGATTTTCGTCCTCGATATGCATCACGGCGTTGTGCAGATTGGGGTCGAAGGGCTTTCCCTGGGCCTCGATCTCGGTGACGCCCAGCTTGGCGAAGACCTCCTTCAGCTGGCTCATGGTCATCTCCACACCCTTCTTATAGGCCTCGTCGGCGGTCTCCTGCTTCAGGGCCCGCTCCAGATTGTCGTAGACGGGGAGAAATGCCTGTACGGTGTCTGCCTTGGCGTCGGTCCAGAGATTTTCCTTCTCCTTGGCGGTGCGCTTGCGGTAGTTGTCGTACTCGGCGGCCAGGCGGAGGAACTGCTCCTTGGGAATCAGCTGCTCCTGAGTGGGGGCTTCGACCTCCTCGGGAGTGGCTTCCTCCGTCTCCTCGCCGGGGGTATCGGCCTGGGGCTCGGCTTCCGGCTCCACGGCCCCCGCTTCTCCGGCCTGCTCCTCCAGGACCTCCTCCGGGGCCACAGCGGTCTTCTGAACAGGGTTCTTTTCTTTCTTCTTACTCACGATTCATACTCCTTCACGGCTCATAATAATGTTACGGAATCGACGGCGGACGCATCATGATACGTCCCTACAGGCGGGACATCGCAGGGACGCTTCATGATACGTCCGAAACTTCACTCCTCCGAATCCTCCTCCGGGGCGGGCAGCTCCTTGCCGAACATGCGGGTCAGGCTGTCGGCGAAGTAGGACAGCCGGGCGGTGACCTTGGCGTAGTCCATCCGGGTGGGGCCCACCACCCCGATCACGCCCCGCATGTTGTCGCCAATGTCGTAGCTGGCCATCACCACGCTGGTGTCCTTCAGCGCGTCGTTTACGTTCTCCGGCCCAATGAGGATGTTCATATTCTTGCCGGTGTCCAGGGTGGCGGGCAGACGGGGCTCGTCGCTCTCCTCGCTGAGGTAGGCCATCAGGGGCTTGGCCTTGTCCAGGCTGCGGTATTCCGGGTGCTCCAGCAGGTGGGTGATGCCGGCGGTTCGGAATTTCTGTTCCCGCTGGCCCTCCAGCACCTCCATGGCGAACTCCACCACCAGGGCGATGAGTTCAAAGGCCCCCGGCGCGGTGTGGGTCTCCATTTTGTCCAGATTCTCAGACATCTCCTCCCGGGGCAGGCCCACAAAGGAGGAGTTGAGCACGGCGGACAGCATTTGCAGCTGAGGGTCGGTCAGCTGGCCGGGGATGTGAATCAGCTTGTTCTTCACCACGCTGCTGTCGGTCATCACCACGGCGATGAAGGCGTTTTCCTCTACCATCAGCAGGTCGAAGCGCTTGACGGTAGCCCGCTCTTTGGCCGCGGCCATGGTAAACACGGGGTAGTCGCTGAGCTGGGAGAGTACCTTGCCCGCCCGGTCGATCACCCGGTCCAGCTCCTCCATTTTCAGGTTGAGCGCGTCGTTGATGCGCTGGGTCTCCTGAATGGTGAGCTGCTGGCGGTCCATCAGCTCGTTGACATAGAGCCGGTAGCCGGCGGCGGAGGGAATCCGCCCGGCGGAGGTATGGGGCTGCTCCAAATAGCCCTGCTCGGTGAGGTCGGCCATCTCGTTGCGGATGGTGGCGGTGGATACGTCCAGCCCGGCCAGCTGGGCCACGGCCTTGGAGCCCACCGGCTCGGCGGTGGCGATATAGGCCTCTACAATGGCCCGCAGGATGCGCTTTTTCCGGTCCGACAGTGCCACGGCACTCACCGCCTTTCGTTCTTATCGGTTTAGCACTCATATTCCTCGAGTGCTAAAGATAATGTACCACTCCCCCTGGAAATTGTCAATAGCCACTTTATGAATTTATTATAAACAAATCACCTCGGCCATTCCTTGCAGATTGGCCTCCCCTGTGCTAATTTTTCTCCCGCAGCCCGAAGAAACTGCACACCGCGCCGCCGGATGGTATAAAATTCCGCTGCTCTGTCCATACTGTAAGAAACTTACAGCACGGGCGGCATTGGCCCGGGGAGGATTATCATGGATCGAAAATTAAAACGTTGGGAACTGGCACTGATGTTTGGGCTGCTGATAGCCGTGGCGGCGGGCAGCTGGCTGGGCCGGGAACAGGGGGAGCTGGCGGACAGCGTCATCCGCTTTCACGTCATCGCCAACTCGGACAGCCGGGAGGATCAGGCCCTGAAGCTGGCGGTGCGGGACCGGGTGCTGGCCCAGGCGGAGACCCTCTACCCGGAGAACGCCACCCTGGAGGAGGCCCGAACGGCGCTGGAGGGCCACCTGAATGCCCTGGCCGCCGCCGGCCGGGCGGTGGTGGAGGAACAGGGCTACGACTACCCGGTCTCCGCCCAGCTGACCGACTGCTGGTTTCCCACCAAGGAGTATGAGGGCTTTGCCCTCCCCGCCGGAAATTATACCGCGCTCCGGGTGACCATCGGCGAAGGAAAGGGACAGAACTGGTGGTGTGTAGCCTTCCCGCCCCTGTGCCTGGGGGCGGCCAGCGAGACGGTGGACCAGGCCCTGGAGGCCGGCCACTTTACACCGGACCAGGGCGCCCTGGTCACCGGGGACGGCGAGGGCTATGTCCTCAAATTCAAGGCCATGGAGCTGCTGGGCGAGCTGCAGGGACTTCTATCATCTTAACAACGGCCGGCCGGCGGCCTTCTCATACCCCCCCTTTTCCACGCATACTCTGTGGAGAGGGGGGATTTGGTTTGGTCGGACAGCTGGTTTTCACACCTAAGGGGCGGGGGAAGGTGGTCTCCGGCAGACTGTATGGCCTGCGCGTCCTCCGGGCCCAGGCCAATCCGGAGGGCTTTTGGGGAGAGCGCCGCCTGAGCCGGGCGGGAAAAAATTTGCGCCTGGAGGGAATTTTGCGGGTGCTGGTCCCCCGGGACTTCGCCCGGTGGTCCCTGCTGGAGCGGTTTGGCCTGCGGCCGGTGGACCCCGAGCGGCTCATCCGGGCCCAGGCCGGACCGCTGGCTCTGGAGGCACTGGAACGCCGGGGCCAGCCGCCCCACCGGGCCACGGTGGCCCTCCGGGGGCTCAGGGCCGGCCGGGATATGGCCCGGATCGCGGCGGAGCTGTGTCCCAAAGTGCGCAGCCTGGTCATCGATGCCCCCCAGGGCGGCGGGGAGCTGGCCCGGGCGCTGCGGCAGGAGTTTGGCATCCCCATCCTCCCGCCGGGGGAGGCGGGCCAGGTGGGGCTGTATTTTCAGGCGGGTCCCGCTCCGGAGGAGGAGACCGCGCTGACCCTCTGCGGTCCCCGGCCCCAGCTGGCCGGCCTGGCCCTGGCCGCACCGGAACTGCCAGAGGAGGACCGGGGGGATCTGCCCCTGCTGGCCGCCCTGTGGGAGGGGGGGCAGCTGCGGCGGGAGGACATAAAAATCACTTGACAGACAGCAGGAAAACACATATAATGGCACAGAATGTAGCACTATGCCCATTTTATTGAGGTACTTGACGCCCGGACCGCACCGGGATCATTTTTTGAAAGGTGTGCAGATACTATGGCGAAAGAATATAAACTGAGTCCCGAGCGGTTGATAGAGCTGCAGTGCGAGCAGTACTATCTCACCACGATCCGGGAAAAAGAGGTCGCGGAGCTGCTCAAGGAGGCCCGCTCCTTCGGCGACCTGTCGGAGAACAGCGAGTATGATGAGGCCAAGAACGAGCAGGGCCGGCTCCACTCCCGCATTGCCGAGCTGGACAACATCCTGTCCAACTATATTTTGAACAAAATCAGCCGCGAGCAGCTGGAGGAGATGAAGCAGACCCTGGCGGACCTCCAAGCTGAGGAGCCCCCCCGCACCTTCCCCAGCGAGTTTGTTGTAAGCTGGGACGGCATGGACGAGCACAATTTGCAGAGCCTGTCCAACTATTACCTCAGCTGCCTGGAAAAATTTTTGTCCAGCCATATCGACATTGAGGAGGACGACGGCGAATACATCCGCCTGGGCTCCACCGTCACCGTGCTGGACAAGGAGTTCGACGAGGAGCTGACCTATAAGATTGTGGGCTCGCAGGAGGCCGATCCCATGAACGGCGCCATTTCAGAGGACTCCCCCTTCGGCAAAGCCCTGCTGGGCAAAAACGCCGGCGACAACGTGACGGTAGACGCCCCCGCCGGCCCGGTGGAGTACCAGATTCTAAAAGTCGAGAGATAAAAGGAGTGGTCGATATGACCGATAAAAACAAGCAGGCGCCGGAACAGGAGAACCTGTCCCAGCTGCTCCAGATCCGCCGGGACAAGCTCCGGGAGCTCCAGGAGGGCGGGAACGACCCCTTTCAGATCACCCGCTACACGGCGGACAACGACTCCGCCAATATCAAGGACAACTTCGACGCCCTGGAGGGACAGGAGGTGTCCATCGCCGGGCGGCTCATGTCCAAGCGCGGGATGGGCAAGGTGTCCTTCTGCGATTTGCAGGACAAGTCGGGCCGCATCCAGCTCTACGCCCGGAAGGACGAGATGGACGAGGCGGAGTACAATCGCTTCAAAAAGTACGACATCGGCGATATCGTGGGGGTCCGCGGCGTCGTCTTCCGCACCCAGCGGGGGGAGATGTCGGTCCGGGTGGTAAATGTCACCCTTCTCAGCAAGTCCCTGCTGCCCCTTCCGGAAAAATTCCACGGGCTGACCAACACCGAGCTGCGCTACCGCCAGCGGTATGTAGACCTGATTGTCAATCCGGAGGTAAAGCGCAACTTTGTGATCCGCTCTCAGTTCATCAAGCACGTCCGGAATTTTATGGACGGCCGGGGCTTTATAGAGGTGGAGACCCCGGTGCTGAACACCATCTCCGGCGGGGCCACCGCCCGGCCCTTTATCACCCACCACAACACCCTGGACATCGATATGTACATGCGCATCGCCACCGAGCTGCCCCTGAAGCGGCTCATCGTGGGGGGCATGGACCGGGTGTATGAGATTGGCCGCATCTTCCGCAACGAGGGCATGGACCCCAAGCACAACCCGGAGTTCACCACCATTGAGCTGTACCAGGCCTACGCCGACTTCAACGACATGATGGACCTGTTTGAGGCTCTGCTGTCCTCCGCAGCCCAGCAGATTTTGGGCACCTACCAGGTCCGGTGGCTGGGGGAGGATATCGACCTGACTCCCGGCTGGCCCCGCATGCCCATGCACGAGGCGGTGAAGAAGTACTGCGGCGTAGACTTCATGTCCATTTCCTCCGACGAGGAGGCCGTGGCCGCCGCCAAGGCCATCGGCGTGGAGCTGCCCGAGACGGCGGACAAGACCTGGGGCAACGCCCTGTATGAGTGCTTCGACCAGAAGGTGGAGCAGCAGTTGATCCAGCCCACCTTTATCACCATGCACCCGGTGGACGTCTCCCCCCTGGCCAAGCGCTCTCCCGCCGACCCCAGGCTCACCGAGCGCTTTGAGCTGTTTATCTGCCACAGCGAGATGGGCAACGCCTTCTCCGAGCTCAACGATCCCCTCGACCAGCGCCAGCGCTTTCAGAAGCAGGTGGAGCTGCGGGCCAAGGGGGACGACGAGGCCGGCATGATGGATGAAGATTTCCTCACCGCCCTGGAATACGGTATGCCCCCCACAGGCGGCCTGGGCATCGGCATCGACCGCTGTGTCATGCTCCTCACCGGCGCAGACTCCATCCGGGAAGTGATCCTGTTCCCCACGATGAAGCCCCAGGATTAAGAAACCATTGCAGCACAGAGGAGTGCCCGCCATACGGCGGGCACTCTTTTTTTAATTTGAGCCATTGTAAGCAGAGTTGAAAAGCAGGGGCCCATATTGTATAATGTCTGCGGAAATGTGTAACAAGAAATTTTCATGGCTGACATTATCACAGAGAGGATGACAGCAAATGACCCACGCCTGCAGTAGTCTGTATGTAGAATCTGCAACGGATATCCTGTCATCACGGGCAGCGATATCTCCCTAAAAACCTTTGTCAGCAAAAAGGAGGAGAATTTTTGATGCAGGCTGACCTCAACTGGCTGATCGACCCCACCGTATTCCAGATAAACCGCCTGAACGCCCACTCCGACCATGTGTGCTATGCCTCGGAGAAGGAGCTGGCCCAGGGACATACCTCCCTGCGCCAGTCCTTGGACGGCCTGTGGCGCTTCGCCTGGAGCCCCAAACCCGCTGCCCGCCCGGCGGACTTCTGGCGGGATGGCTTTGATGATTCTGCCTTTGGAACCATCCGGGTGCCGGGCCACATGGAGCTCCAGGGCTATGGACAGATTCAGTACATCAACACCCTCTACCCCTGGGACGGCCACGCCGAATTGCGCCCCCCGGAGATCCACTGGGAGGACTGCCCGGTGGGCAGCTACGTCCGAGAGTTTGACCTGGACCCTGGCCTGCGGGAAAAGCAGGTCTGTATCAGCTTCCAGGGTGTGGAGCAGGCCTTTTACCTCTGGCTCAACGGCCAGTTCCTGGGCTACGCAGAGGACAGCTTCACCCCCTCCGACTTTGACCTGACCCCCTATCTCAAAGAGACCGGCAACCGGCTGTGTGTGGAGGTGTACAAGCGCTCCAGCGCCGCCTGGATCGAGGACCAGGACTTTTTCCGCTTCTCCGGCATCTTCCGCTCCGTGTTCCTCTACGCCAAACCGGCCCTCCACCTGGCTGACCTGTGGCTCCAGGCCGGGCTGGAGGAGGACAACTCCACCGGAACCCTGTCCATCCGCCTGCTGCTGGAGGGAGAGACGGCGGGGGCGGCGGTCCGCTGTGAGATAGCCCATCCCGCCCAGGGGATACTGTTCGACAGCAATCTGGAGCTGACGGCGGAGGGAGCGTACCTGCGCAGCCAGCCCTTCCATTTGGAGCACGCCCGCCCCTGGGACCACCAGCACCCGGAGCTGTACAGGGTGACACTGACCGTCTCTCAGGCGGGCGGCACGGTGACGGAGGTGATCCCCTACCACATCGGCTTCCGTCGGTTTGAGCTGAAAGACGGCCTGATGCTTCTCAACGGCCAGCGCCTGGTTATCAACGGGGTGAACCGCCACGAGTGGAACCCGGAGACCGGCCGGGCCATTGGCCTTGCGGACATGACCGCCGCCATGGAGACCTTCCGGCGCAACCACATCAACGCGGTGCGCACCTGCCACTACCCCAATCAGACGGCCTGGTATCACCTGTGCGACCAGAACGGCATCTACATGATGGACGAGACCAACCTGGAGAGCCACGGCTCCTGGCAGAAGCTGGGGCGGGTGGAGCCCTCCTGGAACGTGCCGGGCAGCCTGCCCCAGTGGCGGGAGTGCGTTCTGGACCGGGCCAGGTCCATGTTTGAGCGGGACAAAAACCATGTGTCCGTCCTCTTCTGGTCCTGCGGCAACGAGTCCTACGCCGGGGAGGACATCCTGGCCATGGCGGAATTTTTCCGGCAGAACGATCCCAGCCGTCTGGTCCACTACGAGGGGGTGTTCCACTGCCGGGAATTTGACCGCATCTCCGATGTGGAGAGCCGGATGTACGCCCCGCCCTGGGAAATTCGGGAGTATTTGGAAAACAATCCGAAAAAGCCCTTTATCCTCTGCGAGTATATGCATGACATGGGCAATTCCCTGGGCGGGATGGAATCCTACATCCGCCTGGGGGAGGAGTTCCCCCAGTATCAGGGGGGCTTCATCTGGGACTACATGGACCAGGCCCTGTGGCGCACGGACTGCAACGGTGGTTGGGCGCTGGGCTACGGCGGCGACTTCGGCGAGCGGCAGACCGATTACGCCTTCAGCGGCAACGGCATCGTCTTCGCGGATGGGACGGAAAAGCCCGCCATGCAGGAGGTGCGGTACTGGTATTCCTCCCCCCGGGAGCGGGCGGCCCACGACGCGGCCAATGAACGGGCGAAGGCCGCCCCGGCCCTGCCTGGGTTCAGGATAAAAAAATCCCCTCTCCACATCACCCACGGAGACGGGGCCTTGGGGGTGCGGGGAGAGAATTTTGAAGTTTTATTCTCCTTCCCGGAGGGCGGGCCGGCGTCCCTTCGGCTGGGCGGACAGGAGTGGCTGTGGCGGGCCCCCCGTCCGGCCTACTGGCGGGCCCCCACCGAGAACGATTTAGGCAACGGCTTTGCCGCTGACAGCTCCGTCTGGGCGGCAGCGGATGGCTGGCAGAAATGCGAAAACATTGAGATACTGGAGGAGAGCGGGGAAAAGGTCTCCATCCGGTTCACCTACACCGCTCCCGCTCTGCCCGGCCTGCGCACCGATGTGACTTACACGGTGGAGGATACGGGCCGCATGACCGTCTCCGCCTACTATCACGGCGGTTCGGGCCGGCCCGGCCTGCCCCTGTTCGGCCTGCGCTTTGCCACCCCGGAGCCTTTGGAACGGGTAGAGTGGCTGGGCCTGTCCGGAGAGACCTACCCCGACCGGAAAAAGGGAGGCGTCTTCGGCTGGCACCAGGAGGCCCCCCACATCCCCGCCTACCTGGTGCCTCAGGAGTGCGGCTGCCATGCGGACACCCGTGCCGTTGTGCTGCGCGCGGGGGGCGGGAGCAGGCTGATCCTGGAGATGGCGAACACCCCCCTCGCCTTCTCCGCCGTCCCCTACACCCCCCAGCAGCTGGAGCAGGCCGCCCATGTGGAGGAGCTGCCCCGCCCTGTCCGCACCACGGTGACCCTCTGCGGGGCCATGCGGGGGGTGGGCGGCATCGACAGCTGGGGCTCCGATGTGGAGCAGCCCTATCACGTGGACAGCGGACAGGACCAGAACCTCTCCTTCCACATTTTTATGGAATCGTGACCTGACGGCCTGCAAGCCCAACCGCGATATCGAGGATCCGGGCGGCCGCGTCCTCCTTGGACATCAGGGGCAGTTCCTCGGTGTCTCTCCGGGTGATGACGGTCATCACATTGGTGTCGGTGCCAAAGCCAGCCCCGGCCACCTTCAGGTTGTTGGCGCAAATCATGTCCAGATTCTTTTTTTCCAGCTTGGCCCGGCTGTTTTCCACCATATCCCGGGTCTCCATGGAGAAGCCGCACAGTACCTGTCCTGGCCGGCGGTGCTCCCCCAGGTACTTTAGTATGTCCTGAGTGCGTTTCAGGGGGATGGACAGGTCGGCGTCCTTCTTTTTCAGCTTGTCGTCGGCGTACTGGACGGGGGTGTAGTCGGCTACGGCGGCGGCCTTGAAGATGAAGTCAGCCCACTGCTGCCGGGCGGCCACCGCCTCGAACATGTCCTGGGCGGAGGTGACGTCCACCAGCTCCACAAAGGGGGGCGGCGGGACGGCGGTGGGGCCGGAGACAAGGACCACCTCCGCCCCCCGCAGCATGGCCATCCGGGCGATGGCATAGCCCATCTTGCCGGTGGAGTGGTTGGTCAAATACCGCACCGGGTCCAGGGCCTCCTGGGTGGGGCCGGCGGTGACCAGGACGTGTTTTCCCGCCAGGTCGTGGGGCAGGGCGGTCTGGCGCAGGATATGCTGGAGGAGGACCTCCGGCTCGGGCAGCTTGCCGGCCCCCACCGCCCCGCAGGCCAGCCGGCCGGAGGCGGGAGCGATTACCTCCCAGCCGTATTTACGCAGGATTTCCAGGTTGTCCTGGGTGACGGGGTTTTCAAACATTTTGGTGTTCATGGCGGGGGCGACGAGCTTGGGACAGGTGCAGGCCAGCACGGTGGTGGTGAGCATGTCGTCCGCCAGGCCGTGGGCCAGTTTTCCGCACACATTTGCGGTGGCCGGGGCGATGATCACCAGGTCG
The DNA here is from genome assembly GCA_910578735.1 of uncultured Oscillospiraceae bacterium. Taxonomy (GTDB): domain Bacteria; phylum Bacillota; class Clostridia; order Oscillospirales; family Oscillospiraceae; genus Lawsonibacter. Next base: position 19,709 of record CAJTSQ010000013.1, read on the forward strand.
GTCCGGTCGGCCAGGGCGATGTGTTCCACCTGGTGGGCAAAGTTCCGGTCGAAGGTGTCCACCATGCACCGGTTCCCCGTGAGCTGCTCAAAGGTGAGCGGCGCGATAAATTCTGTGGCGTGGGCGGTCATAATAACCTCCACATGGGCGTGCTGCTTCACCAGCGCCGAGGCCAGCGCCGCCGCCTTGTAGGCCGCAATGCCTCCTGTGACCCCGAGAAGAATGGTTTTTCCCTTTAACATGGCGGTTTCCTCCTTTGCCTTTCCTCCATTATACCGTTTGAGACTTTCACTGTAAAGCCATAAAGTTTTTTCTTGCATATTGGGGCACAATCCTGTATAATGAACGGTCGAGAGGACGGGGCCGTCCTCGCCCTCTTAAATATTGCGCTGCATCCGCGAATGGCGGAGCGGCAGCAGGAGGTAATGTAAATATGAAAACCCGTAGGTACGACACCCGTTGGATTGCCCTGATGGCGCTGTTCATCGCCATCCAGCTGTTCCTGAACCTGTCCGGAATCGGTCTGATTCCGCTGCCGGTAATCAAAGGGACCACCCTGCACATCCCTGTTATCGTGGGCGCGGTTATCCTTGGCCCCATGGCCGGCGGCATTTTGGGCGGTGTGTTTGGTCTGTGCTCCATCTGGAACAACACCATGAGCCCCGCGCTGCTGTCCTTTGCGCTGTCCCCCTACATCGCGGCCCAGGAGCTTGGCGCGGCAGGCGCGGCGAAATCCCTGTGGATTGCACTCGGGTGCCGGATTCTGATCGGCGTGGTGGCCGGGTGGCTTTGGATTGGCCTGAAGCGGCTGAAGGTGAACGATTTGGTCGCCCTGCCGATTGTGGGAGCGGCGGGAGCCATGACCAATACCATACTGGTTATGGGGAGCATCTACCTGCTGCTGAGCCCGGAGTACGCCGCCGCAAAAGGGATCGCCATGGACGCGGTTCTGGGTGCGGTGCTGGGCGTGATAGGCTCCTCCGGCGTGTTGGAGGCCATTGGCGCGGTGATTCTTGTTACCGCCATCTGCAAGGCGCTGTTCCGTGTTCCCAATGTGCGGGCTCAGGCCACGGCGGGATAAGCGTTCCCCGAAATAAAACAGAGAAGTCAGGTGAGCGCGATGCTCTTAGCCATTGACATCGGCAACACAAACATTGTAATCGGCAGCATCAACGACGGCGCCATTGCCTTTGAGGCCCGCATTGCCACCGACCGCATCAAAACCTCCGACCAGTACGGGGCGGAGATCAAGAGCATGCTCAACCTCTTTGACGTAAAGCCCCGGGATGTGGACGGCTGCATCATCTCCTCGGTGGTGCCCCCTGTGTTCAACTCGGTGCGCACCGGCATTGTAAAGGTCACCGGAAAGGCCCCCATGGTGGTGGGCCCCGGCCTGAAAACCGGGCTGAATATCCAGATGGACAATCCCTCCCAGGTGGGCAGCGACCGGATCGTCATCGCCGTGGCCGCCCTGGCGGAGTATGAGCCCCCCCTCACCCTGCTGGACCTGGGCACCGCCACCACCATCGAGGTGGTGGGCAAGGGGAATACTTATTTGGGGGGCTGCATCATCCCGGGCGTGCGGGTATCGCTGGAGGCCCTCACCTCCCGCACCGCCCAGCTGCCCGGCATCAGCCTGGACCGGCCCAAAAAGGTGATTGGCAAGAACACGGTGGACTGTATGCGCAGCGGCATTATGTACGGCACCGCCGCCATGCTGGACGGCATGCTGGACCGGGTGGAGGAGGAGCTGGGCTTCTCCACCACCGTGGTGGCCACCGGGGGGATGGCCCAGTTTATCGTCCCCCTGTGCCGCCGGGAGATTCGTCTGGAGCGGGACCTGCTGCTCAAGGGTCTGAGTATCCTTTACCAAAAGAATCAGAGATAAAACATCTGGCGCTCCATCCCGGAGCGCCAGATATCTTTTTCGATCAGTCCAGAAGGGTCGTCCAGTGTTCGGCATGGTAGGCGTCAAAGCACATCCGGATCTGTTCCTCGGTGGTCTTCCCGGTGGACAGGGGCGGCAGCTCGTCCAGGGCAAACCAGCGGCTGTCCAGCGTCTCCAGGTTGGGCTGGAAGGAGCCGCCCAACAGGGAACACAGTACAAACACCTTGCATATGCCATAGGCGTTCACAGGCCGGTTGCGCCGGCGCTGCTCCTGAAGGGCGATAACCAGGTCGGCGGTGACATCCAGCCCCGCCTCCTCCTTGACCTCCTTGACAGTGTTTTCCTTCACCGTGATGTCCACATCGGCCCAGCCGCCGGGCAGGGACCACAGGCCGTCGCTCTCCTGGACCAGAAGGATTTTCTCCCCCTGGAAAATGGCGGCCCGGGTGTCCAGCTTGGGGGTCTGATAGCCCGTCTCGCCGCAGAACAGGTCCTGTACCTTCTCCAGGGGCAGATCGGCCTGGCGGGCCACCATCTCAGCGGAAATCTCCCGGATACGCCGGTAGCGCTCCAGATCATACTTGTCGTGGCCGTAGCACAGCCCCGCCTGGGCCAGCGCCTGGAGCTCCACCGCCCACTTCAGCCATTGTTCCCGTTCAGACACAAACACTCCTCCTTTACAGGGGCGGCATCTGAGGCCACTGGATATCCTGCGTGGAGGCCAGAATGCGGGCATCGTAGAATCCGGCCCGGGCGGTAGCCCGGTAGGGCAGCAGCCACAGGTCTACCGGCACCGTGACCAGGGTACTCAGAATGACGGTCAGGGGGGAGTAGAGCACGTCCAGGCACCGCTCCCGCCAGACCGGGTCTGTCAGGGCGGCCTGGGTGAGAAGCCCGGCGTGGCTGAGACACAGAAGGATGACGGCCCCGGAGAGGATCAGGTTAATCAGCTCCCAGCCGAGGAAGGAGACCTCCAGCTTAAACAGCTCCATTTTCCACCCCCGCATCAGCATGGCGCTGCGGTAGATGGGGGCGGTGGGGCCGTCGTCCGGCCGGTCGGCCAGCATATAGGGGGCCAGGGCGTACCGCAGGGAGATGACAATGATGACAGCGATCAGGACAGCCCCAAACAGCAGCAGAAGGGCCATTCCCAGGATATAGTCGGCAAACATCATCAGCACGACGGTAGGGATCAACAGGCCCAGGGCCACCAAAAGGTACCACCCCAGCACCCGGACATAGATGCCCAGCTCCATCAAAATGACCCGCCCAGCCACCGAGAACCCCTGCATCAGGGAGTTGATACCCGGGTCCAGCTGCCGGTAGGTCCACAGTGCCCACAGGCACAGACCGAACTGGACCACCGTGGTGTACAGAATCAGCAAAAACTGGAGGAAGATACCCACTGTGTCGGCAACGGGGCCGAGCAGGGGGATCAGGCTGATCAGCCAGGACACCCCAGTGGTCATAGCCAGGTAGGCCAGGGCCACCACCCAGAACTTGGGGTCGGTGAGGGCCACGCGCTCCCTGGCCTGACGTTTGAGTTCGCTGCGGTCGATTTCCATGAGACGGTTCTCCAATCTTGAAAAATTACTCCCACTTCTCCATAACCAGCCTGATCTGCTCGGCCAGCTTGGCCAGGTCCTTGTTGGACCGGCCCCGGCTGCGGCTGACCAGGTCGGCCAGGTTCTGGGACACATCCTGAAGCCGCAGATAGGCGGCGGAGGGAGCGGCAGCGGAGCCCACCGTCCTCTTCACCTCCAGTACCACGCCCTTGGCCAGCATACAGTTGGTGGACAGGTCGTATACCTCCTCATAGAGAGGGGCGTGGGCGGGGATGCCCCGCTGGTTCAGGTCGTGGGCAAACAGCTCGGTGACCTCGGTGTCGCCATGAACCACAAAGACCTGCTGAGGCCGTGGGGAGAAGTGGTCCACCCACTCCAGCAGGTGGTCCCGGTCGGCGTGGGAGGACAGGCCCTTGAAGTTGACGATCTTGGCCCGGACGGAGATGTCCTCCCCAAAGAGCTTGACGGACCGGGCCCCCTCCAGCAGCCGGCGGCCCAGGGTGCCCTCCCCCTGGTAGCCCACAAAGACTACGGCACACTCAGGGCGCCACAGGTTGTGCTTCAGGTGGTGGCGGATACGGCCAGCGTCGCACATGCCAGAGGCGGAGATGATAATCTTGGGCATCTTGTCGTCGTTCAGGGCCCGGGACTCCTCGGTGGACTGGGTGAGGGTGAGGCCGGGGAAGGTGAACAGGTTGTCGCCCCCTTGGACAACGGCGATGGCGTCGTCGTCCAGATAGCCCTTCAGGTTGCCCGAGTAAATCTTGGTAGCCTCGGTGGCCAGGGGGGAGTCTACATACACCTTGAAGCTGGGCAGCGACTTCACCAGCCCGTCCCGCTTGATCTCCCGCAGGTAGTAGAGCAGCTCCTGGGTGCGGCCCACGGCAAAGGAGGGGATGATGATGTTGCCCCCTTTGGAGAAGACCTCGTCAATCAGGTCGGCCAGGGCCTGGGTGTAACTCTCTGGGGGCTCGTGGTTCCGGTCGCCATAGGTGGACTCCATAATCACATAGTCGGCGCTGTCCACAAAGGAGGGGTCCCGGATGATGGGCTGGGCCTCGTTGCCCAGGTCGCCGGAGAAGACAATCTTCTTGGTGACGCCGCCCTCAGTGGCCCAGATTTCCAGGATGGAGGAGCCCAGCAGGTGGCCCGCGTCGCTGAAGCGGACTTTGACTCCCTCGCACAGGTCGAAGAGCCAGCCGTACTCCACCGTCTCCAGCATGTGGATGGCCTCCTCGGCGTCCATCAGGGTGTACAGCGGCTCCACCGGAGGCAGTCCGGCGCGCTTTCCCTTCTGGTTGTGCCAGTTGGCGTCCCCCTCCTGGATGTGGGCGGAGTCCCGGAGCATCACGCTCATCAGCTGGGCGGTGAGGCCGGTGGTGAGGATGCGGCCGTTAAAGCCCTCCTTGACCAGCAGGGGAATGCGGCCGGAGTGGTCGATGTGGGCATGGGTGACCAACACATAGTCGATGTAGTTGGGGGCAAAGTCCAGGGTATTGTCGTCGTGCTCATCCTTCCCCTGCTCCAGGCCGCAGTCGATGAGAATTTTTTTACCGTTGACCTCCAGGCAGTGGCAGCTGCCGGTTACCGCGTGGGCGGCGCCGAAAAATGTCAGTTTCATGGAACAGCCTCCTTTGTGTACAATACGGGTGCTTGTCTCTATTGTACACCATCCGCGGGAGAAAAGCTATACCAATTTGTGAATAATGTGTAAGAAATAACAGTTCCCTCTGCCGGGGGAATCCTTCTATTTGCAGAAAAGAGCGGTGGAATCCTCCGGGTAAGTATACAGAGTCTCTACCGGAAATCCAATGCAGTCAAGCAGTCCCTGGAAAAACGCCTCCCGCTGTTTTCGCCCGTCGTCAGTGCCGGTATACACGATTTTGCCATCTTCTTTATAGTACCAGTAATATTTCACCAGAACGAAGTAATACAGGATATCGTTCCGTTCAGGAAATTCGTAGACCTCTTCGGCCGTACCCTGCTCCAGATGATAGTGCCGGTTCGGCATCAGCTCAAAATACCACATCCGCCCCTGCTCATTGCTCAAACGTCCCTCTTTTGCGCAGGAAAGCCCTATGCTCCATTCATACCACTTTTCGCTGCCGTACTTGAGAAAATGACTGCGCCCAATGTATTTTGGCAGGCCCGCTCCCCGCACCTTTGTTTTTTTGATGTATTTGTCCAGGCGTTCCACGATCCCCTCCAGGTCCTGGGGCTTGCAGACGATCCCGTATTCCGCCGCCTCGGCGTATACCTTTCTCTCATCCTCTCCGGGGCGTATTCGCAGGTTCCAGAACATCATGATACCTCCGTGTTTTCTTATTTTACAGCAGTCCGAAGTGCTCCAGGGCGGTGAGGATGCCCTCCTCGTCCACCGGATCGGTAACATAGTCGGCTTCACTCTTGACCAGATCGCCGGCATTGCCCATCGCCACACCAATATGGGCGTGGCGGAGCATGGGCAGGTCGTTCTCCCCGTCGCCGAAAGCCATGGTCTCCTCCAGCGGGATGGCGAAGTGGGCCAGCATGGCGTCCATGCCCTTGTCCTTGCCTCCGCCGGGGGCGATGACGTCCACAAAGTCGGGGTGCCAGCGCATGACCTCCAGCCCCGGGAAGAAGCTCTCCCCTGCGTCCAGTTCCTCCTCCCTGGTAAAGAAGGCCGTCATCTGGTAGATATCCTGTCCCAGGACCTGGCGGAGGGGAACGGGGTCGGGCAGGGGGAGGTTCAGCTGCTTGGGGAAGATGCCGGCCAGAGGGCCGGGGTTGACATAGAGGGTCTCCGTCTCGTTGAGGAAGAGGCAGGGGGCTGCGCTGGCTTCCAACCGCTCCACCTCCCGGACAACGGTGGCGCGGTCGATGGGGCTGCTGCGCAGAACACGGTTTCCCGCCAGACAGTACTGGCCATTGACCGTAATCAGGCCGTCGAAAGGAAACACATCGGCGGCCAGGCCGATGGAGCCCCGGTGCCGCCCGGTGGCCAGGAACAGCCTGACCCCCCTGTCCTGAAGGCGGTGGAGGGCATCCAGCACGGCGGGAGCAATCCGGTGGGTCTGAAAGCTGACCAGGGTCCCGTCAATATCGAAAAAGATCGCTTTTATCATCTGTATATCTCCTTATCTGTTATCCCTTCGATTTTACCGCAAACGGCCGGCCGTTTCCATATGCGAATTGGACGATTCTGTCATAAAAGCCGGGGGACAATCCATAGGATAGAGAGAAAGGGGGAATCCGTATGGCATTTGTGGACGACCGGGCCCGTCCTGAGATGAGCCACCACATCATTCTGGAGGAGCGGGAACAGCTTGTGGTCTCCGGCGTGGAGGAGGTGGAGAGCTTTGACGAGAACACCATCTTCCTCACCACGGCCCAGGGCGGGCTGGAAATTCAGGGGGAGGGGCTGCACATCGAAAAGCTGTCTCTGGACGGGGGCGATCTGAAGGTGGAGGGCCGGGTGAACGCCCTGCTCTATGAGACGAACCACGGCGGACGGGGCGGCGGCCTGTTTGCCCGGCTGCTGGGCGGATGACGGTCGATGTGGTCCAGCAGGGCCGGGCCCTGTGCCAGGCCCTGCTGCTGGGCGGGGCCATGGGGGTGACCTACGACCTGTTCCGCATCCTGCGCGTGCGGGTAAAGCTCCCCCTGCTGGGGCCGCTGCTGGACCTGCTGTTCTGGATGGCGGCCACGGCGGCCCTGTTTGTCTGGTCTCAGGGGGCCTGGGGCGGGCAGATACGGGTGTATGGGGCGGTGCTCTGCCTGGTGGGCGGAGCCCTCTATTTTTGGGCTGTCAGCCCCTGGCTGCTGCGGCTGGGCTACCTGGGCGCCGACTTGGTGACCGCTCTATTGGGCATTTTGACTTTTCCAGTGGGGTTGGCGGGGGCAATTTTAAAAAAAATCGGAAAACTTATAAAAAACATCTTCCTTTCCGGGACGAAATGGTATAGAATAGAACAGCAAACAGAACAGCTGGAGGCGGCGTCCCGCCGTCGGGCTGTTCGGGAGCGGGGGGAGGATGGCTATGCAGTTCAAACGGGCCGGTTTTTTAACCAAAATTGTCGTGCTGGTGCTGCTGATTTACATGGCCATCACGCTGCTGGATCTGCGGGGAAGAATTCAGGCCGTCCAGGCCGAACGGGACGCTCTGGCCCGGCAGGTGACCAGCCAGCTGCTGGAAAACCGAAAGCTGGAAGACGCCATCGAAAACAGCGACGACCCTGAGATGCTGGAGCAGGTGGCCCGGGATCGGGGCTATGTGGAGGAGAACGAAACACTGTTCATCGACATAGCGAATTGACGCGGCATAACCCCCGGCGTTTGTTGTGTGTCAAATTTACAAGGGAGGACAATGCGGGTCAATGGAGTTAGGTGTAGGAGCCATTGTAGATGGCAAGGTGACGGGAATCACAAAGTTTGGGGCATTTGTAGCCCTGCCGGACGGAAGGTCTGGGCTGGTCCATATCTCAGAGATCGCCTATTCCTATGTGAATGAGGTGTCAGACCACCTCCACGAGGGACAGGAGGTCAAGGTCAAGATCATCGGCATCGACCAGGCCAAGCGGATCAACCTGTCCATCAAGCAGGTAGAGCCCCCGCCCCAGCGCGCGCCCAGACAAGGCGGCGGCCCCCGCCAAGGGGGCGGCGGCGGACGGCCCCGTCAAGGAGGCGGCTCCCGGCCTATGGGCTTCGTCCACCAGGCTCCCAAAGAGCCCACCGACTTTGAGGACCGGCTCAAACAGTTCATGCAGTCCTCCGACAGCAAGCTGTCAGAGCTGCGCTACATTGAAAAGAAGGGCGGAAACCGCCGGGGCGGCGGCGGACGCCGGTGATTTTGCGCAAATTTTAAGCGGGTCGTCTTTGGCGGCCCGCTTATTCACGCCGGCAAAGGATAAAAAAGACGCCCCTCTGTGGGGCGCCCATGTGCGGGGAGAGACTCGCACAAAGCATATTGGTCGAGCTGGGACAAGTCTACCATAAATTACCAGTCAAGTCAATAGGAACCTTTGTCGAACTCTGGAGGCGCTTTTAAATGGGCGCCTGGAAAAGACGGCAGATTGCCGCCGCCGCATGGCCTGTCCTGTGCCTCGTCTCTGCAGGGGGAGCCTGGTCCGGCCCGGGCGGAACCCGGAACCGCGAATCGCCGATTCCGGACTTGCGCTGATTGCCCCCCAGCTCCGGGAGCTGCCCCAACTTTGGGGATAATTAACAGAAAGGAACAACTTATATGCTTATTATGAACGGCGCCGTTCACACCATGGACGGTCCGGTTATCGAAAGCGGCTACGTGGCCGTATCCGGAAGCAAGATCACAAAGGTGGGGCCTATGGAAGAATGCCCCAAAAGCTGGGAGGGGGAGGTCATCGACGCCCAGGGCGGACATATCTGCCCCGGCTTTATCGACGCCCACTGCCACCTGGGCATGTTTGGGGACGCCCTGGGCTTTGAATCGGACGACGGCAATGAGGAGACCGACCCCTGCACCCCCCACCTCCGGGCCATCGACGCTGTGAACCCCCTGGACCGGTGCTTTGCCGAGGCCAGGGCTGCGGGGGTGACCACGGTGCTCACCGGGCCCGGCTCCGCCAACCCCATCTCCGGCCAGTTCGCCGCCCTCAAAACGACTGGCCGCTGGGTGGATGCCATGATCCTGCGGGCCCCCGCCGCTATGAAGCTGGCCCTGGGGGAGAATCCCAAGCAGGTGTACCACCACCGGGACGAGACCCCCGTCACCCGCATGGCCACCGCCGCCATCATCCGGGAGAACCTGCGTAAAGCGGTGGAGTACGGCGAGAAGATGGACCGGGCCGCCCAGGACGAGGATACCGACCCGCCCGACTACGACGCCAAGCTGGAGGCCCTCCTGCCTGTGGTTCGGGGAGAGCTGCCCGTCCACATCCACGCCCACCGGGCGGATGACATCGCCACCGGAGTGCGCATCGCCCGCGAGTTTCACCTCAAGTGCGTCATTGTCCACGGCACCGAGGGCCACCTGATCCCGGAGCTGCTGGTTCAGGCCGGGGTCCCCGTCATCACCGGCCCCGCCCTGGGGGACCGGTCCAAGCCGGAGCTGGTCAACATGACCCTGGAAGCCCCCGCGATTCTCCAGCAGGCGGGGGTCCCTGTGGCCATCTGCACCGACCACCCGGAGGTCCCCATCCAATACCTGCCCCTGTGCGCCGCTCTGGCGGTGAAAGGGGGGATGGACCCGGAGGCGGCCCTGGCCGCCATCACCATCCGCGCCGCCCAAATCGCCGGACTGGATGCATCCCTGGGCTCCCTGACCCCGGGAAAAGAGGCCGACCTGGTGGTCACCCGGCTCCATCCACTGGAGCTGATGGGGCAGGTCAGGGCGGTTCTGGTCGGCGGAAGAAGAATTTAGAAAAATTTAACAAAACCCTCTGGCTTTTTTTCAGCTCTGTGGTATAATAAGTTCAAGGGAAGGGCTCCCTCTCCCCTTTATACCAGCCCTCTGGGCGAAAGGAGCGATTTTATGAAACTGATCTTGACGGACAAGAAGGTAAACCTGCCGGACTCCATTCACAAATACGCGGAAAAAAAGGTGGGCAAGCTGGACCGTTTCTTTAAGGAGGATGCCACTGCCACCATCACATTCAGCGTAGAGAAGGAGCGGAACAACAAAGTGGAGATCACAGTCCGCTCCAGCGGCACCATCTTCCGGGTGTCAGAGAGCACCTCCGACATGCGCGCCTCCATCGACGCCGCCGTCACCACCCTGGAGCGCCAGATCCGCAAAAACAAGACCCGGCTGGAGAAGCGGCTGCGTCAGGGCGCCTTCGAGCGGGCCTTGGACGCCGAGGTGTCTTCCTTTGCCCCCGATGAGCCGGAGGAGGGCGAGTACCGCATTGTCCGCAGCAAGACTTTCCCCCTCAAGCCTATGACCCGTGACGAGGCAATCCTGCAAATGAATCTGCTGGAGCACAACTTCTTTGCCTTCCGGGACGAGGAGGCCGACGGGGCTTTCGCCGTGGTCTACCGCCGCAACGACGGGGACTACGGGCTGATCGAGGACGAACAGTAACACAAAAAAAGGGCCGGGCGGTCAGCCCGGCCCTTACCAAAAGGAGGCAGAGGCCATGAGCCGCGAAAAGGTGCTGTCCCTGCTGCGGGAGAAGCCAGGGGAATATCTGTCCGGGGAGGCGATGAGCCGGACCTTGGGCATCAGCCGGGCCGGGGTGTGGAAGGCCATTGAGGGCCTGCGCCAGGAGGGATATGTCATCGCCTCCGCTCCCAACCGGGGCTACCGCCTGAAGGATGCCCCCGACAAGCTGCGGGCGGGGGAGCTGGCCGGTCCGCTGGCCGGCGCGCTGGTGGGGTCCACCCTGCTGTGTTTGGACGTGATCGACTCCACCAACACCGAGTGCAAGCGCCGGGCCATGGCCGGCGCGCCGGAGGGGCTGGTGGTAACGGCGGAGGAGCAGACCGGCGGCCGGGGCCGGCGGGGCCGGTCCTTCCAATCTCCCAAGGGGAAAGGGCTGTATCTGTCCGCCCTGTTCCGCCCCAGCCTGGAGCCGGCCCGGACGGCGGACTTCACCGCCTGGGTGGCGGTGGCGGTGTGCGACGGCATTGAGGCCTGCTGTGGGGTCCGCCCCCAGATCAAGTGGACCAACGACATCATCCTCAACGGCCGAAAGCTGGTGGGCATCCTCACCGAGCTGGGGCTGGAGAGCGAGAGCAACACCCTGGACTACCTGGTCACCGGAATCGGGATCAACGTAAACGAGGAGGCGGGGGATTTTTCCCCGGAAATTCAGGAGGTCGCCACCTCCCTGCTCCAGGAGCTGGGCCACCCCGTACGCAGGGCGGAGCTGTGCGCCCAGGTCGCCCTGGCCCTGGACCGGATGTATGCCGCCTACCCCCAGGCCAAGGCGGAGTATTTGGAAAAATACCGGGCCGGCTGCCTCACCCCGGGCCGCCAGGTCCAGCTCATCACCCCCAACAGCCGCCGCCAGGCCTTCGCGCTGGAGGTGGACGACAACTTTAACCTGGTGGTGGAGCTGCACAACGGCAAACGGGAGACCATCTCCGCCGGGGAGGTCTCGGTCCGGGGAATGTATGGATATGTATGAGTGCGGGAGAGCTCCCCGCACCTTTTTTCGGGCGGGGACGGAATCCCCCCGCCACCAGGCTCCGCCTGGCGGCCCTCCCCCCTTTGACAAGGGGGGCTTTGCAGCGGCCGGAAGATGTTGACACCGGGAAACAAATCCGATATAATTTAGTAAACTGTGAAGAAATGAAATCGGGAGGAGATCGCAATGAAAAAACGGATTATATCGGTGGCCCTGGCCCTGGGTATGCTGCTGTCCCTTGCGCCGGTGAGCGTGTGGGCAGCGGAGGTTGAGACCACTGCCAAGGACGCAACGGAACTACGAGACGCAATCAATGGAACAACTGCCGATGTAATTAAATTGGCAGACAATGTGGAACTGCCAGATACCGGCCTGACAATTCCCAAGGGGCGCACGGTTACGATTGATCTGGCGAAGCATACCCTCAGTTCTACAGCCAGTCTTACCATTCAAGTGCTGGGAAATCTCACTGTGAAAGACAGCGCAGCATCTGCTGCCCCCGCTGTCGGGCGTGACCATACTGTAACCTATGATTCCGGTAAAATTGAAGGTACACAGGATGCTATCCATGTACAGGAGGGCGGCAGTTTTACACTTGAAAGCGGTAAAATACATTCACGGGGAAATATTGCCGTTTCTGCCCTCGGCAGCGAGACCGGAAGCGGCGCGGCGGTTAATTCTACCGTTACCATCACTGGCGGGTTTGTGGAAGCCCAGGAATGTGCCGTCTTTGTAAGGGGCAATGGCGCAAAGCTGAATGTAGCGGGCGGCGTGCTTCTTGGCCGGGACAATGCGGCGGTGTCCGGCAACGGTATGCCAAATTGCGGCGGCACTGAAATCTCCATTACCGGCGGCACATTGATCGGGAAAATATCTACCAACGGTTACATTGCCTGTGGTATCTACCACCCTCAGCAGGGCATGTTGACTATTAGCGGCGGAGAAATCCGGGCCGTTGGTGGTGTAGGCATTCTCATGCGCGGCGGAGATTTAGTAATGGATGGTGGCAAGATTGTAGCCACTCGTAACGACCACAACACTTCGGGAAAAGTGGGAGACTCCGCGCAGCCGATTGATTCCGGAAAATATATTGCAATGGACCGGCAAGCAGAATATCCTGATAATGCGTCCATAAAAATAAGCTTGTCTGCTGATTTGGTTAAGGATGATAAGAATTATACACCGGTTTATTATCCCTCTACAGGCGGATTCAAGATGGAGGCCGTTGAAAAAGACGGAACAATTGTATACAAAATTGTAGAAACAAATACCTATACAATCACTTTTAATCCTAATGGCGGCACGGTAACACCAACCTCGGCAGAGACCGGAACAGATGGCAAACTTGACAGAGACCTGCCCACACCCACCCGAGACGGTTACACCTTCGACGGCTGGTACACCGCCGCTGACGGCGGGGAAAAGTGCGACAAGGAAAAGGTCTTCACCACCAGCACCACTCTCTATGCCCACTGGACGCAGGAAGGCGGCGGCGATGATAAGACCAAGTACACCATCACCCTCGACGCCAACGGCGGCACGGTGACGCCGGCCACGGTGGAGACAGACGCTGACGGCAAGGCCACGCTGCCCACGCCCACCCGAGACGGCTACACCTTCGACGGCTGGTACACCGCCGCTGACGGCGGCGAGAAGAAGGGTGAGACATCGGTCTTTGACGCCAACACCACCCTCTATGCCCACTGGACCGAGAAGAAACCCGACAACCCCGATACCCCCGACACCGAGACCTACTACCGGGTCTACACCCCGGGCAGCGTCTCCGGTGGCACCTATTCTGTGCGTCCCCGCAACGCCGCCGAGGGGGACCGGGTCACCATCGAGTTCAGCCCCCGGAGAAACTACGAGCTGGATTGGCTGTCGGTCTACAACCGCACCACCGGCAGGGAAATCTACACCACCCAGCGCTACAACGACGAGTACTATTTCTATATGCCCGACAGCGATGTGGAACTGGACATCTCCTTCGCCAACCAGTACAGCTGGGTGAGCAGCAATGTGTCCATCACCACCTCTGAGTCCCAGGCTAAGGCGGGCCCCAACGCCTGGTACTACCAGGACCGCCATATCTATCACATCACCGACGGCATGATCCCCGACCGCACCCCTATCACCCGAAACATATTCCTGTCCGTCCTCTACAACCTGACCGACCACAGCACGGAGAAGAGCTCGTCCATCGGCAGCGAGACCAACGACGCCCAGGTCTGGGCCACCAACCATAACATTCTCCCGGATATCTACGCCAGCGGGCTCTGGGGGCCGGACAAACCCCTGAGCCGTGAACAGGTGTCCATGCTGATGTTCAACTACGCCGGATACCGGAACCGCAGCATCGCCCAGCGGACCAACCTCACCCGTTACACGGATTACAGCAGGGTCCGCACCATCGCGCGCAGCGCCATGTCCTGGTCCCTGTCCACCGGCCTGATGACCAGCGCCACGTCTAATACCCTGGCCCCCCAAGATCTCTACACCTGCGGCGAGGCCGGTGATATGCTCTTCCGCTTCGGCGGCTATTGACTTGGATAACATTTGCAGCATAAAAAGTAAAAAAGACACAAAAATCCGCAGAAATTTTAAAATTTCTGCGGATTTTTGGAGCTAGTGGTGGGAATCGAACCCACAACCCCATCATTACGAGTGATGTGCTCTGCCATTGAGCCACACTAGCGCAACACTTGCTATTATACTCAGACCCATCCCATCAGTCAAGAGGGATGCGGGCAATTTTGCCCTCTTTTTTAAATTTTTTGTAATGATAGGACAAAAGGCGGCTGGTACGTGAATACTAGCCGCCCTTTATATTCTACCGCTGATATTCAAACTCCAGGTCATACAGGGACACGATGTCTCCGTCCTTAATGCCCATCTCCTCCAGCCTGTCAAACAGCCCCGACTGGCGCAGCTTCTGGTCGAACCAGTTTCGGCTCTCGTAGTCGCCGAAGTTGACGTTGGCAATGAGCCGCTGGAGCCAGGGGGCGTCAATGACCCAGGTGCCGTCGAACTCCTGGATATTGACCTCCCCGTCGGTGTCCACCTCCGGGGGGCGCTCCACATAGGTGGGCTCATACACCGCCACCGGGGGCAGCTCCTGGAGCAGCTGGGCGGTTTTCTGCACCAGCTCCCGGGTGCCCTGGTGGGCGGCGGCAGAGATGGTAACCAGCTCCAGCCCCAGCCCCTCCACGTGGGCCCGCAGGGTGTCCAGCAGGGCGGGGTCGGTCATGATGTCCACCTTGTTGGCGGCCACAATCATCTTCCGTCCGGCCAGCTCGGGGGAATACTGCTTCAGCTCCTCATTGATGGCCTCAAAGTCGGCCACCGGGTCCCGCCCCTCAGAGCCGGATACATCCACCACATGGATCAGCAGCCGGCACCGGTCGATGTGCCGCAAAAAGTCGTGGCCCAATCCGGCCCCCTCGGCCGCCCCCTCGATGATGCCGGGGATGTCCGCCATGACGAAGGACACTCCCTCCTCCACATACACCACCCCCAGGTTGGGGAACAGAGTGGTAAAGTGGTAGTTGGCGATTTTGGGCTGGGCCCGGCTGACCACGGAGAGCAGGGTGGACTTGCCCACGTTGGGAAAGCCCACCAGACCTACGTCGGCCAGCAGCTTCAGCTCCAGCACCACGTCCCGGCTCTGGCCGGGCAGTCCGGCCTTGGCGAACCGGGGTACCTGACGGGTGGGGGTGGCGAAGTGCTGGTTGCCCCAGCCCCCCCGGCCCCCCCGGCACAGGACGAACCGGTCGGTCTGGGACATATCCTGAATAATCTCCTGGGTCCCGGCGTCCCGGATCACCGTCCCCCGGGGCACCCGGATGATGAGGTCCTCCCCGTCCCGGCCGGTGCACCGCTTGCCCGCGCCGTCGGCGCCGTTTCCGGCGGTGTACTTTCGCTTATAGCGGAAGTCCATCAGGGTGGACATGTGGTCGTTGACCTCCACCACAATGTCGCCCCCCCGGCCCCCGTCGCCCCCGTCGGGGCCTCCGTTGGCCACGTATTTTTCCCGGTGGAAGGACACCACGCCGTTGCCCCCGCTGCCGGAGCGGACGGTGATCTTCGCCGTATCTACAAAGGGTGCAGCCATCTTGGGCACCTCCTTTCTTCTTTGTTCCTTTTCTTTGAAAAGAAAAGGAACCGAAAAGAAACTTTTCCTGTTAGATCAGATAGTTGTTTTCCTGATTCGCGGGCTGGAGGGCCTTCAGCTTATAGGTGGCGAAGCCCTCCTCCACCAGGGGCTCCCGTTTGCAAAGCTCCTCGGCCGCTTCATAGCTCTCCGCCCGGAGAATATACATCCCCGCCACGCCGGGATACCCCTTGAACACCCCGGCCAGCTCGATGTGCCCGGCCTCGTCCAGAGCTCTCAGGTTGGCCACATGCCGCTCCACGGCGGCCTTGGTCAGCCGGTTGTAGGTCTTGGTCTTCTCGATAAACATGACATACAGCCATTGCTCCATAGGTGTTTCTCCTTCCTGTTTAATCTTCAAATTCCAGCAGGTTCAGCCCCACGGCGTCGCTGAATTTCCGGCTGGTCCGGCCGTCCCAGACCTGCAAAAACAGCTCCAGAGTTGCGCTGATGGTACAGGCGGACAGGTGGCCGGCGTGGACCTCGCCAGTGACCGGATTGCCGATGGTGATATGCAGATGGAGGTAGGGCTTCCCCTCCTGCCGGGTCACGTTCCCCACCAGGGCGGAGATCTCATACTGCCCCTGATAACGCTTAGAGTAGTATTTCTTCTCCGCTGTGTCAAAAATCCCGATGGTCACATCGTTGGCCGCGCCCAGGGCGGAAACCGTCCCCAACCGGATGTTCTCCCGGTCCGCCAGCTTGGTCAGGCTGTCCACCACCTCCTCGCCGGGGTCCAGGCGCAGGGCATAACCCTGGGGAAATTTTCTGTATTCCATATTCAACACCTCAATTCTCTGCCGTTTTCATCAGCCCGTCTAAAAACCGGCAGGCGTTTTTCAGGTCGGACTCGTCCGGATGGCCCTTGCAGATGCCGCCCACCAGCTTAAAGGGCCCGAAGGTATCGTAGCCCTTGCAGCCGAAGCTGCCCACAATCCGAGCGTCCTTCTCCCGGACCGCCTCCTCGATGGCCTTTGTCCCGTTGCTGCCCCCGTAGGTGGCCAGGAAAAACACCTTTTTATCCCGGGGAAGGTTATTTCTGGCAAATTCCACCACGCTCTGGTGGAATTTGCCGAAGTAGATGCCCGAGGCGAAGCCGATGAGGTCATAGCCGCTCAGGTCGGCGCTTTTCACGGCCAAGGCGTCCATAAGGGTAACCTCCCGCCCCTGGGCAACGGCCTCCACCAGCCTTCTGGTGTTGCCGTGGTGGGCCGAGTAGTATACGATAGCGGTCCTCATAATTGGCAATCTCCTATTTTCCGGTCCTTGAAGTAGTATTCCCGGTCGCGGTCGTTTACCTCCCGCAGAATCCGGCAGGGGTTGCCCACCGCCACCACGTTGTCAGGCAGGTCCCGGGTGACCACGCTGCCCGCGCCCACTACCACGTTATCGCCGATGGTCACGCCGGGGACCACCACCACATTGGCGCCCAGCCAGCAGTTGCGGCCGACGCGGATGGGGGCGTTGTACTGGTACAGCTGCTCCCGCAGCTCGGGGCAGATGGGATGGCCCGCCGTGGCCAGGACGCAGTTGGGGCCGAACTGGGTGTAGTCGCCCACGTAAATGTGAGTGTCGTCCACCAGGGTCAGGTTGAAATTGGCGTAGATGTTTTTCCCAAAGTGGACATGCTGCCCGCCGAAGTTGGCGTGGAAGGGGGTCTCGATGTAACAACCCTCCCCGATCTCGGCGAACATCTCCCGAAGGAGCGCAGCCTTCCGCTCCAGGTTAGAGGGTTTGACCTGATTGTATTCAAACAGCCGGTCCAGGCATTGCAGCTGCTCCCGCTGAAGCGTCTCATCCCCGGGAAGGTAGAGCATTCCGCTGTGCTGCTTTTCGCGAATATCCACAAAAAGACCTCCTTTTCACGAAAAAGCCGCAAACGGAACCGTTTGCGGCTTTTGATCTGATTACTCCGCGGCGGCCTCTTCCACAATGGAGACCTGCTTGCGGTCCTTGCCCAGGCGCTCAAACTTCACGCGGCCGGTCTTCATGGCGAACAGGGTGTCGTCGCTGCCCTTGCCCACGTTGACGCCGGGGTGGATATGGGTGCCCCGCTGGCGGACCAGGATGTTGCCGGCCAGCACAAACTGGCCGTCGCCCCGCTTCACGCCCAGCCGCTTGGCCTTGGAATCACGACCATTGCGGGTGGAGCCCACGCCCTTTTTATGGGCGAAAAACTGTAAACCGATATTCAGCATCTCTTACACCTCCAAGACAGTAATATTTTCAGGGTATTCCTCGGCCAGCTGAACGCAGTGGACCAGCAGAGCGGCCAGAAGGGTCTGGCAGACGCTCTCGCTGTCCGAATCCAGGGCCTTGGGAAGCTTCAGGGAGATGGACGCGTCCTTGTCCCGCACCTTCACCGAGGCTTCCAGCCCCAGCACGTCGTTGACGGCGCACTCGGTGAGGCGGATGGCGCTGGTCAGGGCGGCGCAGACGATGTCCTCCCCCTGGGGGGCGTAGCCGCTGTGGCCCTTCATCTCCAGGCCGGTGAGGCGGCTGCCCTCAGAATAAAAGGTTACGGTAGTCATCAGGCCTTGATGGCGCCGATCTCCACCTTGGTGTAGGGCTGGCGATGGCCCTGGCGCTTGCGGTAGCCCTTCTTGGGGGTGTACTTGAAGATGCGGATCTTCTTGCCCTTGCCGTTCTTGACCACGGTGGCGGCCACGGAAGCACCCTCCACAGTGGGAGCGCCAAAGGTGGCCTTGTCGCCGTCCAGAATAGCCAGCACCTGGTCAAAGGTGACGGCCTGACCGGCCTCGGCCTCCAGCTTTTCGATGAACAGAGTGTCTCCCTCCGCCACCTTATACTGCTTGCCGCCGGTTACGATAATTGCCTGCATAGTATTCAACTCCTTTATTACGGGCTCGCTCTTGCAGGCGGGGTGTCCCCTCTTAACTGCCTGTCTCGACGCGGCCTTAATATTTTACCAACGGGACAGGCTGTTGTCAAGAGATTTTCGCAGTTTTTTGGTTTTTTTGATGTTGGCAAAAAGAGACGCGGCGGACCGTCTTCGGTCCGCCGCGCGGCGCATACAGTTATTGTGCGGCCGGCTTCTGGTTAGAGAACTTGGTGTAAGCCTGGCTCACCTTGCTGGCCTGGGCCTGCTCCACCTGGTACCAGCCCTTGGCCTGGGCCATGCGGAACAGGTCGCTCTGGATCTGGTGGCTCTGGTTCAGGATATTCAGAAAGTCGTTCCGCAGGGCCAAGTTGACGCATTCAGAGGCGTAAGTGTCATAGTTGGACGACATCTTCTTCTCGCTGCAAATAAAATCGGTCATTCTCTCCTGATCGTTCATCAATACTCCTCCTTCAGCGCAGATAGTTCAGCAGGGTGGTGTAGTTGTTCAGGTGCTGGCTGGCGCATTCCTGAAATTTGCTCTTCAGCTCCTGGTCCTGACTCTCCTGGACGGCGGACAGGTACTTGCAGTGGAGCACCCGCTCAAAGTCCAACTGGTCGGACAGGGCGTTCAGCTCCTTGGTGGTCAGGTTTGGCATAGACAATCCCTCCTTATTCAAGCGGGTGATCCCCGCTGTTGGTGGTTAGTCTGTCCTTCCCTCTCCCCATTTATGCGGAATTTGAGGCTGTCCGCTGGAGTCAAATGTCCACACCAGGTGTGCCCGCCCCTCCCACCGCTCCACCCGGGCCAGGCAGAACAGGGCAGACAGGGCCACCGGGCTGTCTGTACGAAAGGGGACAGCCAGGGAGAAGCCATCTTCTTCCCGCCGGCACAACATCGCCCCCCGGAGCTGGCCCCGAAGCACCGGGTCCCCCAGCATCCGCTCCGGGTGCTGTTCACAGTACCACCGCCCGCCGCCCTGGGCCGCAAAGGCGAAGGCCAGCGGGGACTCCGCCCAAAACTGGGGCCAGCAGCCCGCCCGCTCCAGCGCCCCCACCGACAGGGTCCGGCGCAGAATCAGCCGGCCGCCCTCCGGGGCCAGGGTGCCCAGCAGCAGCTTTCCCCCTTGGTCGCCGTGGAGCCACGCCTTGTAGAGCCCCCTGCCGTCGGCTGGGCGCTCCGCCTCCATATGTATCCTGGGGCCCTCCTGCCGCAGGGTCAGGGTCCCGCCGCCCCGCATGGGAATCCGATCCTCCACTGTGTTCGCCCCCTCTCCCGTCATTCTATGCGGGGAGGGCACCGGAATCTACAAAAACAGAGGAGCGGCGCTCCTCTGTTTTCTGAAAACCGTCTTATGATCCGAATTTGCTCCAATATCCCATCACAAAGATGAACAGCACGATCAGGGGCAGGACATAGCTGACGTAGAACCGAACCGCCTTGGGGAATACCAGTCCATCGCCGGTGTTAGCTTCGGCCAGGAAACGGTCCCAGCCCCAGCCCCTCCGGCTGGTGCAGAACAGCACATAGAGCAGGGAACCCAGGGGCAGGATGTTCTGAGACACCAGGAAATCCTCAATCCCGGAGATATCCATTCCCAGTATGGTGACTCCGGACCACAGGTTGGACCCCAGCACACAGGGCATGGACAGCACCAGCACGCCCACAAAGTTAATCAGCACCGCCTTCTTCCGGGACATCCGCCACCGGTCCATGGTAAAGGAGATGATATTCTCAAAGACGGCGATCACAGTGGACAGGGCGGCGAAGGACAGGAACAGGAAGAAGGCCGCCCCCCACAGCCGGCCCATGGGCATGGCGTTGAAGATGTTGGGCAGGGTCATGAACACCAGAGGGGGACCGTTCTCGGTGGCCACCCCGTAGGCCGAGCAGGCGGGGAAGATAATCAGCCCCGCCACAAAGGCTACACAGGTGTCCAGCACGCCGATGCGCAGGGCCTCCCCCGCCAGCCGGTGCTCCTTGCCGATATAGCTGCCGAAGATGGCAATGGCTCCGATGCCCAGGGACAGGGTGAAGAAAGCCTGGCCCATGGCGGCAAAGACCGCCTCGCCCAGAATCCAGTTGCCTTCGGCGTCGTAGACCAGGTTGCGGAAGTTGGGCTGGAGGTAGAACCGCAGGCCCTCCTCCGCTCCATCCAGCAGGACGGAGTTCACCGCCAGCACCACCATCAGAACCAGCAGGCACACCATCATCACCTTGTTCACCCGCTCCACGCCGTTGCGCAGGCCCTGGACGCACACCAGCATGCCGATGCACACCACAATGACCATATACAGCGTCACGGTGCCGGGCGCGCCCATCAGCTCAACAAACTGTCCAGCCACCCCTTCGGTATCCAGGCCCACAAAGTCTCCCCGGAGCATTTTGACAAAGTAGTACAGCAGCCACCCGGCGATAACGGTGTAGAACATCATCAGCAGGTAGTTGCCGGCAAAGCCCACATAGCTGTACCAGTGCCATTTGGAACCCTTGGGCTCCAGCCGCTGGAAGGACAGGGCGATGCTCCGCTGGCTGGCCCGGCCGACAGCCAGCTCCATCACCATGACAGGCAGGCCCAGAATCACCAGGAACAGCAGATACAGCAGCACAAAGGCCGCCCCGCCGTACTGCCCCGTGATGTAGGGAAAGCGCCACACGTTGCCCAGTCCGATGGCGCAGCCCGCCGAGATGAGCACAAAGCCCAGGCGGGAAGAAAATGTCTCTCGTCTCTCCATATGATTGCCTCCTAACAATAAAACAACATTACTATTTTACCCGTTTGTCCTCACCGGGTCAAGATCCACTTTTCCCTTAAAATTCCCCCTTGACATAGAGTTATTTTGCGCTATAATGATAGTACAATTGTTCTATCGAACATTTTTTCTCAAGGAGGGCGCCCTATGGAGCTGTTGGACAAGCTGAACATCCTGGCCGACGCCGCCAAGTACGACGCGGCCTGCACCTCCAGCGGGCTGTACCGCGCCGGCCGGCAGGGGGCCATCGGCAGCACCATGATGGCCGGCTGCTGCCACTCCTTCTCGGCGGACGGCCGGTGCGTCACCCTTCTCAAGGTGCTGCAAACCAATTTCTGCGTCTACGACTGCCAGTACTGCGTCAACCGCCGGTCCAACGATGTGCCCCGGGCCGCCTTCACCCCGGAGGAACTGTGTGAGCTGACCATCGGCTTCTACCGCCGCAACTATATCGAGGGGCTCTTTCTCTCCTCTGCGGTGATCCAGAGCCCGGACTACACCACTGAGCTGATGATCCGCACCCTGGGGATTTTGCGGGAGAAATACCGCTTCGGCGGCTACATCCACGCCAAGGCCATCCCGGGGGCGGACCCCCTTCTCACCCACCGGCTTGGCCTGCTGGCCGACCGGATGAGCGTGAATATCGAGCTGCCCTCCTCCCCCAGCCTGGCCCTTCTCGCCCCGGACAAGAAAAAGGAGGCCATCCTCACCCCCATGCGGCAGATCAGCGAGGGCATCACCGCCTCCAAGCAGGAGCTCGCCGTCTACCGCCACGCCCCCCGGTTCGCCCCGGCAGGCCAGTCCACCCAGATGATCGTGGGGGCCACCCCGGAGAGCGACCGGCACATCCTCACCCTCACCCAGGCTCTTTACGACCGCTACCAGTTAAAGAGGGTGTTCTACTCCGCCTATATGCCCGTATCCTCCAGCCCCCTGCTGCCGGTGGCAGAGGGCTTCAAGCCCCCTCTGCTCCGGGAACACCGGCTGTATCAGGCCGACTGGCTGCTGCGGTACTACCACTTCCGGGCGGAGGAGATCCTGGACGAGTCCCAGCCCGACCTGGACCCCAGAATGGACCCCAAGTGCTGCTGGGCCCTGCGCCATCTGGAGTTCTTCCCGGTGGAGGTAAACCGGGCGGACTACGAGGCCCTGCTCCGGGTGCCGGGACTGGGGGTGCGGTCGGCCAGGCGCATCCTGCGGGCCCGGCGGGTGGGGCCCCTCAACTTTGAGGGGCTGAAACGGCTGGGAGTGGTCCTCAAGCGGGCCCAGTACTTTCTCACCTGCTCCGGGCGGATGATGGAGGGCCTGCACGTCAGCGAGGACGGCCTCCTCCGCCACCTGGTCTCCCTGGAGGCCCCCGCCCTGGCCGAGCCCGCGCCGGAACAGCTGTCGCTGTTCGATTCCGCTGTGTAGGGACACATCACGATGTGTCCGCCCCTTTTACCGGCAGGTGCGTTTTAACGGCGGACGCATCGTGATGCGTCCCTACAGAAAGGAGGTGTCCCCATGTCCTGGACGCAAATTTCCTGTCAATACGACGGCACCTACCCCGGTTTTCTCTCCTGCGTCTTTGACTGCTACGTCAACCGGGAGGAGCCGGTGGAGTTCCGCACGCCGGAGGACATGTGCTGTTCCCTCTACCCCCTGCGAATGGTGGCCACCGACCAGGCCCACGCCACGCGAGTCTTCCGGTCCTTCGGCAAGTTCGGGGCGGAGGGGCAGCGGCTGGCGGTGCGGACCTTCCTCACCTGCCTGCCGGATAAAGAGCTGTGGCTGTGGCGGTTTCTCCGGCTGGCCTACGAACAGGGTCCTAAGATAGGCCGGAATCTCACCGACCCCACGGTGGACAAGGTGCGCAAGGCAGTGTGGCACCTGGAGCATGAGGCCCATATGTACAAGGGTTTTACCCGCTTTTCCGAGCTGGAGGGGACGCTGGTGGGGGAGATCGAGCCTAAAAACCGGGTGCTCCCCCTGCTGCGGGCCCACTTTTCCGGACGGTACCCCCAGGAAAATTTTATCCTACACGACCGCACCCACAGCGAGGTCCTGTTCCACCAGCCCGGCCCCCGGGGCTGTGCCATCCTGCCGGTGGAAAACTTCCAGGCGGGCCCCGCCGGGACGGAGGAATTGCAATACCGAAAGCTGTGGCGTGCCTTTTACGACACCATCGCCATTGAGGGCCGCTACAACCCAAAGTGCCGCATGACCAACATGCCCAAGCGATACTGGGCCATGATGACCGAGTTTCAGGAGGACTACGACACCGCCCTGCCCGAGATTCACACCTTGCCCTCCGGCCCCAAATAGGGTATAATTCCTCCATGTAAACCGCCAGTTGACAAAAAAATAATCCCCAGTTGGTGGAAAAAGGGGATTTCGGATGGTACGTTTGGAGACAGAAAGGAGGGCGAAGCTTATGACATTGGGCCAACGAATCGCCCAGAAGCGCAAGGAGCTGGGGCTGTCCCAGGAGGGGCTGGGAGAGCAGCTGGGGGTGTCCCGGCAGGCTATTTATAAGTGGGAGTCGGACGCCTCCCTGCCCGAGATCGACAAGCTTATCACCCTGAGCAAAATTTTTTCTGTCTCCGTGGGCTGGCTGCTGGGGGTGGAGGAGGCCCCCTCCCCGGCGGAGCCCCCCTCCGGCGAGCTCACCGAGGCCCAGCTGCAAATGGTCCAGGAGATTGTGGACCGCTACCTGGCCGCCCAGCCCAAGCAGGCGCCGCTCAAACGGCGGAAACTGGTCCGGCTGTGCGGTGCGGCGGCGGTGCTGGCGCTGGTTGTGGCCCTGTTCAACCTGTTTTCCAAGCTGGACCGGGTCACGCAGGATTACAACAACCTGCGCTACTCCGTGGACAATGTCAGCAACAGCGTGAACAGCCAAATCAACTCCATCACCTACCGGGTGGAGAACATCCTCAAGAGCCAGAACAGCCTGACCGCGGAATATTCCACCGAACTGGCCTCCACCGACCTGGGGGCCAACACGGCGACCTTTGATATCCGGGTGGTGCCCAAGACCTATGTTGACGGGATGACCGCCCTGTTTGTGGCCCGCAGTGAGGAGGAAACCGTGGAGCTGCCGGTGGCGCCGGGAGAGGACCACGCCTTTTCCGGGGAAATCACCTGTCCCCTCACCGACGACATCTCCCTGACGGTAGTCCTTGTCACCGGCGACAAGCGGGAGACCCAGTGGCTGGAGGACTACGGCTATCTATACAGCGGCAGCTTCCCCGATCTGTCTCTGGATGGCCGGCTCTGGTTCGATATGGTCCACAGGAAGGACAATCTGCTGCCCGCCTCACAGGCCCCGTGGATACAGGTTGAGAATTACGGCGAGGAGGGCGGGTATCGGCCCTGGGGCTGGCGTCCGGAGCCGCCGGCCACCGTCCAGGTGGGCCTGTTCCAGGATCAGAAGCTGGTCATGTGGTATGAGGAGCTGGAGGAGGAAATCAACATCAACGGCGTCCCCACCACCGTCCCCGCCTGGTTCCGTCCCCGGGAGGTGGAGCTGGACCCCAACAGCGTCTACAGCGAGGTGCTGCTTTACACCGACGCGTATGGCCGCCAGCGAGTCTATGGCTCCGAGGCCATCGCCTATGACGCCGGGGAAGGGCGCTGGAGCAGCTCTCCCGTCCATGATTACGGCGAGGATCCGGCAGATTGGACGTTTTAACCCTTGCTTAACCGGCCATGTTGTGTTATAATCTGGAAGAACAGACCCCCAAACACAACAGGAGGTATGCCCTATGAAGTGTCCCTACTGCGGTTACCTGGAGAGCAAGGTGGTAGACTCCCGCCCCGCCGACGAGGGGGCCAGCATCCGCCGCCGCCGGGAGTGCCTGGCCTGCCACAAGCGGTTCACCACCTATGAGACCATGGAGAGCCTGCCCCTGATGGTCATTAAGAAGGACGGCAGCCGCCAGAGCTTCGACCGGAACAAGGTGATGGGCGGCCTGATCCGGGCCTGTGAGAAACGTCCCGTCCCCTATCAGGATCTGGAGGGGCTGGTGGCGGAGATTGAGCAGGTCCTCCAGAATCAGATGGAACGGGAGATCAGCTCCGCCCAGATCGGCGAGCTGGTGATGGAGCGGCTGAAAAAGCTGGACGAGGTGGCCTATGTCCGCTTCGCCTCGGTCTACCGCCAGTTCAAGGACATCAACACCTTCATGCACGAGCTGAACAAGCTGCTGGAGGATAAATAACAGACAAGCCGCCCGGTCCGGGCGGCTTGTTTCATATGGTGATGTCCTCCCTGGGCAGCTTTTCCCAGGAAAAGAGGGGGAGCAGCTCCCGGGGGGTGATAGGCTCCGGCCGGTCGATGAGATTGGCCGCACAGGCCAGAAGGCCCACCAGCGACCGGGCGGTGTACTCCCGCTGGAGCTGACCCAGCTCCCGGTCCCGGTCCCGCTTGGCCAAACGGCGGCCGTCCCGGGCCAACAGGAGGGGCAGATGGCCGTACGCCGGGTGGGGCAGGGACAAACGGTCCTGAAGCCACATCTGCCGGGGGGTGGAGGACAGCAGGTCGCTGCCCCGCACCACCTGGGTGACCCCCATGTCGGCGTCGTCCACCACCACCGCCAGCTGGTAGGCGTACACCCCGTCGGACCGGCGGAGGATAAAGTCGCCGCAGTCCCGGGCCAGGACCTCCCTAAACCCGCCCTGGAGAAGGTCTGTAAAGGCAATCTCCTGTTCAGGCACCCGCACCCGCCAGGCGGGGCGGCGGGTCTTGGACAGCTCCACCCGCTCCCATTGGGACAGCCGGGCGCACCGCCCGTCGTAAATTGCAGTTCCGTCAGAGCGGTGGGGGGCGGAGGCGGCCAGCCGCTCCGCCCGGGTGCAGAAGCAGGGGTAAATTACACCCTGTTGTTCCAACCTCTGAAATGCCTGCTTGTATCGCTCCGTTCGCCGGCTCTGGTACACCGGCTGTCCGTCCCAGTCCAGCCCCAGCCATTCCAGGTCCCGCATCACCTGGTCGCAGTACTCGGGCCGGCACCGGTCGGGGTCCAGGTCCTCCAGCCGGAGGACCATCCCCCCGGAAGCGCTCCGGGCGGCCAGCCAGGCCAGCAGACAGGACCACAGATTTCCCAGGTGCATCCGCCCGCTGGGGCTGGGGGCGAATCGGCCGACCACTCTATTCACTCTCATACTCCGCCAGCGCCTCCCACAAAAACTCCAGGTCCTTGTCGTCCAAGGCATGGAGCCCGGCGGTCTCCTCCAGGTGGTGGGTAAACTCGTGGGCCACGGTGGCGAAAATTTCCTCCTTCCAGCCCTCCTCGTCCTCATCAGACAGCAGGGCGGCGAAGGAACCGTAATACAGCAGGATGTACCGGCCCAGATAATCGTGGACGTACTCCCCCATGATGTACATCTCCCCCGGCGGGAAGTCCGGGTCGGGCAGGGCCTGCTCCTCCAGCTGGATACCGCCGTCCAGGTCCTGGAAGAAGGCCTCTGGAAATTGGCCTGCAATCTCCTCCAGCCAGTCGCCCATTTGATCGTAGGTGGGTGTCATGGTATCAGCTCCTTAACAGTAACGCGCCTAAAAGCCTCCTTTGGCCAAGGAGGCTTTTTCCGCTGCGGCGGAGACGGGGATATTACGGCGACAAGTCCGCTTTCCTTCTCAGCAGGGACAGGGGCGGGACAGTCTGGGGCAGCTTCATGCGGAACACCATCTGGGGGTGGCGGACCTCTTCCAGGGGTGTGCCGTCCTCATCCCAGAGGGCGTCCACCGTCAGGGACCGGGGCCGGACATCCGGTCCCACCAGCTCCAGGGCATCTCCCACAGCGAACTTATTATTCAAGGTGAGGACGGCGTTCCCCTCCCCGTCGCAGGACTGGACCTTGGCCACGATCTGCCAGTCCCGGACGTACCGGGCATTTTCAGTGAACTGCCCCGGCTGGCCATAGAAGAAGCCGGTGGAGTAATGGCGGTGACTGATGTGCTCCACCTCGTCCCGCCACACCGGGTCCAGGGGGAGCCCCTCCGCCGCCGCGTCGATGGCGTGGCGGTAGGCCCCGGTGACAATGGCGGCGTAGTAGGCCGACTTGGCCCGGCCCTCTAGCTTGACGGAGTCCACCCCGGCATCCATCAGGTCGCCGATGTGGTCGATCATGCACATGTCCCGGGAGTTCATGATGTAGGTCTCCCCGTTCTCCTCGTAAACGGGGAAATACTCCCCCGGCCGCTTCTCCTCCACCAGGGCGTACTGGTAGCGGCAGGGCTGGGCGCAGGCCCCCCGGTTGGAGTCCCGGCCCGTCATGTAGTTGGACAGCAGACACCGCCCGGAGTAGCTGACGCACATGGCCCCGTGGGCGAAGACCTCGATCTCCAGCCGGGAGGGCGTCTTGGCCCGGATTTCTCTGATCTCCTCCAGAGACAGCTCCCGGGCCAGAATCACCCGGCTGGCCCCCAGGTCGTACCAGGCCCGGGCGGACTGGTAGTTGACGATGCTGGCCTGAGTGGAGATGTGGGCCTGGACATGGGGAGCGTGCCTTTTGGCCAGGGCCAGAACGCCTACATCGGCCAAAATGACGGCGTCCACCCCCAGCGCCTCCAGGTACTCCAGCCACTCGGGCAGGCGGGCCGTCTCATTGTTCCGGGGCATGGTGTTGCAGGTGACGTGGACCCGGACGTTATGGGCCCGGCACCGCTCCACTGCGGCCTTCAGCTGCTCCGGCGAGAAGTTGCCGGCAAAGGAGCGCATCCCGAAGGTGTTCCCCGCCAGATAGACGGCATCCGCCCCGTAGGCCACCGCCATTTGCAGCCGCTCCATGTCCCCCGCCGGGGCGAGGAGTTCGATTTTATTCATATGATCGCTCCCTCTAAAAAGCCCCCCTTGTAAAAGGGGGGTGCCCCAAAGGGGCGGGGGGATTCCGTCCATCGGAACCGTTCCGATGCTTCGGAATCCCTCCACCACCGCCTGCGGCGGCGGTCCCCCTCCCTTTGGCAAGGGAGGCTTTTGGGTTCTCATTCAGCTTTTGTACCGCTCCTGGCTGTTGATAAACTTTTGCAGCTGGTCATAGGTTTTGAAGAAGTGGTGGGCATTGTCGTCCCCCAGGGCATAGTAGTAGTTCTTGCCGCTGTCCGGGTTCATAGCGGCCACGATGGACTCCATGCCCGGATTGGCGATGGGTCCGGGGGGCAGGCCCTTATACAGGTAGGTGTTATAGGGGGAGTCGATGGACTTGTCCGCCTCCGTGGGTTCCTTTCCGCCATTGATATAGACCAGGGTGGCGTCGATCTGCAAATAGCCCTGGGTCCCGCCGTTGGTGTTGTTCAGGCGGTTGTAGATGACAGAGGCAATCTCGGTCCGGTCCTCTCCGGTGGTCTCCCGCTCGATCATGGACGCAATGGTGAGAATCTCCCGCAGGGTACGGCCTGTGGCCTCCACCTGCTCCCGCACATTGTCGCTGACCTGAGCGTCAAAGTAGACCAGGAACTTGTTCAGGGCGTATACCGGATCGTGGTTGGTGTAGAAGTCATAGGCCGCGGGCATCAGATAGCCCTCCAGCCGGTGGTAGTCCCCCAGGGGGATATCCTGTAGGAAGGAGAAGGCGTAGTCGTGTTCGGCGGCGGCCTGGCGCAGCTTTTCCACCGTTGAAACCCCGTTCTCTTCCAGCAGGGCAAAAATCTGGTCGATGTTGTAGCCCTCCGGGATGGTCACCCGCACCTCCGCCCGGTTGGCCGAGTTGGCGCTCATGCCGGCCAGAAGGGCCCGATAGTCCATATCGGTGTTCAGGGTGTAGCTCCCCGGAGAGATCGCGTCCTTTTTATCGGTGATGGTGGCAAAGAGGTCGAACAGGAGTTTGTATTCGATCATCCCCTCCTCCTTCAGCCGTTCTGTCACATCGCCGAAAGACTCCCCCTCCTTGACGGTAAAGGTGATCTCCTTAGGCGCCTTATTCAGGGCCAGCACATCGCCGGCAGCCACCCAGCCGATGCAGGCCAGCAGCACGGACACCCCGATAACCGCCGTCACATACAGCAGCACCAGGCCCGCCGTGCGGCCGGCGGAGCGGCGTTTTCTCCGGCGCCGGGGCGTGGAGCGCGGCGTCTCGTCGTATTCCCTCCGCCCGGAGGAGCGGGCGCCTCCGCCGTCCCGCTCCCCCTGGGAAGACCGGCGGCCGCTTCCGCGCTCTCTGGAGTTGTAATAGTTGTCCTGGGGCATTCAGGTCAGCTCCTAACAATTTTTCCCGCTTCTGTCACCAGGGACAAGGAGCGGCCATAGAATGATACAGAACGCGGGGACAGCGTCCCGCGAATCAAGTGAGGTGAAATGCAATGTTCTGTGGGAACAACGGTTGGGGCAACAACAGCGCTCTTTGGATCATCATCCTGATCATCATCCTGTTCGGCTGGGGCGGCAACGGCAACGGCTGCGGCTGCGGCTGCAACAACGGCTGCGGGAACAATGACTGCGGATGCGGCGACAACGACTGCGGATGCTGCTGAGTCGGGGCCTACACACCTGCGGGAACAGGCGGGGGAGTCATCTCCCGCCCGTCCTCCCGCCCTTAGAGGGACAGGCTCTCCGTCTCGGTGAGAAGCATATCCACCTTGGCGTCGTGCCTCTCGGTGGGCACCCGGTCCTGTAGTACCGCCCCCCGGCACAGGCCCGCCCTGAACCCCTCAAAGGGCTCCAGCCAGCGGTCGTAGTAGCCGCCGCCAAAGCCCAGGCGGTAACCCCGCCGGTCGTAGCACACGGCGGGCACCAGGGCCAGGCTGATCTCCTCCCGCTCCAGCAGCGGGCAGTCCTCCCCCGGCTCGGAGATGCCGAAGGAGACCGTCACCAGAGGCTTGTCCGGATCGTAGCGCCGCACCTCCATACGGTGGTCCGGCAGCATCCGGGGCAGGCCCACCGTTTTGCCCCGCCTCAGCAGCTCCCGGATCAGCTGTGCGGTGTCCGGCTCTTTGCCGGGAATCCCCCAGAAGGCGAAGATGGTCTTGGCCTCCTCCACCTGGGGCAGGGCCAGGAAGCGGGCAAAAAGGGCGCCGTCGCTTTGGGACAGCTCCTCCCGGGTCAGCGCGGCCAGCTGCGCCCGTACCCGGCGGCGCAGCTCCTTTTTTTCGGAATCAATAGTAGATGCCATGGCGCACCTGATCGGCCTCGGCCGCTCCGGCCAGGGCCTCTACCAGAGCCAGGCCAAAGTCGAAGGCGGAGCCGGCCGCCCGGCCGGTGATAACTTTGCCGTCTACCACAACCCCCCGGTCCATCCGGGGCTGCGCGCCGGTGAGGCCCTCCTCCATGCCGGGGTAGCAGACGGCATCTTTGCCCTCCAGCAGGCCCCAGCGGCCCAGCAGAGTGGGGGCGGCGCAGATGGCGGCCAGCCACAGGCCTTTTTCAGCGGCCTTGCGGACCAGCTCCTCCACCCGGGGCTCCTTGCCCAGGTTCTTGTACCCGGGGCCTCCGCCGGGCAGGACGATCATGTCCGCCCGGGACAGGTCCACCCGGTCCAGGGTGATGTCGGCCGTTACGGTGACGCCGTGGCTGCCGGGGACAGGCTCTCCGGTGATGGACACGGTTGCCGTTTCGATATTCGCCCGGCGGAGCATGTCCACCGGCACCAGGGCCTCAGCCTCCTCAAAACCGGGGGCCAACAGGATGTATACCATAATATTTCCTCCTAACATATTTCTGTAGGGGCGGACGCTTCGTGAAGTGTCCCTAGGATTTCTTCACGCGTCTCCCTGCGGCCTTTACAAGGACCAGGGGGAGCTTGGCCATGCGGCCCGCCCGCCAGGGCTCCTTCTTCAGGCGGTAGGCCCACTCCAGGCCCAGCTTCTGCCAGGACTCGGGGGCCCGCTCCACCGCACCCGCGAAGACGTCCAGCACCCCGCCCAGGCCGATGGCCAGCCGGGCCCCGGTGTGCTTGCCCCACCGGGCCATCCACTTCTCCTGCTTGGGGGCCCCCAGGCAGACAAAGAGCAGGTCGGGCCGGGCGGCCGCCACCTTGAGCAGCACCGCCTCCTCGTCCTTGAAGTAGCCGTCCTGGGTGCCGCACAGGGTGATGTTGGGGTACTGCTCCGCAATGCGCCGGCCGGCCTCCTCCGCCACACCGGGCTTGGCCCCCAGCAGATAGAGCCGCCCCCCCGTCTCGTTGAGGCGGGACAGCATATCCCCGGCAAAGCCGATGCCGGTGACCCGGCCCTTCAGGGGCACACCCTGAATCTTTGCCGAGTAGACCACCCCGATGCCGTCCGCCAGCACCAGGTCCGCCCCGTTGAGCACCTGGCGAAATTCGCTGTCCTTCTCCGCCATCAGGATAAATTCCGGGTTGGGGGTGACCACATAGTGAAATTTGTCCTCCTCCAGGAGCCGCGCGCCCGCCTGGGCGGCCTCCTCCCGGGTGAGGTCGTCAAACTGAACTCCTAAAATTTCTTTTTTCAAACGAACCTCCATACGCCCTCCGGCGTTCTTCTCCCGCCCCCGTTTTGTCCTCCTGGTCATGATTCCCGGTTGGACAGCCGCTCAAACAGGGGTAGATATACTTTTCCTTATACTACCTGGTATTCTATCATGGTCCGGCAGAAATGTCTATGAAATTTCCGTGAAGGATTTTTGAAGATGAAGGAAGAAATTGTATCTTTTGTAACTACTCTGTAACTTGACTGCCATCCACCACAAGTGTAGTATAATGTTCAACTACAAATGAAGTGGATGTGATTCTATGAAGCGGCTCCCCGATACGGAACTTGAGGTTATGAAAGCCCTGTGGGCCTTCGGTCCCGACACGCCCCGCTCGGTTTTAGAGGACAAACTGGCCCCCTTTGGCTGGGCCGCAAACACCATCAACACCTATCTGGCCCGCCTGGCGGAGAAGGGCTTTGTGGCCGTGCGCCGGGAGGGGAAAAGCAACCTGTACACCCCCCTGGTGGGCCGCGACGAGTACCAGGCCTTCGACAGCCGGGCGGTGCTGGACCGGCTCTACGGCTCTCCCCGGAACTTTGTGGCCGCCCTGGCCCGGGAGGGGATGGGCCAGGACGAGCTGGAGGAGCTCCAGGCCCTGTTGGACCAGCTGAACGGAGGTCGGGAGAAATGAATCAGATCCTTCTCACGCTGGGGACCCTCACCCTGGGGGGCTCCGCCGCCGTACTCCTGCTGGCCTGGATGGGCAGCTCCACCCGGGGACGGTACGGGGCAAAATGGCGCTGCTGGGCCTGGCTGCTGCTGTGTCTGCGGCTGGCCGTCCCTCTGCCCCTGGTGTTCCGGGGGGAGACCCGGGCCCCGATTCAGGTGGACGTCCCCAATCCCCCCGCTGTCACCCGGCCTGTTACACCCCCAAACACGCCTAATGTCCCCGCCCCGCCCAATACCGGGGACCACTCCGGCCCCGCCGCGGGGTCTCAGGGAGGGGCCGCTCTCCCCAAGCCCGGGACAAGCTCCTCCGCCGGCTCTCCGGCGCCTCGTCCGGAGGAGAACCCGTCCTTCGACGCCGCCCGGCTGCTGCTGGCGGTGTGGCTGGCAGGGGCTACGGCCATACTGCTCTGGAACGGGTACGCCCACCTGCGGTTTTTGTCCTACCTGCGCCGGTGGGCCGCCCCGGTGGAGGACTGGGACGCGGTGGCCGCCTTCAACCACCTGGGGGATCAGCTCCAGCTCCACACCCGGCCCCGGCTGCTGGTGTGCCAGGGGCTGAAGGTGCCCATGCTGGCCGGGGCGCTGCGCCCGGCGATCCTCCTGCCCCAGGGGAAAATCACCGGGGAGGAGCTGGGCTTCTCCCTGCTCCACGAGCTCACCCACTACCGCAGAGGGGATATCTGGCTGAAAACACTGGCTATGTGGGTCAACGCCCTGTACTGGTTTAACCCGCTGGCCTGGTATATGATCCGCCTGGTGGAGCGGGACACCGAGCTGGCCTGCGACGAGGACGCCCTGCGCCGGCTGTCCCCCCAGGACTACTCCGGCTACGGTCAGACCATTTTGGCCGCTGTGGCCAGATTACAAAATAGAAAGGAAAACACCCATGAAGAATAAAATGCCCCGCACCCCCTTCTCCACTCCCCTGTCCGGGTCGGCGAAGGAGACGGAGATTCGTATCCGCAATATTATGTCCGGGCCTAAGAAGCGGCCGCCGGTGCTGTTTTTGGCGCTGGTGTTTTCGGTGTGTATTTTTTGCGGCAATCTGGTATCGTGCCAGGTGAAGGAGACTGAGGCCCCCAATGCCGGGGCCAGCAGCTCCCTGGCGGACCTCCCCGCCCCGCCGGAGCAGAAGCTGGAGATCCAGGAGCACCAGGTGGTGCTGCAAGATGAAGATGCCGACCTGGACGGGGACGGCCTGGCAGACACCGTCACGGCCACCACCCGGTTTGACCCACAGGATGAGAGCGGCAGCACGATCATCACCCTCACCGCCGCCCTGGGCCGGGGCGAAACGGTGGAGCGCCAATGGACGGAGGAGGGCTGGCTGGGTATCGGGGACTTGATGGCCGGATACCTCACCAGCCCGGATCGGGACGCTCTGGTCCTGGGGCTGGAGGTCTCCGGCAGCAACTACGGCGCCGCCGAAACGCACATTCTGGAGCTCATCGACGGCGAACTGACCGAGCGTTACCGTACCGAGAATGCATCCACCATATCCGGCACTTACCTCACAGGCCGGGAGGATTCCCCCCTCTGCGACGTCCGCATTCCCCTCCTGGTGGACAAGTGGCACGACCCGGAGTATTACACCCTGAGCTGGAACGGGACCGGCTGGGATTTTGTGGGGGACGGCTACTTTACCGACGCCGAGACGGTCACGGTCGCCGGCGGGCGGGTGCTGACCCTGGCGCTGCGGGGGCGGGTCTCCGGCGAAGAGTTCGGTCCCCACCTGATCTACGACCAGATTCAGGTGTTCGACGGGGATATGATGTTCAACCCGAATATGCTGCTCCAGACCATCCTTCCGGAGGACGTCCCGGGGGACGACCGCTTCCCGGATCAGATTTTCGTGGCCGACAACTCCTCCCGCGTCTGGATTCAGGATATCAACTTCGACGGCGCAGAGGACTTTGCCGTCCTCTGTGACAGCACCAAAAACCAGGGCTGCCGCTGGTTCCGCTGGAATGAGGGGCAGGGGCGGTTTGAATACGCCTTCTCCCTGGCCGGGGAAGTGGAGCTGGTCCCCGAAGGGCAGAAGCTCATTGAGACGCGCTGGACAGAGGACTGGGAGGACAAGCTTTATAACATCTACAGCTTCAACAACCGGGGCTGGCTCATTTTGGAGAGCACCTGGGATACCATGGTCGAGGCTCAAGACGCATGTAAGGAGGACTTTTAACCATGAATAAACCAGTTCCCCGCACGCCCTTCTCCACTCCCCTGTCCGGGTCGGCCAGGGAGACGGAAATCCGTATCCGCAGCATCATGTCCGGGCCCAAAAAGCGGCCGCCGCTGCCCTTTTTGATTCTGGCGTTTTCCCTGTGCGTCTTCTGCGGGAATATCGTGTCCTGCCAGGTGGCGGAGACGGACACACCCGCCGCCCAGGATTCCTCCGCGTCGGTCTCCGCGCCCCCGGACACCTCCGAGGAACAGCCGTGGGTCCCGGTGGAGCTAAAAACCGGGATGCTCCAATATATCGGGCAGACCAGTGACTGGTTCTATGAGAATTACATCCCTTCTGAGAAGGAGATGGCGGTTTTGGACAACCTCCCCGGGGCGGAGCTGCCCTGGGAGGCGGTAGAGGTATATTACGCCATGCGGCGGGACTACTGGCGGGACACTCTCCTGCCGGTGGCCTACGACGAGGGGGAGGATGTCACCGTCTACTTTGTAGTGAACCCGGACAGTATGCCCAACGTGGAGCCCCTGGTCAGTCCTATATTGTGGGGAGGAGACCTGGAACAGCAGCGGGGCATCGTCCTGCGTCACGGGGAGCGGACGGCCTATTTCCACCTCTACTGGGGCGGCAATGGGCACTTTGCCAGCAATCCCACGCTGCTGGCGGACGACCTGGACGGCGATGGCCAGCCCGAAGCGGCCCTGGTCCTGACTGACGGCTGGGGCACCGGGGTCCACACGGAAAGCCTGTACATCTTCGACCTGGATACCATGACCTACACCGTCCCGGACTTCTCCGACATCCCCCTGGAGATCACCGCCAGCCCCGGCGAGACCACTGCCCGTATGTCCAGCGGGGAGCGGGAGTGGGAGGTGGACCTGGGTAAACTGTATGAGCCTTTCAAGGGGGTTGCGCAGGTGGGCGATCAGGTGCGCTTTAAACAGGAAGACGACCGGCTTGTCTGCGACCTGACCCTGGACTTATCCTGCATGAGCCTGGAATGTCTGGCCAGTGTCCATTTTCCCGTGGTCTATGAGGGCGGCGGGTATAAATTGGGCCCGGCCACGTGGATGGGCAACATCCTCTGACGATGAAAGGAGCACCCCATGAAGAATAAAATGCCCCGCACACCCTTCTCCACTCCCCTGTCCGGGTCGGTGAAGGAGACGGAGATGCGAATCCGCAATATCATGTCCGGGCCCAAAAAGCGGCCCCCGCTGCCCTTCTTGATTCTGGTGTTTTCCCTGTGCGTCTTCTGCGGGAATATCGTGTCCTGCCAGGTGGCTGAGGCGGAGCAGGACCCGCCCGACATCTCCGTGCCTGACACCTCCCTCTCTGCTCCCGTCCCTGTGGACCAGGAGTTCCCGCTCCAGAGCGAGGAGGAGGAATGGCTGCTCCAGGCCCTGTTTCAGGCCGCCGACGGGGAACAATCCTTCCAAACCCCCACCGCCCGCCTGCTGGACAATATCCAGACCGACGACCTGATCCTGGGGGCGGCCCTTGTGGAGGACCACCTGGAAAACACCCTGCTGCTGGGGGTGATGGACCGGGAGACCCGCGCGCTGACCGGCCCCGTTTTCCGGTACGCCGTAAAGAATGGCTTCCCCAACGTCGTCATCGTCTACCCTAAACTCTACAACTACAACAGTGAGGAGGGGCCCTGTCTGCTCTACACCTTCAACGGCCAGGAGAACGGGCAGTATACCGGTCAAGCGGGGCTGGTCTGCCTGGACGGGAAGGACCTTACCTGGAAGTGGCCGGCGGAGGGGGATGTGCGGGACCCGGACAGCCCGGCCGGTCAGGCGTATCGGGATTTCTGGACCGGGCACTTGGCCGTCGCGGCCCCCGGCGGGGTGGACGTGTACGCCGTCAACCCGGATTTTGAATGGGGCGGGGACGAGCCCTGGTCCATGTGGCAGCTGGACCACAACGAGACCTTCTGGAAAGCTGAGGAAACAAACCTGCCCATGCCCATATACTTCCAGTCGCTGAGCTGGCTGGTGGGGTACACCAACGACCCCGGCGGCTGGCGGGTCCTCTCCCTGAAGCCCAACCGGGAGCGGGCCGGACTGGAGACCCGGATGGACTGTTTTACCCTCACCGCCTGCATGGACAACGGCACAGGGGCCTTCACCACTGACCTGTTTTTCAGCTATGATTCGGAGCCGTCCCAGCCCCGGAGCTACAGCAAACTGGTCCGCGCCGAGGTCCGCGCCCCGCTCCCCTCCGCCGCCGTCCCCGACCCGGAGGCCCGGGCGGCCTATGTCCGGGTGCTGGAAAATCTGCTCAACAACTCCATCCTGCCCGACAACTCAGACGGCACGGGCATCTTCAGCGACATGGCAGACAACACCTTCGCCGTGGCCGACGTGGACGGCGACGGGCGGGAGGAGTTGGTCCTCCTCACCCGGCCCGATATCTACGCCGGCTACCGGGGCTACATTTTGGATTACTACAACAACGCGCTGGTAATTCAGCACGAGGGCTTCTCCTCCTTCACCTTCTACAGCAACGGGGCGTTTGCTGAGGACGACTCCCACGCTCAGGGGAGCTGGACCAGTCAGTTCTGGCCCCACGACATCTACCGCTATCTGTCCGGTTCGGACAGCTACGAGCTGGCGGGCCATGTGGACGCTTGGGAAAAGGTGATTTCCGACATCAATCCGGAGTCCTTGCCCCCCTTCCCCACAGAGAAAGACGTCAGCGGGGCGGGTATTCTCTACTACATCACCCCGGCAGAGGACTTGGGACCAGACTTCCATGGCTACAGCAAGGACGCGGTGGACCAGTCGGTCTATCTGGAGTGGCTGGAGCCCATCCTGGGAGACGCCCGGCCCCTGGAGCTGGAGTATCTGCCCCTGACAGAAGAAAACATCAACCGTCTGAAATAGGAGAATCACTATGAACGAAAATATGCCCCGCACGCCCTTCTCCACCCACCTGTCCGGGTCGGCCAGGGAGACGGAAATCCGTATCCGCAACATCTTCTCTGGGCCCAAGAAGCGGCCGCCCCTGCCCTTTTTGATTCTGATGTTCGCCATCGCCATCTTCTGCGGCAATCTGGTGTCCTGCCGCCAGCGGCCGCCGGAGCCCTCCCTTGTGATGGAGACCCAGTACTATGACAGCTATGGCAACTATGTGGAAATCCCCGCTCTGGCCCTCCCTTCCGGACAGGAGAACGAGGCGGTGGACGCCATCAACACCGCCCTCAACAACCTGCGGGGGGAGTACGCTCAACTCGATTCCCGGACGGGAACGGATGCCTGGGAAAATCAGTGCCTGTTCTACCCCTCCACCACCGACCGGTATCTGAATCTGCTGTTTTTCCGGTCGCAGTTTACCACCGACCTGAACACCGGGCACGTGTTCTCCCTGGTCTACGACAAAAAGGAGGGGGCGCTGGTGTCCGCAGAGACCGCCCTGGCCCTGGCGGGGCTGAATGAGAAGGGACTGCTGGACCAGGTGGCGGAGCAGATGGAGCCGGAAATGAATCCGGATGGGCAAGGGTATCAAATCGCCCTCCACAACCTGACCCTGGAGGGCTTCCGCGTCAAAGCGGACGGCCAGCCTGTGTTCTACCTCACCGGACGGATGGACGATGTGGATGACACGGTACTGGACGCCGTCAGCGGGGCGGACCAGCTGTTTATCTGGGAGGATCGGGCCGTCACCGTCTATGACCAGTACAGCCTGAACGCTCCCCTGGTCCCCGCGGAGGAGACCGACCAGCTGGACCCGCCCCTGTGGAACCAGTGGTATTTTTCCGGCGGGGAGCCGGAGGGGGGATTTGTGGATAAGCAGGAGTACGTCTATGTCCCTGGGGAGGACCCTTACGGCATCAATTTTCACAGTATCCTGCTGGAGCAGTACGCCCAATATCAGGACGAGTGGAACGTGTTCTATGCCGACAGCCAGCAGGACACCGACAAGGCCGGGGACCTGCGCGTGGCGGCGATCGACTATTTGGGGGAGGTCCCCTGGGGAGAGAATGAGTACGCCGCCGCCTATCTGATATGCTATACCTTTTACACGGACGGCCCCCGGGGGCTGGAGTGGCACGCCAACTTTGAGGATATTGTCCTGTCCCGCAGCACCCAGAACGGCGGATTCACCGGCCTGCTGGGCCGGGCCGATTACAACTACCGCATGGAGGATATGACCGCCGAAGAGCTGATTGAACAGATCACGGCGGGATAGGAGGACGCTATGAACGAAACAATGCCCCGCACTCCCTTCTCCACTCCCCTGTCCGGGTCGGCCAGGGAGACGGAAATCCGTATCCGCAACATCTTCTCCGGACCCAAAAAGCGGCCTCCGCTGCCCTTTTTGATTCTGATGTTCGCCATCGCCATCTTCTGCGGCAATCTGGTGTCCTGCCGCCAGCGGCCGCCGGAGCCCTCCCTTGTGATGGAGACCCAGTATTACGACCGCTACGACAACCTGATTGAGATTCCCGCCCTGGCGCTCCCCACCGGGGCAGAGAATCCGGCCGTGGAAGCCATCAATCAGGCCCTGAACGGCCTGCGGGAGGAGTACGCCTTTGCTCAGAACAGTATCCGGGGCGGCAACTACTGCCTGTTTTACCCCTCCACAACTGACCGGTATATCAACCTGACCTTCTTTCTGAATGAGGCCTCCTACGGCCATGACGGATGGGTCCGCTCCTGGATCTATGACAAGAAGGAGAGGGTCCAGGTGACGGAGGAGGACGCCCTCGCCCTGGCCGGGATCACCCAGGAGACGCTGTGCGGCGGGCTGGAGGAGCTCATCGCCAACGACCCGGAAGTCCCCCGGGGCATGTATGAGCCTGCGGACATCGTCGGCTTCCGCATCAAGGCGGACGGCCAGCCGGTGTTTTATCTGTCCGCCGTTGTGGACTATGTGGAGCTGGAATCCGGCGGGTCTCTTGATGAATGGTACCGCATCTACGTCTGGGAGGGCGGGGCGTACACCCGCTACGACTGCATGGTCTCTGGGGACAGTGGTCAATACCCCCTGGTCCCCGCCCAGGAGACCGACCAGCTGGACCCGCCCCTGTGGAATCAGTGGTACTTTGCCGGTGAGGAGCCCAAGGGCGGCTACTCACCCGCTCCGGTCAGCACACAGTCCGCCGCCAGTCTGCGGGCCGTGCTGCTGGGCGACATGATGTTTACCGACGCCGACACCGGCCAGGTACTGGACATCAGCCGGGTCACCGAGACTGTCACCTCTGACGCCTCCTTTACCGCCAAGCCCGCCCGCTTTGCCTGCCTGGACTTGGACGGAGACGGAACCGAGGAAGCGGTGGTCTGGCTGGAAACGGAGGAGGGCGACCCCGCGCTGGCCTTTCTGGTGCTGCGCTGGCAGGAGAACGGCCAGGTGTACAGCTACCTCCGTTTCCCCCGCTGGCTGGAGGACCTGAAACAGGATGGGGTCCATTTTTACTCCCTCAGTG
Organism: uncultured Oscillospiraceae bacterium; assembly: GCA_910578735.1. Lineage (GTDB taxonomy): Bacteria > Bacillota > Clostridia > Oscillospirales > Oscillospiraceae > Lawsonibacter. Next base: position 59,680 of record CAJTSQ010000013.1, read on the forward strand.
CCTTTGAGTACGGGGTAAATCTGGTCCGCTTTGTCTACGGCGGAGAGGGCAGCCCGGAGATTTGGGAGACCGAAACCCTTCTGCGTCAGGAGTGGGCGGACAGCAGTCAGGACCGCTTGGCCTGGTTCTACGGCGACGGCCCCGTCAGCGAGGCCGATTTTAACGTACTCTATCAGGAACAGGCGTCCAAAGAGGACGTGGTCTGGCACGACTTCACACCGGAGCTGATTGAACGGGTCATCTCCTGAAAGGAGCGCAATATGAACGAAAAAATGCCCCGCACGCCCTTCTCCACTCCCCTGCGGCCCCGCATTTATGACGGCCTGGATTACGGGGAGATTCAGACCTGACAAAAGGACCGGAACGGCCATGGCCGCTCCGGTCCTTCTCCATTTCTCGATTCAGCTCCGCCCGTGCCGGGGGCTCTTGGCCACCAGGACGGCCGCCTCGCTGATGGCCGCCACCACGTCGGCCCGAGACTGCATCTCGTAACTTTGCAGCTTGACCATCAGCCGGCCCTGGCGGGTGGCCACATAGTGGGGGGTCAAGTGGTTCAGGGCATAGGCGACAACGTCAGACTTACAGGCGTCGCAGGTGCAGCCGCCCCCCGCCGTCATGACCACATCCAAATTCTGCATCACAATATCTTCCATCAGGTTTCGATACTCCACTGCCATCTCTGTATCCTCCTTGCTTCGATTTGCTTTGGTGACAATTCCATTATATTTCTTTCCGAGGAAAAATACAATCCTTAATTTCTTTTCAGCCCCTTGTTAAAATCCCATATTCTGTGTTAAGATTCTATTAAACACCTTGGAAGCGCCCCCCTGCTCCGGTATAATGGAGTGCAGCGTTTTCCCATCAAAAAGGAGGCGGGGCCATTGCGTCTCAACAAACAACTGATAGAGAAAACACGGGAGTCTATGGCCTCTGTACTCCCCATCACGGCCATTGTCTTTTTGCTGTCCATCACCGCCGCCCCCCTGGACCCGGGCACGCTGGTGCTGTTTCTCTTTGGGGCCATTCTGCTGGTGGGGGGCATGGGGCTGTTCACCCTGGGGGTAGACATGTCTATGATCCCCATGGGAGAGGGCGTGGGCACCACCCTCAGCAAAAGCCGGCACCTCATTGTCCCCCTGGCGGTCTACTTCCTGCTGGGAGTACTCACCACCATGGCGGAGCCCGACCTCCAGGTGCTCTCCAAGCAGGTGCCCGCCATCAACGCCACTGTACTCGTTGTTACGGTTGCGGTGGGGGTGGGCCTGTTCCTGGCGGCGGCGGCTCTGCGCATCCGGCTGGGCATCCCCCTGCGGCGGCTGCTGCTGGTGCTGTACTTCATCGTCTTTATCCTGGCCTTCCTGGCTCCCGGGAACTTTATCCCGGTCTCCTTCGACTCGGGCGGCGTCACCACCGGGCCCATCACCGTCCCCTTTATCATGTCCCTGGGCCTGGGTATCGCCTCCACCCGCAGCGACAAAAATTCCTCCAGCGACAGTTTTGGCCTCATCTCCCTGTGTTCCATCGGCCCCATCCTGTGTGTGCTGCTGCTGGGCATCATCTACCGGCCCACGGAGGCCGCCCCCTCGGTGGGTGAGGTCCCCTACGTGTCCGACACCGCCTGGGCCGCCCGGTACTTTGCCAAATCCTTCCCCACCTATTTAGAGGAGGTGGCCATGGCCCTCCTGCCGGTGGCCGGGCTGTTTTTGGTCTTCCAGCTTCTCACCCGCCGCTTTAAGCGGGGCCAGCTGATCCGTATCGTCACTGGCCTGCTGTATACATACCTGGGGCTGGTCCTCTTTCTGTGCGGGGTCAACGTGGGCTTTATGCCCGCCGGCCAGCTCATCGGCGCCGCCATCGCCGGCGGCGAGACCAAGTGGCTGTTGGTGCCCATCGGAATGCTCATCGGCTATTACATTGTCAAGGCGGAACCCGCCGTCACCGTCCTCACCAAGCAGGTGGAGGAGGTGTCCAACGGCTCCATCTCCCAGCGGGCCATGGGGCTGGCCATGTCCATCGGCGTGTGCGTCTCGGTGGGGCTGGCCATGGTGCGGGTGCTCACCGGGCTGAACATCTTCTGGCTGCTCATCCCGGGTTACGCCATCTCTTTGGGGCTCACCTTCCTGGTGCCCAGCATCTTTACCGGCATCGCCTTCGACTCGGGCGGCGTGGCCAGCGGGCCCATGACCGCCACCTTCCTGCTCCCCTTTGCCCAGGGGGCTTGCCGAGCCCTGGGAGGCAACATGATGACCGACGCCTTCGGCATTGTGGCCATGGTGGCCATGACTCCCCTGGTAACCATCCAGGTGATGGGTCTGTCCAGCATCATCCACCACAAGCTGGCCCGCCGCCGCCTGCGCTCCCGCATGGAGCGGGTGGAGGACGTGGTCCTCTACTTCGACTGAGAGGAGGGGAAACAATGGAAACCATGAAACTGATCCTCTCCATCGTGGAGCGTGGCCAGGGTGCCGCCATGCTGAAGCTGTACCGCAAACGGCACGTGCCTATCCACATCCAGTGCGCCGGCAAGGGGACTGCCACATCAGAGATTATGGACATCCTGGGCCTGGGTTCCACCGAAAAAGATGTACTCATCAGCTTTTCAGCCGCTTCCGCCGCAAAAAAACTGCTCCACGACTTGGACAATGAGCTCCGGGGACACACCGGCGGGGCCGGAATTGTGGTCTCCGTCCCCATATCGGGGCTGAACAGCCTGGTGGCCAATCTGGCCGCTTACCACGCAGAGAGCCTGAAGGAAAAAGAGGAGGGCAATGATATGGAACGCTCTGAAAACAGCCTGATTTTGGTGGTGTGCGCCCGGGGCTGCACCGACGATGTAATGACCACCGCCAAGGCCCACGGGGCCCGGGGGGGTACTGTCATCAAGGGGAGGCTGTCCGGCCGAAAGGAGCTGGAACAGGCCTATGAGGTGGAGCTGAAGGCCGAGCGGGAGATTGTGGCTATCGTGGTACCCACTAGCCTGCGGGGGCCCATTATGGAGGCCATCAACACCGAGCACGGCCTGCGCAGCGAGGCCCAGGCGGCGCTGTGCTCCCTGCCCATTGAACAAATCGTCAGATTGGGATAAAATAATGGGCGGCCTCGGCCGTCCACTTTCTTTATGAGGTGATTTTTATGGAGCAATTACACATTGTGGATGCCTGTAGGGAGCAGCATTTCCGGGACATGTCCCTCCTCCACGCCCTGGGCTGGCGGGCCGCCTACCGGGACAGCATCCCCGCCGATTACATGGCCCGGGAGATCACTGACGAGCGCTGGGTCCCGGTTTTCCGTCAAAACCACGGGGAGGGCCGCTATCACGGCCTTCTGCTGTATGACGGGGAGCAGCCCCTGTGCTGTGCCACCTACGGCCCCGCCCGGGTGGATCAGTCCGCCGGGGACACCATCTGCGATTTCAGCTCCCCCGACCTGGCCGCCTGGGGGGAGCTGGTCTCCCTCTACGCCCATCCGGACTGCTGGGGACAGGGGTACGGCTCTGTTGTGATGGAGGAAGTCCTCCGCCGGCTGTGCGCGGCGGGGTATCCCGGCTGTTTTCTCTATGTCCTCCGGGAGAACGCCGCGCCCGGCGGTTCTATGAAAAGCACGGCTTCGTTTGGGATGGCCACGCTCTAAATGTCGCCCTTACTCCAGATACAACACTTTCTGATTTACGATATCGAAAGGAGTTTCACGTATGATCATCGAGAATGAGACAATTTGCCTCGAACAAGCGGCCGCTTCCCATCAAACAGAAGCAGAAAGGATGAAGCAAGAGTTTTTTGATTTTGGCGAGACTATCATCAATGGCAGTGCATTATTTGACCAAATGCTGTTTCCTGAATGGTTGGTCAGCACAAATCGAAATCACGACCCGAACACGGTCCGCAAGGACTGGACTGTGGCAACAACTTTCTTCGCCTTTCGTAAATCTGATAGAAAAATGGTGGGGATGATTGATGTAAGACATGAACTAGCCGTCCCTTTTCTACAGGAGTATGGCGGTCATATCGGCTATTCTGTACGCCCCTCTGAACGAAAAAAGGGATAT
>CAJTSQ010000014.1:0-319 GCA_910578735.1 uncultured Oscillospiraceae bacterium
GGTGTGGATGTTCTGCCGAAATACAGAAGACAAGGAATTGCCTCCGTACTGACAAGTACGCTTACAAAAGAAATAATAAACAGGGACAAAGTACCATTTTATTGTACGGCATGGTCCAATATCAGGTCAGTCAGAAACGCCATTAAGAGTGGCTTCGTTCCAGCATGGGTAGAAATGACCGCAAAACCCACAAATATTGTTGACGAAATGAATCTATAAATTCTTGTTTAACGGGGGGATTTCATCTTTTGGGTGAAATCCCCCTTGACAAATGTTCTCTTGGTACAGCTTCTCAAATTCTCCTTGCAATCCTCATGCC
>CAJTSQ010000014.1:329-57665 GCA_910578735.1 uncultured Oscillospiraceae bacterium
CTGTGGAACACTGATGACCCGGTTGGCCGTCAGGTCTCCGAATTGGTCGTAGGTCCGTCCCAAAAGGTGCCGTCCGTCCTCTGTCCTCCAGGTAAAGCTGCTGCATCCAAAATCCATATCAAAAACCTCCTGTTTTCTCATATTGTTGTCCAGTGGACTTGCAATTATTTCTGACAGGGGGTATCATAAACCGTGTGGCCGCCACGCAGTCAAGGGGTATTTTTAATTCTTGGAGGAAATTTTTATGGAGCGAAAAAAAGGATGGCTGACCTCCGGGGCTTTCGCCGCCCTGTGCGACACAACCAAGGAAACTCTGCGCCACTACAAAGATGTGGGACTGCTCCTCCCGGCCCACCAGGGCGACAACGGCTATTTTTACTACGATGTGGAGCAGTTCTACGATTTTTACGCAATCTCCATCTTCCGCCAGACGGGGACGCCACTGGAGGAAATCTGCCGCTGTCTTCGAGGGCAGGATACTACCAAAACCATAGAACTTCTGCGGGAACAGAAGGACCGCCTGGAGGCGGAGCGGCGGAGGCTGGAGCACATGGACTTCGTTCTGTCCAGCGCTCTGCACAATCTGGAGTTTGGGCCGGGACCGGACATGGTTCCCCGAACTGCCTGGTTTGACAGAGAGCACCTGCTGGCGCTCCCTGTCGGAGAATTGGAGGGGTTGATGACTCCTGCGGCCAATGAGGATGAAACGCTGATTGTTGTGTTGGAGCGGTGCCGGGCGCTGTGCAGCCAATACGGGATACAGACCGACTTCCAGTTGGGGGCCATCCACCAGCCAGGGGAGCAGGGCGGGCCGGGGGCCATCAGCCACCTCTACACCCGGATCAAAGAAAAAGCGGACTTCCCCTATTACATGGAGAAGCCCGCTGGGCGCTATCTATATCTCTGCTGCCGGGGCCGCTGGGACATTTCTGCAGGCTATGCCGCTTTTCAACGCCACATCCTGGAAGCGGGATTGAAAACCACAGGCGATTTCTACGCCTGCGATTTGGCCGGTTTTATCCTCAACTCGGTGGAGAAAAACGCAGCATCCATGATCTCGGTGCGGCTGTCTGATAGCCCAACTGCCAGCAGCTCTGATTAACCACCTATTTGAAACGTCACGCGGAGTTCCCGGTACAGATCCTTTGGGAATTTACTGCCGCAGCAGATACCTTCGGAGTATTTTTGCCTGATTGCATTTACCCAACATCTATGTATAAAATATCATGTCATCCCCGACGTTTCCGCTGCAAATCGAAAATGACCTGCAAAATCCGCTCCTCATCCGCCGCAGTCATCTGAAGGAACTGGCATCCGTACTCAAAGTAGTCGGCCTTGCACTCCAGAATACGCAGGACCTGGCAAAACATCAGGGAGGACTCCATCCCCGGGAGCAGCTGCACCTGGAGGATAAATTTATCCCCCACATTGTGCCGCTGCTTGGAGCCCACGCAGACACCGCCTACGCTGAGGTTCAGTACCTTGCACTGCTCCTGCTGTTCGCTGAAGCTCCCCACCAGGGTGACGCCCGCGTCAATATTGGTGTCTATCCGGAAAAAGGCCCGGTCGTTTGTCCGCTTGACCAGAGACAGCCGCTCTATCTCCCAGAGACCGTCCTCTCTTGGGCGGACCGCCCCCTTCAGGACCACCGCCTTCCCCTCCTGACTGCTGTAGCCCCGGAGGGTTACAGGGACAGGCTCTCCCCCCTCTCCCGGCCAGTCCCCCTCCGTCTGAGGCTTCAGCTGGGCCTGATCCCCCTCCAGATTGAGTACCTGGGCCACCAGCAGTATCTGTCCGTCCTCTCCAGTCACCTCGACCTGCATCCCGTTGTAGAGCTCCAGGTCCTCCTCCTGTACCTCGTCCTGTTCCTTCTGCCGTCTTCCAAACAGGCCAAAAAACCGTCTCTTGTTTGATTGTCCCATGAAGCCTCTGTTTCCTTCCGATTTAATCCAGCCGCTCACGCTGCAAAGGCGCACCCCGGCCTTGATGAGAACCATTATAACAAACAATCACGGAAAACAAAAGCCCCATTTTTTTGCCTTTCTATGCTGGATTCGTAAAAATTTTCAATTCTTTACTTTTTTTATTGGTTTTTTCGGAAAAATGTGATATGATGGGGCCTATCTTTAATGCTACTGCCGCAAACCGAACGTTGTTTTAAGAGAGGATGTGCCCAGCATGGACGACTTTTCCTTCTCCGTCTTTCCCAACGAAAACTTTCTCGATCTGCGGCTCTACCAGTATGGCTGGGAGCAGTGCGCACCCCTGTATGCCTTTGGTCCCTATGTACGCAACCACTACCTGTTTCACTATGTCATCTCTGGTCATGGGACGCTGGACTCCACCGACCAGGACGGTGTGACCCACAAGTACCGCCTGAATGAGGACCAGGGCTTTTTGATCTGCCCCGGCCAGATCAACACCTACTGTGCCGACAAAACCGCCCCTTGGAAGTACACCTGGCTGGAATTTGACGGACTCCGGGTGACCGAGTACCTGGACCGGGCCGGGCTGGGACTGAATCAGCCCATATACCGCCCTCAGACCCTCACCCAGGGCCAGGAGGTACGGGATACGATGCTTTACATCGCCAGCCACACCGATGCCTCCCCCCTCCATCTGATTGGCCACATGTGCCTCTTTCTGGACGGGCTGATACAGTCCTCCGCCACCCGCCAGGAGCTCCATGGCGGACAGCTGCGGGACTTCTACATCCAGGAGGCCATCACCTACATGGAACACAACTACCATCGGGAGATCACCGTGGAGGACCTGGCCAATGTGTGCAAGCTCAACCGAAGCTATTTCAGCAAGCTGTTTAAAGAGAGCATGGGCTGTCCGCCCCAGGAATTTCTTATCCGCCTGCGGCTGTCCAGGGCCGCCGAGCTGATGAAGGGCACCGCCAACCCTATTGGAGATATCTCAGTCATGTGCGGCTACCCCAACCAGCTCCATTTCTCCCGGGCCTTTAAAAAGCGCTATGGCCTCTCCCCCCGGGAGTGGCGGCTTCAAAATCAGATTAAAAAGTAGGAGGGCGGCCGGTTTTCCGGCCGCCCCCTTATGTTCAGAGCGCAGTCAAATGCAGCTGGAGCGATTGGTAATCGCCCGTCATAACAGGCACCGGGTAGCCGGCGTTCATCAGCGCATCGCCGGGGTAGGACGCCCCGCCGTTGACCTGGTAGGTCAGCTGGGGATCCAGCCCCTTGAGCCGCAGGGTGAGGAAGGGGGCGGCGGCGTGGATGGTGCCGGACACCAGGGACACCAGCGCCTCCCGGCGGTCGGGGGCGACCTGCTCCCAGGCGGTGTAGGGGCCGTTTGCGAAGGGGTCAGTGAGGCGGTAGTAATCCCCCCGCTGAATCAGGTCATAATGTTCCTTAAAGAAGGCGATCTGCTGCTTGATGGCCTCCCGCTCCTCCGGGGTGGTCTGGTTGGGGTCCATCTCGTAGCCGAAGGTGCCCGACATGGCCACGGTGCCCCGGGTCTCCAGAGGGGTGACGCGCCCGTTGGCCTCGTTGGGCACGGCGGAGACGTGGGCCCCCATGGCGCTCACAGGGTAGCAGAAGGAGGTGCCGTACTGGATGCGCAGGCGGTCGATGGCGTCGGTGTTGTCGCTGCACCAGATCTGGGGAGTGTAGTAGAGCATCCCGGCGTCGAAGCGGCCGCCGCCGCCGGCGCAGCCCTCGATGAGTATGTGGGGGAAATCCCGGCGCAGCTGGTCCAGTATCTCATACACGCCCAAGACGTACCGGTGGTATACCTCCCCCTGGCGCTCGGCCGGCAGGGCGGCGGACCACACGTCGGACAGGCTGCGGTTCATGTCCCACTTTACATAGGCGATATCGGCGCTGGAGAGGACGGCCTTAATCTGCCCGTAGACGTGCTGCCGTATCTCGGGCCGGGAGAAGTCCAATACCAGCTGGTTGCGGCCCCGGGCAGGGGTGCGGCCGGGGATGCGGAGGGCCCAGTCGGGGTGTTCCCGGTAGAGATCGCTGTCCTCGCTGATCATCTCGGGCTCTATCCAGATGCCGAAGGACATGCCCAGCGCCTGGATGCGGGGCACCAGGGCCTCCAGCCCTCCGGGCAGCTTCTTCTGGTTGACGGTCCAGTCCCCCAGGCCGCTGTTGTCGTCGTCCCGCTTGCCGAACCAGCCGTCGTCCATCACCAGCAGCTCCACCCCCAGGGGGGCGGCGGTTTTGGCGAAGTCCACCAGCTTGTCGGCGTCAAAATCGAAGTAGGTGGCCTCCCAGTTGTTGATGAGCACCGGGCGGCGCGCTCCCGCGTGGGGGTCCTGGATCAGGTGCTCCCGGATGGCCCGGTGGAACTGGCGGCTCATCTGGCCAAAGCCCCTGGGGGAACATACCAGCGCCGCTTCGGGGGCGGTGAAGCTCTGGCCGGGCTCCAGGGTCCAGCAGAACTGGCAGGGGTTGATGCCCATCACCAGCCGGGCGTTGTCATATTGGCTGGCCTCCACCAGGGCCTGGAAATTGCCGCTGTACAGCAGCATGGCGCCATAGCACAGGCCGTAGTCCTCGTTGGCGTCCCGGTCGCAGAGGACCACAAAGGGGTTATGCTGGTGGCTGGAGGTCCCCCGGACGCTGCCCACCCCCTGGATGCCGGAGCGCAGCGGGGCCCGGTCGGGGGCGCGCTCCATGAGGTGGCAGCCGTTGAAGGTAATCAGGTCCAGGTCGGACCGGAGGAAGTCCAGGCACAGGGAGGCGCACTGGCACAGGCGGACGGGCGCCTTTCCGTAATTGTGCACTTCCACAGAACGGGTGATCAGGTCGCAGTCCTCAAACACGCCATAGGTCAGCTCCACCACCAGATCGGCGGCGAGGTCCTCCAGGTAGAGCCGGAGGGTACTCCCCTCCGCTCCGTGGAAGAAGGGCAGGCCGTCCAGCTCGTACTTACCCCGCTCCACCTCCCAGTCGGTCAGGCGCAGATCTGCCGCACGGCTTCCGTCGGGATATTCAACTTCAATGGAGGGCAGGCGGAAATCCCCCACGCCGCAGGTGGAGTATTCCTGGGGGATGGTGTTCAGGGAGTAGGTCCTGTCCAGTCCGGCCTCGGGCGGGTTGGGGGCACAGGCCCGGTCAGCGTACCGGACCAGGTAGGACAGGTCGCTGTCCCCCACTCTGGGGCCGTAGTAGGTGTGGATCAGCACATTATGCTGGTCGGCTTTCATCTGATAGGTGGTATTCTTGGTGCGCAGGGTAAAAACCCTGTTCTCCTTGTCGATCACGATCATGGGAGCACCCCCTGAGAATATTGATATCGGGCTGATTGTACAGAATTTTCCTCCCGGTTACAAGAGGAATGCGAAAAAATAAACGACAAATCTGCACTCTATTTCCGAGCAGAATTTGTTTAGGGAAACAGCCCCGGCAGATGTATGCCGGGGCTGTTTCCAAAGTGAGAAAAGAGGAAGCTGTGGAACGCGTTCTTATTTGCCGCCGGTGGAGGCAATACCCTCGATAAACTGCCGCTGGAAGATCAGGTAAAGGATGACCATAGGCAGCATAGCCAGCAGAGAGCCCGCCATCAGAATGGGGAAGTTGGTGCTGAATTGGCCGCGGAGGGTGGCCAGGCCGGAGGAGAGCGTCATCATGTTCAGGTCGGAGTTGACCACCAGAGGCCACATCAGGTCGCTGTAAGCGAACACGGCGGTGAAGATGGTCAGGGCGGCCACGCTGGTGCCGGTGAGGGGGAACATCACCTTATAGAAGGTTTGCCACTGGTTGCAGCCGTCCAAGTATGCGGCCTCGCCGATCTCCTTGGGGATGCCCAGATAGGTCTGCCGGAGGAAGAATACGCCGAAGGCGCTGACAATGCCGGGGAAGACCAGGGCGAAGATGGTGTTGGCCAGGCCCATTTTGGCCACCATCTGGTACTGGGGAATAATGAAGATCTGGCTGGGCAGGGACATCTGCACCAGCACGATGCCAAAGAGCAGCTTCTTGCCCCGGAACTCCAGCATGGCGAAGGCGTAGCCCGCCATGGAGCTGAAGGCCACGGCGCAGATGACCCGGAACAGGATCATCAGGGCGGTGTTGAGGTACAGCTTGAGGAAGGGCAGGCTGGTAACGGCCTCCTTGAAGTTCTCCCACCGGAAGGCCTTGGGGAAAATGACGGGGGGCACCGCGTTGCTCTCAGCTACGGTCTTGAAGCTGGTGAGGATCATCCAGATAAATGGGAACACCATAATCAGGGCGCCGATGATGAGGGCCGCATAGGTGATGATCATTGTCCGTCTCTGGGAGGATTCCAAAGAATTGTTTTTCATTTCTGTTCCCTCCTTACACGTCATAGTTGACCCACTTCTTCTGGCCGTAGAACTGGATCACAGTTACCATACCAATGAGCAGGACGGTCCAGATGACGATGGCGGACCCATAGCCGCGCTCACCCGCCACGAAGGAGGAGCGGTAGAACAGGTACATCAGACTCTGTACGCTGGTGACAGCGGGGTTGGTCTCCTCTACCATCATGTAGATCAAATCGTAGACCTTGACAGCGGACATCAGGCGCATGATCATCACCACGAACAGGGTGGGGGAAACCATGGGCAGGGTGATGGTGAAAAACTGCTTCACCTTGCCCGCGCCGTCAATGCTGTTGGCCTCGTAAAGGGTTTTGGGGATGTTCTGGAGGCCGGCCAGCAGGAGGACGGCGTCGTAGCCGATGTTGCTCCAGATGGCCACGATGGCGCAGGAGACCATAACGAATTTGGGATCAGTGATCCAGCCGATCTCGGTGCCGAAGATGGAGTTCAGGATGCCGTACTCACCGTTGAAGATGAAGCGCCACACCATGGTGACGGCGGCGGGGGCGCACACCATAGGCAGGAAGAAGATGGTGCGGAAGCCGCCCTTGAACTTGATCTTGGCGTTGAGCAGCATAGCCACCAGCAGAGACAGGAACAGGCCCACAGGGACGGTGAGGATACAAAACAGGATAGTGTTCCAGGTAGCCCGCCAGAACTCGGCGTTCTCAAACATCCGGATGAAGTTTCCGATGCCGATGAACTTGTAGTGGCCGAAGCCCAGGTGCTCACAGAAGCTGGTATAGATGGTCTGGACAAAGGGCCACAGGTTTAGAACAATCAGGCCGATGATGGTGGGGGCCACCATGATCCAGCCCCAGTTTTCTTCCCGCCGGGCGGCGGGGGACAGTTTATTGTTCACAAATATACCTCCTCTCTCGATCAGTCAGACACGACGTAGCTGTCAGCGATCTGCTGCATCTTGGCCAGGCTCTCGTCGATATTGGAGCCGTTATACACCCGGACCATCTCGTCAGCCACGGTGGACTTCCACTTGCGGCGGGTGGCGTTGTTGATGTACTGCACACAGGTGTCGAACTGGTCGTAGCAGACCTGCACATTCAGCAGATAGTCGAAGTTCTGGAACTGGGTGGTCCAGGAGTCCTCCAGCCCCAGGTAGGCGGGGATAGCCGCGCCCGACTCACCCTGTACCCGCTGGCCCTCCTCGCTGCCGAAGAAGCGCAGCACATCCTTGACCACCTCCAGATTCTTGCCATGGGCGGCGGTGGCAAAGCACAGGCCGTTGGAGATGGTGCCTGTCCCATCGCCGGAGGCGGGGTTGGGGCACTTGGGCAGGGGCGCGATGTCCCACTTGCCCACCAGCTCGGGGTAGCGCTTCATAGCGTCCAGCAGGTTCCAGGAGCCCTCGAAGAACATGGAGCCCATGCCGGAGAAGAAGGCGGTTCCAGGGGAGGTCTCGGCAAAGAAAGTCTGGTCAGGGCACCAATCGTTCTTCTGGAGATTTACATAGTACTTGATGGCGTCGGCGGTGGCGGGCTGGGTGTAGCCGGCGCGGATGTTGGTCTCCGGGTCCAGGATGTAGCCGCCGTTCTGGTAGACGAAGTTCCAGTAGCCCAGCTGCTCGTCGTTGTAGGCCATATAGCCGTATTTGCCAGTGGCGTCATAGATTTTTTGGGAGGCGTCGGTCATGTCGTCCCAGGTCCAGTTCTCGTCGGGGTAAGCCACCCCGGCCTGGTCGAACATCTCCCGGTTATACACCAGCACCACGTTGTCCTTGTCCTTGGGAACGCCGTAGATGCGCCCGTCGGAGCCGCTGGCATTGCCGAGAGAGACCTCGGAGAAATGGTTCTGATAGTAGTCGGGCTCCACATCGTCAAAAAGGTCGGTGAGGTCGGCCAGAATACCAAAGTCGGCGTAGTACAGAATCTGGTCGGTGTGCATCCAGAAGATGTCCGGCATGGTATTGGACTCACCGGCGGCTTCCAGCTTGGTCCAGTACTCGCTCCAGCTGGTGACCTGCACCTCGATGGTCACATTGGGGTTTTTGGCGGTGTAGGCGGCGCACATGGCCTCCATACCGGCTCGCTGATTGACATCCCAAATCTGTAGTTTAAGATGTGTCTTGCCATCTGACGCGCCGCACCCGGACAGGGACAGCAGCAGCGTTATGGCCAGAACCAGAGAACCAATGCGGGGTATCTTTTTCATAACTCCACTCCTCTACATTTATTCACTGAAATTCACATGTCTGACGTCTGCCGTATGGTAAGAAAATGATAATACTGACATCCCTCTGTGTAAATGGACTGGGAATTATAAAATATACCCAAATGTTGCATCCCGCCCTTTCAGTGCAAGTCAGCTCACATCCGGGTATATTTCTCCCAAATTTCCATTTTCTGTACAATTTAAGCCGGTTCATTTTGTGGAAAATCACAACACCCCGCCGGGCTGACCGGCGGGGTGAACAATTTCTAAATTCCTGTTTGAATGGTCCGTTCCTCTGTCTGCTGGGGCATGCTCTCCAAAAATTCACTGGGAGACATGCCGGTCTCCTTGCGAAACACCTTGGAGAAGTAATTTGCGTTGGCAAAGCCGGAGGCCTCCGCCACATAGGTGACTGTGGTGTCCGGGTCCCGCAGCAACAGCTTGGCATACTCCACCCGTATATAAGTGATATACTTTCCCGGAGATACCCCTGTCTTTTTGGAGAACACCCGGCTCAGGTGGGCTGCGGATACCTCCAGGCGCTGGGCCAGTTCCTCCACCCCCTCCAGGAAGGGAAACTCCTCTTGAATGATGGCCAGAGCCCCCTCCACCAGGGGGGACCCCAGATTCGTCCCTCCCTGCCGGGGCTGGGAACGCAGCCTCAGCAGCAGGGAGTAGGCCTGGGCAGAGGCCGCGCTGCCGGGGGCCTGGCCCAACTCATCCTCCAGAACAGCCAGGGCCATCACCGTCTCCCGCACCATCGCTGCGGCGGAGGGGAAAAGCAGGCTGCCCTCGGCCAGGCGGTCCGCCAGCAGCCGGGTGACCAGCTCCCCCTGGAGCAGGACCAGCATACACAGCCCTTCAGAAACTGCCTGCACGGTGTATTCCCCCGGACTCTCCAGCAGAAAGACCTGCCCCGGGTCCAGCAGGGCGTATCGGTTGTGGGCGGAGACCGTCATATTACCCTGGGCGGCCGCAACCAGGATGTAGTCCCCTGTCTTTCCGTAGCCGGTCGTGCGTCCGCCTGCGGACAGGGGGACAATCCGTACCAAGGGCAGAGCCAGCAGTCCCTGAACGGTGCCGTCAGGCTCCGCCGACCGGATATCTCTTTTTTCGTTTTGAAGCGGTGACATATCAAACCTCCGCGATGCTGTTTTCGTAGGCAATGGCCTGTTCGGTCTCCTTATCGAACAGAATGTAATGCTGGCCATAATGCGATTTTCTCTCCCAAGTTTGGCATTAGGATACCACCGGTTTTTTCCGGTTTCAAGGGTAATTTTGCGATGTATTTGGCAAAACATTGACATTTCTCAGAAATTGCAAAAAACCGTGCAATTAAATACTTCTCCTTGCATCGGCGTTTTTCGCTCACCTGTTGACCTACCGCTTGTCCTTTTTGTTCCGCCGGTCCTCGTCTACCTCATAGGCCTTAATGATCTTCTGCACCAGGGCGTGGCGGACCACGTCGGACTCGTTCAGGCGGAGGATGGCGATATCCTCCACTCCCTTCAGCACCCGCATGGCCTCCCGCAGGCCGGATACCTTGTCGACGGGAAGGTCGATCTGGGTAATGTCTCCCGTGATGACAATTTTAGACCCGAAGCCCAGCCGGGTGAGGAACATCTTCATCTGCTCCCGGCTGGTGTTCTGGGCCTCGTCCAGGATGATGAAGGAATCATCCAGCGTGCGGCCCCGCATGTAGGCCAGGGGAGCTACCTCAATATTGCCCCGCTCCAGGTATTTTTGATAGGTCTCGGGGCCCAGCATCTCAAACAGGGCGTCATACAGGGGCCGCAGGTAGGGGTCCACCTTGCTCTGTAAATCTCCGGGCAAAAAGCCCAGCCGCTCCCCCGCCTCCACCGCCGGGCGGGTCAGGATAATCCGGTTGATCTCCTTGGCCCGGAAGGCGGCCACCGCAGCGGCCACCGCCAGATAGGTCTTGCCCGTACCGGCCGGGCCCACCCCCACGGTGACCACGTTGTTCTTAATGGCCTCCACATACTTCTTTTGGCCCAGCGTCTTGGCCTTGATGGGCTTGCCCTTGGCGGTGACGCAGATCACATCCCCCGCCAACTGGACAATCTGGCTCTCCTGGCCCGCCCGCACCAGTTGGATGACATAGCGCACATTCTGCTCGTTGATGGCCTCCCCCTTGGAGGCCAGGGTCATCAGGTTTTCGATAGCCCTGACGGCGTACATGACCCCCTCCGGGTCCTCCCCCGCCACCTTGAGCATGGAATCCCGGCTCACCACCGTAACCCCCATCTCGTGCTCAATCAGGCGGATATTCTCATCGAAGGAGCCAAACACGTTGATGGTCTCCTCCAGGCGCTCTAAGCTGATAGTCTGTTCTGTCATAGGTAAATGATCTCTCCTTGGTATGGTCAAATCTTTGTAGAGACGCTTCATGAAGCGTCCCTACGGTGTAACCGCTCCTTCTCCTGGCCGCTCCTCGCCAATCTCCTCCAGGCACTGGGCGGTGAGGGTGACCTCCAGCCGGCCGTCGCTGATCCGGGCGGCAAACCGGGTGGATTCCACCTCCCCATCCTCGCCGATGAGGACCTCCAGCTGCTTGAGAAGCTGTTCCTCCAGCAGGGCCTGGGCGGCGGCCTGGTCCACCTGGACCCTTCTGGGCTCATACTCCCGAAATACCTCCCGGCTCAGGGACAGGGGGAACGGACCGCCGCCGGGGAGGGCAGCCTGGTGTACTGTAGTCATTTTATCATACTCGGACCAGGAAATACTAGGGTTTCCAAAAATTTTTATCCGCCGCCCAAAAATGTTTACAGACCAAACATTTTTTTCCGCCCCCGTGTAGTCCTTTATCACCGCGTCCGCCGGAATGGCGGCGGTCATCACCCGCCAGGTCCGTGCCCAGACCCGGCCCCGGGCATGGGTCTGGTAGTACCGGTTGGGCAGGCCGCTGTACTGTGGGGGCTCTATGGTCACCGTTCCCGCGATGAGCACATCCCCCCTGGCCACCACGTCCCCATCCTGGACCAGGGCGTCCCCCTGCTCCGGCTCGATGTGGGTGACCACACCGTCTGCCTGAGACACAATGTCAAAGTATCCCGACTCGTCCAGCTGCTCCGGCTCCTTCACTGCCTCCCGGACAATCACCTCCAGCCGGGTGCCGTGAAGGTTGAGGGCCATCCAGGACAGGTCCTCCAGAGCCAGCAGGGCCTCTTGGGCCAGCTGGCTGCGGTCCAGCCCGGGGCCGTACACCCCGGGACGCACCCCCATCTGCCGCAGCTGACTCAAAATGACGGCGGAGGGAACCTCCCGGTTTCCCTTTACCTCCACCACCAGCACAAACCGGGACAGCACCCCTACCGCGCACAGGGCCAGAAACAGGCCCGCCAAAAATGCGTACCGGGTGCGGAACCGCCCCAGAAAGTCGGGCAGGCCCCGGCTGGACTCCTGTGCCACCGCGCACCCCGCCCGCCCGGCCAGCTCCTCCAGCCGGCCCAGGGTGTGGCGCCGGGTGGTGAGGCGGACGGTATGCTCATCCAGCCACTCCACCGCCCAGAAGTCGATGCCCGCCTGGGCGCACAGGTTGATGAGCCGTTCCGGAAAGGGGGCTGTCAGACGCAGGACGACGATTCCCTGGAGATAATTCATCAATTTTCTCATGGCGACCCCCTACGCAAGCGTGATCTGAGAAATTTTTCCTGTGATCAGCAGCTCAAGCCCCGTCATGGCCCGCAGCTCCAAGTCCTGCCCGGTGATCTTAATGAGGTACACGCCACCGCTGATGTGGATCTCCTCCTTGCCATAGGCCAGGATGCCCTTGTGGTTCTCCACCCGCAGTTCCCCGCTCCCCACCAGCTCCAGCTTGGGCACACCCGCTACCGCGTCGGCGGGCAGGTCGAAGGTCTCCGCCGCCCGCTCCAAAAATCCAAACCTCCGGGGCTTCATAAAAATCACCTCTCCCCTATCTCTATGCCGGGGAGAGGTGAAACTTTCTGTCTTTTTCAGTTAGAGTCGCCGTCAATTGGGGTCGGTCCACCCTGCACCCGCTCCGTCCCCCGGACCAGTGGACCGCAGTAGACGTAGTAGCTGTACCAGGGGTCTAAAAAGCCCTCGTCCACCTCCACCAGGGTCTGGCCCTGGTATTCTACTACGCTCCTTGCGTCGTCACCGATAAGGGCACAGGCAAACGCGAACAGAAACGGCATTATCAGGAGAACCGCACCGGCAAGGAGCAGGACGATCCCCTTGGCCGCCCACCGAAAACCGAGGACCAGATGGGGAAAATCTCTGTTGGGCAGAAGAAAGGCCAGGGCCTGGGTGATCCACACTCCGCCGCTTACCAGAACCACGCCCAGCAGGACACCCACCGAAACGCCCCGCCATGTCAGCCCGAAGAGGCCCAGGAGCAGGTTTCCACCTATCCACAGGGCCAGCGCCCCCAGAAATACTGCCGCTGACCAGACCATATGCCTGCGTTCCCGCTCCCCGCAGCGAAACATACAGGTGACTCCCACCCCAGGCAGTATCGGAAGACCTGCCAGAAGCATCCAGACCAATAAACCGTCAAGCATGAGGCCACTCCTCTACACTCAGACTTCCCTCCGACACGCCATCGAAGGTGAGGAACTGCCGTTCTCCCTCCTGCCGGGTAACCCGGCCCTGGCCGATGGTCCTCTGCGCCCGGTCCCGGAGGGTAACCAGCACCTCCCCCTCCTCCAGCTCCAGGCCGTAGGTCTGGCCCGGCTTCAGCAGGGCGCTGCCGTCCGCTGCCTGGACCGTCTCGGTACTGCCGCTGTACTCCAGAACAATGGAGCAGACATCCCGGTCGCTGTTGTTGACCACTACCAGGTCGGCATGTTCTCCCCCGCAGCAGCCGGACAGCGTCAGGCACAGCAGGGCTCCGATTGACATAATAACAATTTTCATTGCACTTCCTCCAAACGTCTCAGTCCAGCGGCACGGTACAGGTCTCCCACTCCCCCATCCCGGTGTTGTAGTGAACGACAATGTTTTCCTCCGTCCACTGGATTTCATAATAGCCGTCGTGAAAGGGCCAGAGGTCGTGGGCCGCGTAGGTCACGCCGGTCCGGCGGAGCAGACAGGGGCCGGCGGGCAGATAGAACTGCCCCCAGCATTTGAACAGCCAGCTCTCGTGCCGGACCACCAGACCCACCTCCCCGGCGGGGTCATAAATCGGGTAATATGTGGGATTGGTATAGAAATAAACCGAGAAAAACAGGACCGTCAGCAGGAGCAGCCCCTCCGCCGCCAGGACAAAAACCAGAAAAACAACCCGCTCCCAGCCCCTTGTGAAGGCCACAATGGCCCCGTCTCCCCACACCACCAGGGCCAGCAGAAAAATGGAGACCAGGGTCCACGCAATTGTCCCGTCGTCCACCTGGCCGAACACCAGCGTGTACCCCCTGCCGCTGACCACGCACATCAGGAATACACCGACGGCGCACACCGCCAGCAGGGTCCAGATTGCCCGCTGAAACCGCTTCCACCTCATAGCAGCCCCGGTCCTCCCAGGAATATGATGTGCGCAAAGAGCCACAGGGCAGCCAATACCCCGGCCAGAACCGCCAGCGCCTGAATCGCAAGTTTACATAAGGCTTTCACAAAAGTTCTTCCCTTCCCTCTCATGGCTCCTCCTCCCCGTCGGGCACAAACTCCAGAATATCCCCCGGCTGGCAGTCCAGGGCCTTGCAGATGGCCTCCAAAGTGGAAAACCGCACCGCGCGGGCCTTGTTGTTCTTCAAAATGGACAGATTCGCCATGGTTATGTCAACCTTCTGTGCCAGCTCCCCCAGGGACATCTTCC
Source organism: uncultured Oscillospiraceae bacterium (assembly GCA_910578735.1). Classification (GTDB taxonomy): domain Bacteria; phylum Bacillota; class Clostridia; order Oscillospirales; family Oscillospiraceae; genus Lawsonibacter. Next base: position 14,615 of record CAJTSQ010000014.1, read on the forward strand.
GTTTGGCCATCATCACATCCAGGTTTACCATAATCGACACAGGCACACCCCCCTAAATGGTCAAGTCCTGGTCCTCCTTCAGCTCCGCCGCCTGACGGAACAGGGCGGACATCACCTGAAAGAGCAGACCGGCCATAAAGAACACAGGGACAAACAGGGCGTTGTAAGTGAACAGCGGGCCGATACTCCGATAATAAGTGAATCCCCAAATCAGCCGCACCAGCGCCGCCCCGGAGATAAGAAAGCAGCACACCGCTGCCCGCTTCAAATTTGCGGCGTTCCCCTTCGCAAAGGGCTCCCCTAGCAGGATCGTATCCAACACCCGCTTTCCCTGCCACAGAATCACAGCGGTGCAGGCCCCGCAGGACAGCAGGAACAGGGATAGCACCACCCAGTCTTGGCTTTCTCCGGACACTGCCAACATCCAAACAACGGGATGCCAACTTAGAGTCACAAACTCCAGAATGCTGTCTGCCACCCGCGATATATCCGCTCCGCTGACATAGAGTACCGCCAGTCCGGGCACCAGCAGCAGCGCAATTATATTGCATACAAATGTAATAATAACAAGGACCCGCAGTACCCGGGCCAGCCTATGAACTCCAGTCTTTTCCACGGAAAATTCCTCCTTTCGGTGGCCCCATCCTAACACAGGAAAAACTGATTGTCAATATATTTTTATTGTTTATCAATAAATTCAGGATAAGAGAAAGGCCCCCTTGCTAAAGGGGGCTGGCACGGCGAAGCCGTGACTGGGGGATTCTGTACAACTGAGCCGTACCAGTCATCGGAATCCCCCCGCCACCGGACTGCGTCCGGCGGCCCTCCCCCCTTTGACAAGGGGGGCTTTAGCCGTTCTTAGCGAAGTGGTCGCACCAAGGCCGCAGGGTGCAGTCCGCGCACTGGGGTCTCCGGGCGATGCACACCGCCCGGCCGTGGAGGACCATCCGGTGGCAGAAGTCGTTGGACTCCTCCGGGGGCAAGACGGCCCGCAGCTGGGTCTCCACCTTGGCGGGGTCCTTGGTGCCATCGGTGAGGCCCAGCAGGCCGGTGATGCGGATGCAGTGGGTGTCGGCCACCACCACGCCGGGGGTGTGGTACACGTCCCCCAGAATGAGATTGGCCGTCTTCCGCCCCACGCCGGGGAGCTTCAGCAGGTCCTCCATGGTGTCGGGCACTCTGCCGCCGTAGTCCCGAAGGAGCATCTGGGAGGCCAGGACGATATCCTTGGCCTTGGCCCGGAAAAAGCCGGTGGAGTGGATATACTCCTCCACCTCGGAGATATCGGCCTTGGCCAGGGCCTCCAGGGTGGGGAAGCGGGCATAGAGGGCAGGAGTCACCTTGTTCACCCGCTCGTCGGTGCACTGGGCGGCCAGACGGACGGAAAAGAGCAGCTCATAGTCCTTTTTGTACTCCAGCGAGCAGATTCCGTCGGGATAGAGGACCTTCAGCTCCTCCACAATGGCACGGATATCCTCGGGGGTCTTGTTCATAACGAATCTCCTCTCGGATGTTTTTTTCCATTCTACCACATCCCCGGAGACATTTCGAGGGTTTTTGGCAAAATCCCCTTGTATTTTTTTGCCCTTCCCGCTATGATGAAGGAACGAGGTGACTGTCTGTGAAAAGTCTATTCCGCTGTCCCCTGTGTGGGGCCCCGCTGGAGCGGGAGCCGGCCCGCTGGCTCTGTCCCAACCGGCACAGCTTCGACCGGGCCGCCGCCGGGTATGTCCACCTGCTCCCCGCCAATCAAAAGCACTCCAAAGACCCGGGCGACGACAAGGCCATGGTGGCCGCCCGGTCCGCCTTTCTGGAGAAGGGCTACTACGCCCCTCTGCAGGAGGCTCTGTGTCGGGCTGTCGCAGAGTACGCCGTCAACCTCTCCGCCCCCGTTGTCCTGGACAGCGGCTGTGGGGAGGGCTACTACACCGCAGGGCTGTTTCAGACTCTGTCCCAAGAGGAACTCACCCCGCAAATCGCAGGGGTGGACCTGTCCAAGGCCGCCCTGCGCCGGGCGGCAAAGCGCCTCCCGGAGGGGGAGTTTGCCGTGGCATCGGTGTATCATCTTCCCATGCCGGATCAGTCGGCGGACGTTCTGGTCAACATCTTTTCCCCGCTGGCCATAGAGGAGTTCGCCCGAGTACTCCGCCCCGGCGGGCTGTTCTGTTATGCAGTCCCCTCCGCCCGGCACCTGTGGGAGATGAAGCAGGTCCTCTACTCCCGCCCCTACGAAAACCCCGTGAAGCGGGAGGATTACAGCGGCTTCATCTGGCAGAATGTAAAGGAAATCCGCCGTACAGTAGAATTAGAGGAAACCGCCGATATCATGGCCCTGTTTGGTATGACCCCCTACGCCTGGAAAACTCCCAGAGAGGGCGTCGCCCGGCTGGAGAATCTGGACCGTCTGCGCTGCCAGATCGGATTTGATCTGCACCTGTATCAGCGGATATAAAAAGAGCCGCCTGTTGGCGGCTCTTTGCGTTTTACAGCTTGTCCAGCCCCAGCTTCAGGCGGCGGAGGGTCTCCTCCTTGCCAAGAATGCGGCAGATTTCCACCGCTCCCCCGGGGGTAACCGCCTGTCCGGCGGCGGCGATGCGCACCGGCCACATGAGGGTGGCGTTTTTGACCTCCAGCTTTTCGGCCAGGGCCACCAGCCCGTTGTGAATGGCGTCCTGGGTCCAATCGGACAGCCCCTCCAGCATGGGGATGGCCGCCTCCAACATGGCTTTGGACACCTCCGGGTTAGTCTTGGACTTCTTGTTGGTAAACAGCTCCGCACTGTACTCAGGCAGGGTGTCGAAGAAGGCCACCTTCTCGGGGATATCGGTGAGCCTTTCGCATCGGGCCTGGAGCAGAGCGGCGATCTCCCCTGCGGGCAGGTCCTTCACAGTCTGCCGGATATAGGGCTCCGCCGCCCTGGCAAAGTCCTCTTGGGACATGCCCCGAAGATAAAGGGCGTTGAAGTGGGTCAGCTTCTCCATGTCGAAGATAGCCGGGGACTTGGACATCCCCTCCAGGTCAAAGGCCCGGGCCAGCTCCTCCAGAGAGAAAATCTCCTGTTCGGCGATGTCCCCCCGGGGGGACCAGCCCAGCAGGGCCACATAGTTGAGGATGGCCTCGGTAAGGAAGCCCTGGTCCTTCAGGTCCTCGTAGGAGGGGTCGCCGTGGCGCTTGGACATTTTGTTGTGGGCGTCCCGCATCACAGGCGAGCAGTGGACGTAGGTGGGAACAGTCCAGCCGAAGCCCTCATAGAGCAGGTTGTACTTGGGGGCGGAGGACAGGTACTCGCTGCCCCGGACCACATGGGTGATGCCCATGAGGTGGTCGTCGATGACGTTGGCGAAGTTGTAGGTGGGCATGCCGTCCCGCTTGATGAGCACCTGGTCGTCCAGGGTCTTGTTCTCCACGGTAATGTCGCCGAAAATGGCATCGTGGAAGGTGGTGGTCCCCTCCTCCGGGATGCGCTGGCGGATGACATAGGGCTCCCCGGCGTCCACCCTGGCCTGGGCCGCCTCCAAGGACAGAGCCCGGCAGGGGTCCTCCGCCCGGTTGAAGTCACCGGTGTCCTCCCCGCTCTCCGCCTTTTCGCAGAAGCAGTAGTAGGCGCAGCCCTTCTCGATAAGCAGGCGGGCGTATTTGCCATAGGTGTCCCGCCGCTCCGACTGGATATAGGGGGCCACCGGACCGCCCACGTCGGGTCCCTCGTCGTGGTCCAGATGGCACTCGGCCAGCGTTTTGTAAATCACATCGGTGGCCCCCTCCACCAGGCGGCCCTGGTCGGTGTCCTCGATGCGCAGGATGAAGGTTCCCCCGGCGTTCCGGGCGATGAGCCAGGTATACAGCGCCGTGCGCAGGTTGCCCACGTGCATGTACCCCGTGGGCGAGGGCGCAAACCGGGTGCGCACCTTGCCCACGGGAATCTTGGCCTCCATCTCCTCAAAATATTTCATGTCTAAAGCCATGCTCTCTCCTCCAGTACAAAGGTTTTCTCTATTATAGGGAATCTTTCCAGATTTGGCAAGAGGTTTAAAATTTAATCTTCTATTCATTGCTTTTTTCAGGAAAAGAGTATATGCTATAAGAAATACCATAGGGGCGGCCTGTGGCCGCCCGCATTGTATCTCCGCCATGACCGAGCGGCCACAGGCCGCCCCTACAAACATAAGAGAGGAGAATTTTATCTTGAAAGAAAAAAAGACCCGAAAACCCATGGGCCGGGCGGGCAGTCTGCTGGTCAGCCTGTTGATTACGGCGGTGGTGGGCTTTGTCTACTTCTACGTCTCCCTGCCCGCCCTCAACTTCCAATCTGGCGACTTCTACAGCTTTCTGCTTCTGCTGTGCGTGGTCTACACCGTCTGCGTCTTTGCCCTGTCCGTCAAGCCGGTGGACAACGTGGTCCGCACCCCCAAGGAGAAGCTGAAGAACTGGTTTCAGTTCGTCAAGCGGAGCTGCCTGCCGGTAGTGATTCTTTTCGCTGTCGCGGTTGTGGTGGCCGTGGTGGGCCAGATCATCTCCATGCCCATCTTCCGGGCCGCCGCCTACCGGGAACTGCTCACCGTTCAGACCGGCGATTTTGCCACCGACATCGCCGAAATCTCCTTCAACGAGATTCCCACCCTGGACCGGGACTCCGCCAATTTCCTGGGGGACCGGCAGATGGGCACCCTCAGCGACATGGTCAGCCAGTTTGAGTACTCCAACGACTCCACCCAGATCAACTACCAGGGCCGGCCCGTCCGGGTGGCCCCCATCGCCTACGCCGACCTGATCAAGTGGTTCACCAACCGGGCCAACGGCCTGCCTGCCTATGTGGTGGTGGACATGGTCACCCAGGAGGCCACTGTCACCCGGCTCACCGAGGGGATCAAATACTCCTTCTCCGAGCCGCTGAACCGGAATATTATGCGCCACCTGCGCTTCCGCTACCCCACCATGATGTTCTCCACGCCTGAGTTTGAGATTGACGAGAGCGGGCACCCCTGGTGGATCGCCCCCAGAGTGGTGAAGCGCATCGGCCTGTTCGGCGGAGTGGATATCCAGGGGGCCGTGCTGGTGGACGCTGTCACCGGCGAATGCGAATACCATGAGCAGGTTCCCAACTGGGTGGATACCCTCTATGTCCCCGCCCTGATCATGCAGCAGTACGACTACTACGGCACCCTGATCCACGGCTTCATCAACTCCATTTTGGGCCAGCGGGACGTGACCCAGACCACCAGCGGCTACAACTATATCGCCATGAACGACGACGTGTACGCCTATACCGGAGTCACCTCCGCCAACGCGGACCAGTCCAACCTGGGCTTCCTGCTGTGCAACATGCGCACCAAGGAGACCCACTTCTATACCGCCCCCGGCGCAACTGAGGAGGCCGCCAAGCGGTCCGCCGAGGGCGTGGTCCAGGACCTGGGCTATATTGCCACCTTCCCCATCCTGCTGAATATTGCCGGAGAGCCCACCTACTTCATCCCCCTGAAGGACGCCACCAACCTGGTGAAAACCTATGCCATGGTCAACGTGGCCCAGTACCAGATTGTGGCCACCGGCGACACGGTCTCCTCCTGTGAGAAAAAGTATATCCAGATGCTGTCCGACAAGGGGCTCACCACAGAAGAAGAGATGCCCTATGACCAAATAACTGGGACAATTATGGAGATCCGCAGCGCCGTTGTCAACGGCACCACCAACTACTATGTCCGCCTGGAGGGCGACACGGCGGAGGATGGCTACTACGGCTTCAGCGCCGATGAAACGCCTTGGGCTATCCTGCTGAATGTGGGGGACAAGGTCAAGATCAGCTACTACCCCACGGCAGGCGGTATCTGCCAGCCAGCATTTGAGGTGGAACGTCTGAAAGCCGCGCCAGCCCCCTATGCCACGGCAGCTACTTTCCCCAATTAGCAAACAGCAGGACCGTCCGGGAAACCGGACGGTCCTGGTTTTACACCCAAAACGCTCCTTTCAGATTCAGCTTATTCATCCGATTGAAAGCTCTGGTCGTTCCCCATCTGGCGGATACGGTCTAGCCAGTCGTAGATTTCCCATTTATAGTAGCGCGATTGGCCATCCTCATCCTGCAGCGTCTCCAGAGATCGGGCAATCACAGCGTATTCGCTCTCCAAAGAAGTAAAGAACACTCCGCTGTCGTCCGTATTGATCGAGACGGAAATCTGGGGGCAGTTCCGCAGCCGCTCCGGGTCGTGGACCAGCCCGTTATTATAGAGGCGGATGATGGGATGTTCCGCATAGCTGGGAACAGTACTGATCTTCACGTTGGATGTGGGATTGCTCTCCACCGAAAGGCCCCGGTTGGCAATATCGAATTGCAGGGCCTTTTGCGCCGCTTCCACACCGCGGATGTAGTCATCCCTTACCGTAACTGTAATGTACTCCGCTCCGGCCTGACGTATCGGTATATTATAGTGATAAGAAAAGTATAAAAAACTGCATTCCGGAATATACCGGATCGACGGGTCTGTATGGAACTTTCCATTTACCTGAAAACGGGACCAATCGTCTGTTGGAAACCCATCCACCCAAAAGTAACCAGACCGGTAGAGCTCAGGATGGTCTCCACGCAGCATCCAGGCACGAATATAATCCTCCATGGTAAAGAGGCAGTGATGTGCCTTATAATTGCGGGCAGATTCCTTTCCCTTATATTGGGACTCTCCTCTTTGGACAAACCGCAGCGTCTCCTCCTCGTCCATATTGTTCAGGTAGACGCGCCAAAAATAATACTCAAACTGTGACTCCAGAAGTAAAATGGTCTGTTCCATTCCTGAAAACGGATGGCGCCGAATCACATAGTGAAGCCATGCGATATTGTCAAGATAATCCTGTATTGGCAAGGAAATCTGCCGGTTTTTTCCCTGATACCACTCCCACGGGTCTATACACAGGGCCAGGGCGTGCCCCAGGCGGTCCCCGCAGTCCAGATTCAGGAAGTTGATTGCCTCGTCAATGGCCCGCAGGCCGTCTGCCAGATCCAAAAAATCTTCTCCGACGTGGTAAGTTTTTCGCAGCCTGGGCAGCGGGCGGGACCCGTCAAGCTCATCCGTCTTGCAGCTATGCGCCCCCAGCATCCGAAAAACGCAGGCAAACTGCTCAGGCCGGCACCCGATCTCCATGGAGCAGACGTCAATCCCCCGTATCCGGCGCGCCAGGCTGGGCCAGCTTTCCCGAAACTTCCGGATTGCGTCGCCTTTTTGCGCCAGTCGTTTCCGGAATCGGTAATGGCGGTATTCAAAACTGTACCGGCCAGAATCGAAACGCTCCGCCCGCTCCATTTCTCTGGTAAAATGGAGAATATAATAATATCGTTTTCGAAGATTTTCCGCTTCTGTTCCCCCTTCCAGTCCCAGTCTGTCCCAGCCGATGTCTCCGGCGGTCGCGCGCTCCAGCTCGGCAATATCCTGCCGGAGTTCGGCCACCGTGTCGCCGGGGACAATGCGCACCTCCAGCTCCCGCAGATGGGACATCCGCTGCAGCGGTTCGCGGACCGCCAGCCGCATGATGAGCTCTTTCGAGCGGGAATCCCCCAAAAAGTAACTCTTACGCCGCTGGATCTTCCGAAAATGGTCCAGGCCCACCTTGCTGTCAACCTGTACCATCTGGGAACGGATTTGAATCTGGAGCAGAAGATAGGCATAAAAGAGGTTATGCTCGTTCCGGCTCAGGGCCGGTTGCGTCAAGTAGATATCCCTCAGCATGGAGTACAAGAACCAACGCTCCCCGCTGAACACCTGATAGGCATCCCGGTCATCCTGCGGGCCGGAAGTCAGACCCAAGGCGTAGTCTACACAATACCCGCCGTCCGGGGCTCGGAGAGAGGAAATCGCCGCCTGGATATGGCCGATCCCCATCTGGAGCAGCTGCGGATTTTGGAGCAGTTCTCTTACAAAAAGGAAGTTTTCCGTTTCTTGATCGCCTTGGGTGCGCTGGCACGGAACCCTTGGTCCGGCCAGCCGCAGCGACAGCCCTTTCAGACGGGCGCAGAGATAGACGCGAATGAGAGCAGCCTGCTGGCACTTGGACACCAAAGAGCCCTCTCCCCTCCGCTTTAACACGCGCCGTTTCCGGGCCAGATCCCACTCCTGGCCTGCGCTCCACTCCTGATCCAGGCTCCATTCCTCCTGATCGATCCTCAAACAGCTCTGCAGATAGGGGCTGTAGGCGATATCATTCATCAGGTTGAGCCACGACACCTGAAAATAAGGTACGGAGGCCCACAGGTGCATGTGATGGTCTGAAATCCCCCGCCGCAACAGTTGATTGAGCGGTTCATTGTTCTGCCGAACGACATAGTCCCAAGCGAAATGCTCCCGGGACGGATATCCCCGCTCCATGTCTCTGATGACATGCACGGTGGTTACAGGCAGCTCCTCGCCGATACTCTGAACCAGCCTGCGCCAGTACAGGATATGGGTATAGCGGCACAGTACTTCACCATTCTGCTGGAGCAGGAGCGCGTCCGCCAGGTCGGAAAGCAGTTCAAACACATGGACCTGCCCAGGCCGTGAGGACCGCATCCGCAGGATATCCCGGTCACACATGCGATGAACGATGCTGTCTACAGCATTCTCACACTCCAGCAAGCTGCAGTTCTGATAGCGCTGCTGGGTTTTGAACAAGAGGACCGCCGCCTCATGAACAGGGATGCTGTCAAAAAAGGCTTGTCCCCGCAGCACCTGGGCGGCATTTACTTTGCAAAGCAGGGCGTCCGTCAGGGCGCATAATTCCTCAATCGGTCCAAATTCCTCTTTCATAGCTGATTCCTTTTAAATAGGATAATCGCCGAGTATATCACCGAGTATATCATCGTCTCCCCGACGCGTCGAGGCCTCCCTGATTAGAGCCTCCGCCAGTTCTTTCAAGGCAGTGGTAAATTCGTCATTGTCCTCAAACTCGCGGAAGGTCTTGATAAAGGGGTTTTCGTTAAATGCCTTCGCAAATTTGAACTTTTCCATGTATTTCTGGTCCTGCTTTGCCAGCGCGTTGTCAATATTTTGATATACCTGCTGGCAGCACTTGTAAAAATCAGAGACATGTGCCCGCTCCGGCAGACCGTGGTCAGTCACATCTCCCTGGCGCTTGAGAATGTTGTAGGTCATATCGAAATGCTGAAAGGGGATCGCACAATCTCCACAGTTGTTTGACCAGCTTAAAAACTCATCGCTCAAAGAACACTCCTGAATCCATTCATTCCACTTGCTGTCAACTGTGGAATATCCGCTTTTTTCTCCCCAATCATAAACCGCTTTCCGCAAGCCACCGTGCAGCGCGTTGAAATACTCCTTCCAGGTAAAGGAATTCACTACAAAATTCAGGATATTGAAACACGCACATTGATAGCTGGCCTCTAAGTATGTGTTTTTCAGTTGAATCACACCTTGCCCATCCAAAGGGATTTTAGTAGTGTTCTTCTTTAATTTGTCGCCCACGTCCTGCTCAGATATCTTAAATCTGTACTTCAGCGTTTTTGCCTCCCGTTGGGAATCTCTTTTCGTGTCACACACATTAGTAAAGAACATTCCCAGAAGCTCTAGAATATTGAGGAATCTTTTGAAGCCCTCCTTTTGTTTCTCAACTCGCTGTTCAAGCTCCTTTACCTTTTTAGTATCATTCAGCTTTTTGTATTCCTCTATATCTTCCAAAAGTTTTTTATTAAAGAGCACACTGAATATATCGATATCGTCAATCTTGACTCGAAAGACTTTAGGCAACCGTTCTGTACGGACGGAACCGATTTGGGCTCCAATTGTTGGCCTTATCGCTACTTTCGGCGACTCACTAATCACTACCTTCCCAGGGTTTTCAAACCAGAAGTAAGTATAAAGGATATCATTAGACCACTGTCCTGCGATAGAGGTCCGCAAAACGTCTCGGAGAGCATATTCACTGGAGCTTTTCTTGTTGAGGTCGGTTGATGAGCGGTATATATCGTAAAGCCGGGCCAGCACCAGGGAGTAGGAGGCCAAAATACAGTAGACCATCTCCTTGGACAGGATGCCGCAGCGGGAGGAAATGTACAGATTTCGAATCAGTTCACCATAGTTATAAGCCCGCTCGCTCCCGTCCGCGTGGAAATAAAACGGATCATCCCGGCTCAATCTGGAACGTTCTGCCCGGATATAGTTAAAAATTTCCAGGCTTCTGCGCTCCAGCGGCATATTGAGCCATTTGTGCAGCAGCGTAAATTCCTTGGTGCCCGCCAGCTTCTCTCCGACAAACTGATTATAGAGGTAGCTCAACAGACGCATATACCGCTGTTCCCGCAAGTCCGTGCCGGCGTCTTCAAAGCTGGTCTCATCTTCCATCCGCAGGGCGAGAAGCAGGTTTTTCACTTTTCTCAGGTTCCACTCCTCAAAGAAATGCTGCTTTGTCCCATTCATGTCAAAGTAAGTCCCGTATATGGCCGCAATATACCGCAGGATCAGCTCTTTCATGGGAATTTCTGTGCCTTTTACCTCCTCCAAAGGCTTCGAAGCCAGGTCTGGAAACAGCACCTGCATCATGCTTTTATCCGAGCCGATCACAACATTCAGCCGCCGGTTCTCCGGATAGTCCGCATAACCCAGGTTGGGCATGTAGATTTTATATTTGGGCAGGATAAACTTGTGAATAAACTGAACCGCCTGGGACATGCACTCCTGTTTTCCTAAATCGGGGAATGTTTCTTCCACATGCCTAGAGCATACACTGAGCAGGCGGCTCTCATCATAGGTCGTCAGAACCACAACCCCCGGAATTTGCAGATACTCATAAATCTGCCCGCTGATGGTGTAGGCATCCTTCTGCTGAATGCGCCCAAGTTTGTGGACCTGCGCACGGTTTGTGGTCTCAAAGAGGTCGATGTCATCCAGAGCGATAATCAGATAATACCGGCATCTCCCTCCGTTGTGATCGATGTGGTTCAAAAAATCCAAAAATTGGTAAACAAGGCTCTGGAATTTGTCGGCCAGGGAATAGCTGCTGTTTAAATTCTGAAGCCTGCGGAGCGTCAACTCTTCCTCCGGCTCCTGTCCCTCCTGGGTCAGGTTCAGAAGGTCGGTGTACACCTGTTCAAAGTTCTGGTAGAGCTGGCGCAGCTCCTCCTGGCGCACGCCGGGGGTCCCAATGCCCAGGGGCTGGCTGTCAAGCTTCTTTTGGACATATTTCAGCATTCTGGCCAGGATGATGGCCATGATGTCCTCTTTGCTTTTCAAAACGCCGACGTCAATATATTGCAGAACAATGAATTTTGTGTCTTCGTGTCTTCTTCGGGAGCGCTCGTCCCGTTCCAGCAGGAACGCGTCATATTTTCTGTCGTCCGGGTCAAACTCCGCCAGCATATTGGCGAATGACAGCATCGTTGAGGTCTTGCCGGTTCCCCGTGCACCCAGAAAGGGGATCACATTAAAGATTTCTTCCCGCTTCCCGGTCGCTTTTTTGGAGCCGTACGTGCCCAGATACCCTCCGTTCTCCTGCCAGAAAAAATCATTTTCCCATATAATTTTCTTCAGCACGTCAATGGCCTGGAAAAACTCCTGCTTCGCGTAGGAATCCTGAAAGTTTTTAATATCCTCCTGAATAACGCCATTGCTCAACAGTTTTTCGATATTGATCCGCCGAGTATAGTGCTCAGGCCGTTCCATAATCGATGCCCTCTTTCTTGAAGTTTTCTCTTTACTCCCTGCCGGCGCCGCACATGCGTCGCGGTTGCATCTCATGGGATAAACATACTTGTAGAAGCAAGGCTTGACCGAACAATCTCACGCAGCAGAAGCACCGGTCTGCTGTTTTTATGATAAGACTCCAATTCCTTCCAGTGACCCGACTTCGGATTATAGGCCCTTCGCAGGCACTGATTCTCCCGATACGCTTCTGCAGCATTCCACGCCTTGCCAAGATAGGCCTGCGCCTCGCTGTATTTGGCGAGGGAAAGGCAAATCTTCCACATCCACATATAGGTTTTGAACAGGTATTGTATGCAGGGCAGGGAGAGATTTTCCCAGGCGATCGGCCTCCCTCCGGAGAACTCCCTCCAGATGATCCGAATCGCATTTTTGAAATATATCTGCGCAGTATCAAATTCCCGATTTTTGGCCTCACAGCAGCCCATCTTGAAGAAGGCCTGGTAGCTCAGGGGGGTCAGGTGTGCGGACTTGGCGAAATAACGCAGCGCACGCCTCCAATTACGTTCCGTCCGTTCAATATACCGGCCATATTCATAGTAAATAAAGGAATATGCCCTTTTATCCTTCCCCGCAATCGTTTCAAACAGCTTCTGATAGTAGTACCCGGCGTTCTGCTCCTGAGACGGCTCACTTTGACAGACCCGGGCCGCGAGAAACAGGGTCCCCGGATACTGCGGCTCCTGGCGGTATAGTTTTCCCAGCGCCTCAAGCAGGAACCCCGCGCTGCAATAGGTGACACTTGGAAAGCCGCCGTCCTCGCTCCACTTGGCCGCCGGCTTTTTTTCCAGCAGCTGGAACACTTCCCGGATTTTCCGGGCGATGTTTATATTTGCATAGCGGGTGTAGGGAGAAACCCTGGTTTCCCGCTGAAGCTCGACGGTGTCCTGGTAAAACCGGTTGAAAGCCAGCAGCATATCTCTGATATAGCAGTCGGCGGAAATCGTCTGCTGGCCAAGATTGAGTTCCAGCGCCTCGCCCATGTTCATCATCCGCAGGGCCCGCTTGCTCTGCAAAAATCCAAGCAAATGATGTTCGAAATAGAGGCGGTTGAGGATGAACAGCTGCTCCCGCTGAAGCGCATCTTCGTCGGAATTCCAAATTTGGAAAATCAACCTGTCTATCAGCTTGCGGTAAAACTTCATTTTCTTGCGCTTGGGCTGCTGATACGTCACAAATACACTGCGGTCATTGCGTATGGCAAAGCCGGAATTTCCGATGGAAGAATCCGCCCACTCCTGTTTGAACCAGGCCGATTCATATACCTGCGCATCACCGCTCCACTTTGGCAGACCATCCTCCCAGTAAAACACATTGAGATTCAAAACGATATCAATATCTGTGCCGCCGCCTTTTCTCAGCTCCTCCTCCGCATCCTTCAGGGAATGCACGGGCTTGTCGCAGAGCAGGCAGCCTGTCAGAAAGAAAAATTCCTTCATGACCTCCACCACTGGCGCCTCACTGGCCGGACGGATCAGCCGCAGCGTACTCACACACATTCCCATCCCCCCAATCAGATATGCGAGTCAATCATCAATCTGGTCTGTACGATGTACTCCCTTAAGAACCGCTGATATTATGCTCAAAACGATCGATATCAGCCTCAAGGATGTGCAAAGCTTCCTTCATAAAATCTTCCTCATCCGTCAGGCCGGACAAATGCCGGACCATGGCGATATTCAGCCTATGATATGCGGCACTATGCCTGGCCCATGTCTCCTTATAATTCCGGCGCTCAAATTCGGTAAACAGGCAGGCCGCCAAAAAGCCCAGCGCGAGAAGAAACACCAAAATCAAAGGGATGCAGGACTGTATGATCGCTGTCAACGCGCCGGACTGCGTTGACGTTGAAAAAAGCTCACGCGCGATGGCAAACAGGCTGACCGCGGCAGCAGTCCCGGAGGCGCCGGTGCCCAGGACCATCAGGACCAGAGCGGTCTTGCTCCAGTAACGTCTCTTGTTCTCCCTGTTCTTATAGGATATCTGTCTATAGGCGTTCTCAAACGACCGGTAGAATAATTCTTTTTCCTCTCCTTGAAATTTTAACCTCAAGGTATCCAGGCAGGTCTCATACAGTCCCGCCGCAGAATGACTCAAACTCCCGTTTTCTTGAGCCTGCATGGCAATCACTCTCTCTATTTGCAGTATATGGCATATCTCTTAATGCATATATGTATTGTACCATAAAATCCTAGTAAAATCTATAAATTTTTTAAGCGGGTGAAATACCACAGCTTTCCCCCGCATATAGCTCTCTTAGGCCTGCCCCGCTTCCGGCGGGGCGGCCGCTCTGACTGGAGGGGGTACCGGAGTGGATTTTTTGGCGCGCACGGCAGACGCCCTGTGGAACCCCTGGCTTCTGGGGCTGTTCTTCCTTACGGGACTGGTGTATTCCATCGGCTCCGGGTGGTTTCAAATCTTTGGGTTCCGCACCTGGTGGCGGGCCACGGCGGGAACCCTGCTGCAAAAACAGAACGCGCGGGACGGAGGGCTGTCCCCCCTCCAGGCCCTGGCCACCGCCCTGGCCTCCACCATGGGCACCGGCTCCATCGCCGGGGTGGCCACCGCTCTCACTCTGGGCGGACCGGGTGCGGTGTTTTGGATGTGGGTCTCTGCCCTGCTGGGCATGATGACCTCCTGCGGGGAAAAGCTGCTGGCGGTGAAGTATCAGCGCTCCGGGCCTGACGGCAGGCTCCAGGGCGGGCCCATGTACTACATCCGGGACGGGATGGGCTCTCCCCTGTTGTCCGCCTGCTTCTGCCTGGCCTGCATCCCCGCAACCCTGGCGGGAGGAAATCTGGTTCAGTCCTCCTCCATCGCTTCCAGCCTGGAGGCCGTCTGCGGCCTGCCCCGGCTCCCGGTGGGACTGACCTCTGCTCTTCTGGCCGGGCTGGTCATGGCGGGCGGACTGGGCCGGATAGCGGCGGTGTCCTCCGCTCTGGTGCCCGCTATGGCCCTGCTCTATCTGGGCAGCGGTGCCGCGGTGCTGGCCGCCCACTGGGGGCGGATCCCCCAGGCCCTGGGGCTCATTTTCTCCTGCGCCCTCTCCCCCGCCGCGGCGGCAGGGGGCGGAATAGGCTGGACGGTGGCCGCCGCCCTGCGCTACGGGGTGGCCCGGGGTGTGTTTACCAACGAGGCGGGACTGGGCACCTCCGCCATGGCCCACGGGGCCGCCCGGGCAGATCACCCTGCCCGGCAGGGAATGTGGGGCATCTTCGAGGTGTTTCTATCCACAGCTGCGGTGTGCACTGTCACCGCCCTGGCCATCCTGGTCAGCGGGGTGTGGGACCCCGCCGCCCCCGGCGCCCTCACCGGGGCCCCCCTCACCGCCGCCGCCTTCAGCTCCGTCCTGGGGCCCTTTGGAGAGGGCGCGGTGGCGGCGGCACTGCTGCTGTTCGCCTTCTCCTCCATCCTGGGTTGGAGCTACTACGGGGAACAGTGCCTCTCCTTCCTGTGCTGCTTTTCCTTCAAAAAAGAACGGCAGCGACAGAAAACTTTCCCTGTTCCTTCCAAAATATCTTCTGTCTGCCTGTACCGGGCCGCGTTTTTGGGGTGTACTGTGCTGGGAGCGGTGTGGAGTCCCCAGGCCATCTGGCAGCTGGTGGACCTGTGCAACGCCCTGATGGCTCTGCCCAATCTGGCCGCCCTTCTGCTCCTGGCTCCCCAGGCCCTTGGTGATTTTGCCCAATGGAATTCCCGGATCAAAGTTCAGAAATTGACAAAACCCTATTGACAGCGGAGGGAATTATGCCTATCATAGGGACAGAAAAAGTGCGTTAGCACAAGACGAAGGAGCGACATATTATGATCTTTGAAAAGCTGGCCGCGTTGATTGCCGAGCAATTCAATGTAGACGTCGACAGTATCTCCATGGACACCTCTTTCACCGATGATTTGAACGCCGATTCTGTGGATATTGTTGATCTGTCCATGGCGCTGGAGGAGGAATTTGACATCGAGGAGCTGGGTGAGGAGGAGGCCTCCGCCATCTCCACTGTGGGCGATCTGGTCCGATTCCTCCAGAGTAAGATCGACTGACAGCAATGATTACGGAACTCCGCCCGGGGCGGAGTTCCGCCTTGTCTAAGGAGTTTAAGCATGAAAACTTTAGAAGAAAAGCTTGGCTATACCTTCAGCGACCCGGCCCTGCTGGAAAATGCGCTGACTCACAGCTCCCGGGCCAACGAGAGCCGGGGCAAGCTCCACAGCAATGAGCGGCTGGAATTTTTAGGGGACTCCATCCTGGGCATGGTGGTGGCCGACCACCTGTACCGCAACCACCCCGACCTGCCCGAAGGGGACCTGACCCGCACCCGGTCCGCCCTGGTGTGTGAGGAGAGCCTGGTGGAGGTGGCCCAGGAGCTGAACCTGGGGGAATACCTGCGCCTGGGCAAGGGAGAGAGTTCCGGCGGAGGCCGGGAGCGTCCCTCCATTCAGGCCGACGCGGTAGAGGCGGTGCTGGCCGCCATCTATCTGGACGGCGGCATCGGTTCGGCCCGGAAATTTATTCAGAAATTTATCCTCCGCCGGGAGATTGCCGGCCTGACCAAGCCCAGAGACCATAAGACCGCTCTGCAGGAGCTGGTCCAGCGGGAGAGCGGACAAGTCCTGCAATACCGCCTGGTGGGCGAGGAGGGCCCCGACCACGACAAGCGCTTCTTCGTGGAGGTCACCCTCAACGGCGCCGGAATCGGCTCCGGCTCCGGGCGGAGCAAAAAGGAGGCCGAACAGATGGCCGCCCAGGCCGCGATCCTCACCCTGACGCAGAAGTAAAAGCCAAGCCCGCCGCGGATATTCTCCACGGCGGGCTTTCTTCATTACAGTTTGTTGATCTGGCAGAGGATGACGGCCACCTCGGCCCGGGCAATGTTGTTGTTGCCGTTGAATCGCCCGGCGCTGTCGCCCCCGACGATCCCGGCGCGGTACCACTTGTACACCACGCTGCCGTAGGGGTCGCTCTCCTTCACGTCCGGGACGGAGTTCACCGTCTTCACCGCCTCCATGCGGCTCTTGGGGATGGCCTTATCCAGAATGGACACCATGTCGAACCGGCTGGCCTTTCGGGTCAGGTCGGAGGGCTTCACCTGGCTGGAGGTGACAATGCCGTTGTCCAGGCAGTACTGGTAATAGGGCATGTACCACGCGCCGGAGACCTTGGGCAGGGTGTGGCCGGTCTCCTTGCTGTCGATCTGGTAGGCCAGGACCAGGGCCTGGGCAATGTACAGGTCGTCATAGGGCGCGAACTTGCCGTTGCCTGTCCCTTCCATCAGCCCCGCTGTGGCCGCCTTCTCCACGAAGGGCCGGAACCAATCGGTGCTTTTCACATCGGTGAAGGTCACGGTGGTTGGATTGGTGGGTTTGGTGGCACTGCCGTCTTTTGTGGCGAAGAAATCCACCTGATAGGTAAGGCTGGAGGAGCCTCCGCTCTTGGCGTTCAGACCGTCAATTTTGACTGTATAGACACCATCATATTTGCTAATACCGTCCGGCCGGAAAATAATGCAGTTGTTTATACCGTAGCCGGAAGTCTCCACATTGAAGTACAGCCCGGACCCGCTGGGCTGATAGCTGTTCCGACCGGAAAAACTCCAGCTTTTCCCGTCCGATTCACGCGTAAGGGTCACGCTCACCGAGGAGGCGCTGGGAGTCTGGTAGCGGGACGGATTCAGTGAGACGCTCCAGGCGGTGTTCGTTTCAAAACAGCTCAGGTCGCTGGGGAAGTTGCCCGAAGCAGGCCAGGCGATGTAGTCATAGTCTGTTGTCCGGCCGCTCTTGTCAAATACCTTCTCTGTGGTAAACTTTCTATAGCCGTTGCCGTTATCCACATATCCAAAGCCTACCTTACCCAAAGCGGGGTTCAGCTGCCAGCGGCGGTGGCCCAGGCGGTCCACATTACTTCCGTCGCTGTCATCCATGAAGCCATCCGGCGTGCTCATCAGCGCCAGCCCCGCATAGATGTTGCTGCTGGAAGTGGCGCTATAGGCCTTTTTATAGAACGCATCATCCATGTCAGCGGGCTTGGAGGGGGTGTGGCTCAGGGTCCCCAGCTTGCCCAGAATCACCGCACCGTACTGGGCCTCCTCACATATGGCGGAATCCAGCGTAACAGCGGGCAGTCCGGCAATACGGCGCAGAACATTCAAGCGGTCCTTCACCGCCTCCAGAACCTCAGTGCGCACCTTGCCCGTCTGGTAGGGAGAATCACAGGAGGGAGTTGTCACAAAAATATCGCTGGGCATGGTCGTGGGCGCGGAATTCAGCAGGTCGATAATCTCCTGCTTGGAGAGCTTGGACAGGGAGGCGCTGCCGCTCTCCCCGCTTGTGTTGGATTTCTGCTCCAGCCTCAGCAGAATCTTAACCGTCTCGTCTTTGCCGCAAATGGAACAGACCCGATATTCCCGGCCCTCCTTCCCCACAATTTCCACAAAATCCAAAAGTTCATATGCTGCCTGTTCCGCAGACACCGAAAAGGCCGCCATTCCTAGGCACATCGCCAAAACCAGCAACAGGGACAATGATCTCACTGCTTTTTTTCTCCGATTCACACAAAACACTCCTTCTCTGTTGTCCTCACCTCTTGGACGGAGACATACTCTTTAAGATATCGTCATTTTGACGCTGTATGATAAGATGTAATTTCAAAAATTTAACTATTTTCATAAAATCGTCCCGGAGGGTTTTACCCTCCGGGACGGTCCTCTGCTATGTATCACTTTTTAAAGAACCCGAACAGTCCGCCCTTCTTGGGCTTCGCCTTGGGGGGCTGGGGGACGGGAGCGGGAGGCGCAGTGGGCGCCGGACCCTTGGGCGGCACGTAGGTATAGGCGCCGGAGGGCTGGCCCTTCAGCCGGTCGATAGCCTCCTGGGCGCTCCTGTAGCCCTTGTCCGCAGCCTTCTGGTAATATTCCAGCGCCTTTTCCAGGTCCTCCTGAACGCCGTGGCCCTCCTCATAGCACTCGCCCAGCAGGAACAGCGCCCGGGGCTGGCCCCGGCCGGCGGCCTTCTGGAACCACTTCACCGCCTCATCATCGTTTTCCGCCACGCCGATGCCCTGGTAGTAGCAGTAGCCCAGGTTGCACATGGCGGTGACATTGCCGTTGTCCGCCGCCTGGCGGTAGTATTCGGTGGCCTTCAGCTTGTCCTCCGCCACGCCCCGGCCCAGCTCGTAGCACAGGCCCAGCATACATTGAGCCCGGGAGTTCTCCTGCTCCGCCGCTCTGACAAACCACTCGAAGGCCTGCCTGTCGTCCTTCTCCGTTCCGATGCCCTCGTAGTAGCAGTAACCCAGGTTGCACTGCGCCCGGGACAGCCCCCGCTGGGCCGCCTGGCGGTACAGCTCCACCGCCTTGGCCTTATCCTCCGGGACGCCCTGGCCCAGCTCATAGCACAGGCCCAGGGAACAGGTGCCCGAGGCACTGCCGTTTTCGTGGGCCTTCTGATACAGCTCCACCGCCCGGGTTATGTCCTCCGCCACGCCGTAGCCGTTCTCGTAGCACTCCCCCAGCAGATACTGCGCCCGGGGATAGCCCTGCCTGGCTGACCGCTCAAACCACTGGAACGCCTCGTCATTGTCCTCCTCTACCCCAATAGCCTGGTAGTAGCAGTAGCCCAGGTTGCACTGCGCCCGGGCATGGCCCCGCTCGGCGGCGCGGCGGTACAGCTCCACCGCCTTGGCCTTATCCATCCTTATGCCGGTGCCCAGCTCGTAGCACAGGCCCAGGGAACACAGGGCAGGGGGATAGTTCTCCGCCGCGGCTCTCTGATACCACTCTACCGCCTTGGCCGGGTCCTCCGCCACGCCGTAGCCGTTCTCGTAGCACTCCCCCAGCAGGCTCATGGCCCGGGGGTAATCCTGCTCCGCCGCCCTGGCAAACCACTTGAAAGCCTCGTCGTTGTCCTCTTCCACCCCGATGCCCCGGTAGTAACAGTAGCCCACGTTGCACTGGGCCCGGGCGTAGCCCTGCTCCGCCGCCTGACGGTACAGCTCCACCGCCTTGGTCAGGTCCTTCTCTACCCCGTCACCATACTCGTAGCACACGCCCAGTGCACAGGTGGCGGGGACATAGCCCGCATGGTGGGCTTTTGTATACAGCTCCACCGCTTTGGCCTCGTCCTTCTCCACGCCATAGCCGTTCTCGTAGCACTCCCCCAGCAGCTGTATAGCCCGGGGATAATCCTGCTGGGCGGCCTTGGTAAACCACTTGACGGCCTCGTCGTTGTCCTCCTCTACTCCGATACCCTGGTAGTAAAAGAAGCCCAGGTTGCACTGCGCCCGGGGGTAGCCCCGCTCCGCCGCCCGGCGGTAGAGCTCCCGGGCCTTCTCCTTGTCCTCGGGCAGGCCCCGGCCCAGCTCGTAGCACAGGCCCAGGGAACAGATGGCGGGGACGTGGCCCTTGTCACTGGCCCGCTGATACAGCTCCACCGCCTTGGCCACATCCTTCTCCACACCGTAGCCCCGGTCGTAGCACTCCCCCAGCAGCTGCATCGCTCGGGGATAGCCGTCCTCCGCCGCCTTGGCGAACCACTTGACGGCCTCGTCGTTGTCCTCCTCCACCCCGATGCCCACGTAGTAGCAGTAGCCCAGGTTGCACTGGGCCCGGGCGTCCCCCTTCTCGGCGGCCTGGCGGTACAGCTCCACCGCCTTGGCTTCGTCCTTCTCCACGCCGGTGCCCAGCTCATAGCACAGCCCCAGAGAACACAGGGCGGGCGGATAGCCCGTGTCGGCGGCTCTGGTGTACAGCTCCACCGCCTTGGCCTCGTCCTTCTCCACGCCGTAGCCGTTTTCATAGCACTCGGCCAGCAGATCGATGGCCCGGGGGTAGTCCTGTTCCGCCGCCTTGGAAAACCACTTGACGGCCTCGTCATCGTTCTCCTCTACCCCGATGCCCTGGTAGTAGCAGAAGCCCAGGTTGCACTGGGCCCGGGGCATTCCCCGCTCGGCGGCCTGGCGGTACAGCTCCACCGCCTTGGCCAGGTCTTTCTCCACCCCCTGGCCCAGCTCATAGCACAGGCCCAGAGAACACAGGGCGGAGGTATACTCCTTGTCCACCGCCTGCTGGTACAGCTTCACCGCCCGGTCGTAGTTCTGTTCCACGCCCCAGCCCCGGTCGTAGCACTCCCCCAGCAGGAACAAGGCCCGGGGATACTCCCGCTCGGCGGCCTTGGTGAACCACTCCACCGCCTGCTCCTGATCCTCCTCCGTGCCGATTCCGATGTAGTAGCAGAAGCCCAGGTTGCACATGGCGGGGGGATAGCCCTGCTGGGCCGCCTCCCGGTACAGCTCCACCGCCCGGGACTGGTCCTCCTCCACGCCCATGCCCACCTCGTAGCACAGCCCCAGGGAACAGGCCCCGTCGGGGTAGTGCTGCTCATAGGCGGCCCGGTAGAGCTCCACTGCCTTGGCCGGGTCCTTCTCCACGCCATAGCCGTTCTCAAAGCACTCCCCCATCAGCACCTGGGCCCGGGGGTAGCCCTGCTGGGCCGCCTTGGCGAACAGCTCTGCCGCCGCGTCGTTGTTCTCCTCAAAGTAGATGCCCTGATAGTAGAAGTACCCCAGGTTGCACTGGGCGGGGGCATAATCCTGGTCGGCGGCCTCCTGATAGAGCTCTGCCGCCCGCCCCTTGTCCATCTCCACACCGTGGCCCAGCTCATAGCACAGGCCCAGCTCGGTGACCGCGGGGAGATAGCCCTGGTCCGACGCCTCGGTCAGCAGCTCCGCCCCCCGGTCCATGTCCTTCTCTGTGCCGATTCCCCGCACATAGCACAGCCCCAGGTAGTACTGGGCGGCGATGCTGTCCCCGTCCGCAGCCTTGCGGAACCAGTAGAACGCCTGTTCCCCATCCTTGGGCGCGCCGTCGTCCCCGTAGAAGTAGCTGCGGCCCAGGCGGTACTGAGCGTCCAGATCGCCGTCCTCGGCAGCCTCCCGGAGCGCCTTCAGGTCCTCCTGCTTCTTCTCCGCCATATCGTTCAGGCTGCTCATGACCTTGGGGTCGATATAGATCATCACGGAATCCTGGTCAAAGGCTTCAGGGTTCATATTTTTTTCTTCCGACATTGTGATCCACTTCCTTCTTCTTGTCTATTGGGTTGTCAGTTTAAAAAGTCCTTCAGCTTCTTGCTTCGGGAGGGGTGGCGCAGCTTGCGCAGGGCCTTGGCTTCGATTTGGCGGATACGCTCTCTGGTAACGTTAAACTCCTTGCCCACCTCTTCCAAAGTGCGGGTGCGGCCGTCCTCGATGCCGAAGCGGAGCTTGAGTACCTTCTCCTCCCGGGGGGTGAGGGTGGACAGAACCTCCACCAGCTGCTCCTTCAGCAGGGTGAAAGAGGCGGCCTCGGCGGGCTCGGAGGCATCCTCGTCGGGGATAAAGTCCCCCAGGTGGGAGTCCTCCTCCTCGCCGATGGGGGTCTCCAGGGAGACGGGCTCCTGGGCGATCTTCAAAATCTCACGCACCCGGTCTGCGGGCATGTTCATCTCCTCGGCAATCTCCTCGGGGGTGGGATCGTGGCCCAGCTCCTGGAGCAGCTGACGGGAGACCCGGATCACCTTGTTGATGGTCTCTACCATGTGTACCGGGATGCGGATGGTGCGGGCCTGATCGGCGATGGCCCGGGTGATGGCCTGGCGGATCCACCAGGTGGCGTAGGTGGAGAACTTATAGCCCTTGGTGTAGTCGAACTTCTCCACGGCCTTGATCAGCCCCAGGTTGCCCTCCTGAATCAGGTCCAGGAACTGCATCCCCCGGCCCACATACCGCTTGGCGATGGACACCACCAGCCGCAGATTGGCCTCGGCCAGCCGCTTGCGGGCCCTTTCGCCCTTTTCGATGGTCTTTTCCAGCTCTTTCCGGAGCTCCTCCGGAATCTCCTCCCCGGACCCGGTCAGCTCGTCCAGCTGTTCCTGGGCGGTGGTGCCGGCGGTCATGGCCTGGGCCAGCTCCACCTCCTCCTCGGAGGTGAGCAGGTTCACCTTGCCGATCTCCTTCAGATACATCCGCACCGGGTCGTCGGTGCCGAAGTTGTCGATCAGCGTATTGGGATCGACAATTTCCTCCTCGGCGATCTCCTCCATCTCCTCCGCCGGGGGGTCAGCGGTGTCGGCCAGGTCGGGCATATAGTCCTCCCCCACCGTCTCAATCCCCAGGTTCTCCAGCGTATCATAGATTTTATCCATCTGATCCGTGCCCAGCTCCATATCCTCCAGCACGTCCAGCAGCTCGGAGGAGGAGAGGTTGCCCTTCTTCTTGCCCCGCTCAATGAGCTCTCCCAGCTTTTCAGCCCCGGGAATCCCCTCCACCACCTTCATAATCTCAACCTTGCCGGTCTCCAGACGGGCCTGGATATTGGTCTGTTTCTCCCGACCCTGCTCTTTGACCGCCTCGCCGGTGGTCTTCTCTGTCTTCTTGCTGCTCATTGCTTCTCCTCCATATATGCTTTCTTTTGTTGATATTTCTTCTGTGCGGCCAGGAGCAGTTCATCCCCCTGGGCCTGGCCGCTCCGCAGCAGCCGTTCGCCGCGGATGACTGCTATGTAATCCTGGATGGCCCGGCCGCTGTTGGCCACCGACTCCGGCTGGGCCGCCACCTGGGCCAGATGGTCCATCTCCTCCCGGCCGAAGTCTTCTGCCAGAGAGGCCAGACGGGTGGACAGCCCCTCCCGGGCCCGGCTGCTCAGCCGGTCGAAGGCCCGGCCCAGCAGGGCCGAGGAGAACTCCTCCCCTGTGATGCCGCCCATCCTGTCCGCCAGCCCGGGGTCCAGCATGAGCAGCCGGAGCAGCCCCTCCTCCGCCCGGGCGGAACGGATGTTCTCATACCGCAGGCTTTTGGACTTGGGCTGGAGCTGGCTGGCCGGGGCCAGGTCCCGGCGCTCCTGCTGCTTTTTCGCCTTGCGCAGCCGGCCTTTCAGGGCCCGGTCCACCTCCAGCTTCATGGCGTCGGGCGTCACCCCCGCCGCCTGGGCGGCATGGCCGCCGTATATCTCCCGCTCCACCGCGCTGTGGAGGGCGGACACCAGCTGGGCCGCCTCTTGGAGGAAGGCCACCCGCTGGCCGTCGTCGGACAAATCGTACTTTTTTTGAATCTGAGCCAGGCGGTAATCCACCTGATTCTCACTCTGGTCCAGCAGTTTAAGAAAAGCCTCCCGGCCATAGGTCTTGATGAACTCGTCCGGGTCCTTGGCTCCCCGAACCCTCAGCACCCGCACCTTCATCCCCGCCTTTTCCAGGATGGGAATCGCCCGCTGGGTCGCCTTCACGCCCGCTCCGTCGCCGTCGTAGGCGATGATGGCCTCTTTGAAATACCGGGCCAGCAGCTGGCCGTGTTCCTCCGTCAGGGCGGTGCCCAGAGAGGCCACCGCGCTGTCGAACCCCGCCTGGTGGAGGGAAATGGTATCCATATACCCCTCCGTCAGAATCACCCGGCCGGCCTTGGAGGTCTTGGCGATATTCAGGGCAAAGACGTTGCGGCTCTTATTGTACACCGGAGTATCCGGGGAGTTGAGGTATTTGGGGGTGGAATCGTCCATCACCCGGCCGCCGAAGCCGATCACCTCTCCCCGCACGTCGATAATGGGGAACATGACCCGGTTGCGGAACCGGTCGTAGATACGGCCGTCCTTGCTGCTCACCGCCAGGCCGGCATCCAGCAGATCCCGCTTGTCGTAGCCCTGGGCGGCCAATTCAGTGATGAGGCCGTCCCAGGAGTTGGGCGCAAAGCCCAGGCCGAAATTGGTCAGCGTCCGCCGGGACAGGCCCCGTCTTTGGAGATAGGCCAGCCCCTCCGCCCCCTGGGGAGCGTTGAGCCAGCGGTGGAAGGCCCTGGCTGCCTGCTTGTTGATAGCCAGCAGCTTTTCCCGGCGCTCTCTGGCCTTGGGGGAGGCGCCAAATTCGGGCATCTGCATTCCCACCCGCTGGGCCAGCACCGCAACCGCGTCTTTAAAAGGCAGGTTTTCCAGCTCCATTACATAGTTGATAGCGCCGCCCCCCTTGCCGCAGCCGAAGCACTTGTACATCTGCCGGTCGGGCACCACGTGGAACGAGGGCGTCTTCTCGCTGTGGAACGGGCAGCAGCCCCAGTAGCTGTTCCCCTTTTTGGTCAGCCGAACCGACTCGGATACCAGGTCCACAATGTCGGTCCGGGCCAGCAGCTCGTCCAAAAAACGCTCGGGCAAGGGCAAAGGTTTTCCCCCCTATTTGTATCCATTTTCTGGTTAAATTATCCCAATCACAACACCGTCCACCCCTTGGGGATAAACAGTTCCTGAAACCGGTCCACCGCGAAGGGGTCGGTCATGCCGGCGATGTAGTCGCACACCGCCCGGTCCACCCCCTCCTCCGCCCGGATGGACTGGAAGTCGCCCGGCAGCGCGTCAGGGTTCTTTTGATAGTATTCAAAGAGCCGACGCAGCATGTCCTGGGCTTTGCCCTCCTCCCCCTTGGCCAACGGGTTGGTATACACGCTGGCAAACATAAAGTCCTTCAGGGCCAGCATGGCCTCCTCCACCCGAGAGGACTGCCTGATCTCCGGCTGTCCCCGGCTGGCCTGGACGGCGTCAGATACCAGGGTGTTAATCCGCTCGCTGTGGGTAAAGCCCAGGGTGCGGGAAATGTCCAGGGGGATGTCGATGGGGTAGATGATACCGCCCCGCAGAGCGTCCTCAATGTCGTGGTTGATGTAAGCGATATGGTCGGCCAAACGGATCAGCTGCCCCTCCAGGGTGGCCGCCGGGGCGCCCTTCGTGTGGCAGAGGATACCGTTTCGCACCTCCCAGGTCAGGTTCAGCCCCTCTCCCCCCTTCTCCAGCCGCTCCACCACCCGGACAGACTGTTTGTAGTGGGCAAATCCCCCGGGCATCACCTGGTTCAGCAGCCGCTCTCCGGCATGGCCGAAGGGGGTGTGACCCAGGTCGTGGCCCAGGGCGATGGCCTCGGTGAGGTCCTCATTGAGGGACAGGGCCCGGGCCATGGTGCGGGCAATGCGGCTGACCTCCAGGGTGTGGGTCATTCGGGTGCGGTAGTGGTCTCCCTCGGGCTGGAGGAACACCTGGGTCTTGTGCTTCAGGCGGCGGAACGCCTTGGAGTAGACGATGCGGTCGGTGTCCCGCTGGAAGGGGGTGCGGATGGCGCACTCCGCCTCCGGCCTGGCCCGGCCCCGGCTCTGGGACGACCGGCAGGCCAGCGGAGACAGGGCGGCTTCCTCCCGCTCCTGGAGCTGTTCGCGCAGCGTCATGGACAAGCCCTCCCTTTCCCATATTCTCGTTACGATTACTTATACGAAAAAACTTCTTCGATTCCTCTTTTTTCAGAAAACTTTTTTCGGCAGCCCCATAAAAGAGAAATGGCACCCCCGCCCTCCGGCGGGGGTACCCGAGTTTTCCTCACGATTTACTTTTTCCTGCCCGCTCCCACCAGGATGTAGACCACAGAGACCACAGCCAGCAGGTAGGTGTAGTACAGGCAGGGCATAATCTGGAACGCCGACACCACCCCGCCGCTGGCGGAGATGGCCACCAGCATCTGGGCGCCGTAGGGGATGACCCCCTGGAAGATGCAGGAGAAGGTGTCCAGCAGGGAGGCGGACTCCTTGGGGGTAATCCCGTACTCCTCGCTGATCTCCTTGGCGATGGGCCCGGCCATCACGATGGCCACGGTGTTATTGGCGGTGGCGATATCCATAGCGCCCACCAGCAGGCCCACGCCCAGCCGTCCGCCCACCCGGCCCTTGAACACATGGCGGATAAAGGCCAGCAGGGCCTCAAACCCGCCGAACTCCCGGATCAGGGCGCACATGGCGGACACCAGGATAGTGACCATAATGGTCTCAAACATGCCGGAGGCCCCAGAACCCATGCTACTCAGCATACCCATGAAGTCGATGGTCCCGGTGGGCAGCACAATGGCCACCCCCGCCAGAATGCCCACGATGAGCACTACAAACACATTCAGGCCGGCAATGCCGCCGATGAGCACCAGCACATAGGGAATCAGAAGGAGCAGGTTGTAGTCAGGGATGTCAATGGCCCCCACTCCGGCGTTGAGAGACTGGACCAGAATCACCGCCAGGGTGGCCACGGCGGCGGGGAGGGCAATCTTGAAGTTGGCCCGGAACTTGTCCCGCATCTCACAGCCCTGGGTGTTGCAGGCGGCAATGGTGGTGTCAGAGATAAAGGACAGGTTGTCTCCAAACATGGCCCCGCCCATGACGGAGCCCACGCACAGGGGCAGGGAAAAGCCGGATACGTTGGCCACCGCTGCAGCGATGGGGGCAATCAGAGTAATGGTGCCCACCGAGGTGCCCATGGCGGTGGACACAAAGCAGGAGGCCACGAACAGCACCGCCACCGAGGACCAGGCCGGGGTGACGGACAGCAGGAAGTAGGCCACCGCTTCGGCGCTGCTTCGCCCGGTAACCCCCACAAACACGCCGGCCACCAGGAAAATCAGGATCATGGTCATGATGTTCCGGTCTCCCACGCCCCGAGCCATTACGGTTATCTTATCGTCAAATTTCAGGCTCCGGTTTTGCAGGCAGGCCAGGAGAAGGGATATCATGAACACCACCACTATGGGGATGTTATAAAAAGCACTCTCCACCCCCAGGCGATATTCAAAAATCAGGCCCATTCCTAAGTACAGTGCCAAAAACAGGGCAATGGGCAGCAGAGCCTTCGGGTTTTTCTCCGGTCGTTTCTCTCTCTGATCCATAACTCAATTCTCCCTCGATTTATTTCGTGGTCTCGCGCCGGAATTTGGCCAGATAGGCATCCTGAAGGACCTTCAGCCGGCCGGGGTCCCTTCCGCCCACGGGAATATTGTCCACGGCCTCCACCCGCATACACAGGGCGCTGGAGCTGGTGACAATGATCTCGTCGGCGTTCATCAGCTCTACCATAGAGAAGGGTTCCTCCAGGGTGGGAATGCCGTTCTCCCCGGCCAGGGCCAGCAGATGCTTCCGGGTGATGCCGGGAAGGATCAGCTCATCGGTGGGGGCGGTGCGCAGCACGCCGTCCTTTAAAATTGAGACGTTGCTGTGGGCACATTCAGTGACCCGGCTGCCCCGGTGGAACACCGCCTCGTCACAGCCCGCCTCCGCCGCCCGCTGGTTGGCCAGCACGCTGGGGATCAGGTTCAAGGTCTTGATATTGCAGAGCTTAAACCGGATATCCTCCATGGAGATCAGCCGGAACGGCTTGTCCAGGGGCTTCATGGAGTGAGGCTTCACATAGGCCATCAGGGTGGGCTCCACCCCCGGGCCGGGGAAGACGTGGTCCCTGGGACCGATCCCCCGGGAAACCTGCCAGTACAGGAAGTGGATGGGCGAGTCCTCCGCCGCGTCGATCACTTTCTGCAGCTCCGCCTTGACCTGCTCCCGGTCCATCTGGAAGGGGATCTCCATCAGACGCAGGCTGTTGTACATCCGGTCCAGATGGTCCTCAATGGCGAAGGGGACACGGTTGGCCGCGCAGGTGGCCTCGTAGATCCCGTCGCCGAAGTAGAGGGCCCGATCGTTCATGGGAATCTTCATTTCCTCCAGCGGACCGATTTCTCCATTATAATAACCTACCGTTTTCCACATTGCTACCTCTCCTCTGCATTTCTCAAATTGGTTCTACTTCTCTTATAAATCTGATACACATTCCAAACCGCCCAGGCGCACAGGGCGCCTATCACAGCGCCCGCCAGCACGTCGGAGGGATAATGGACTCCTACATAGAGCCGGGACAAGCCCATCAAAGCCGCCAGGACTACAGCGGCAATTCTCCCCCACCGCCAGGGCAGGGTCCGCAGCCAGATCATTCCGGCCGCAAAGGCGGCGCAGGTATGTCCCGACGGGAAGGAATTTGGATCGTTCTCCTCCACAATGTGGCCCAGTCCCTCCACCACCAGCCAGGGCCTGGGGCGGGAGACCAACGGCTTTATGGTCAGGTTTGTCACCACCATCCCCAGCGCCATGGCGCACAGGGCCAGCGCCCCCGCCTTTCGCGTCTTTCGAAAGCACAGCATCGCCAGCGACAGAGCAATCCACATCAATCCCGCGTCGCCCAGCATAGTGTAGGGCGCAAGCACTGCGCTGAGAGAGGTGCTTCTTACATATTCTTGAATCCACAGCAGGATATTCCCATCCAGCTGAAGCAGGGCATCGAACATCTAAAAACTTCCCTTCCGGTATTTACTTGACCCATCGCTTGAACTATACTATAATAAAAGCAAATTCTCTGCAAGTCAACCTTTTTTCGGAGGTATTTCCCCGTGAAGCAAATTCTCTGCCTGTCCAGCGAACCCTGGTCCAACAGGCTGCCTGGGCGCACCCAGCAGATTATTTCCCGTCTGCGGGACACCCAGATTTTATATTTCTCCCCCGCCCAGACGCCCACCGACAAATCTTATCGGAAACAAGGTCAGAAGGTCCGGCCCAACGTGACAGTTTACACCCTGCCCCCCATCCGCTTTCCCGTCCCGGAGCGAAACCGCCTGTTCTTTCGGCGGGCTTGGAATAAAATAGGCCGGTTTATCCAGGACGCCGCCGCCCGCCGGCACTTCTCCGAGCCGCTGCTGTGGACCACCCATCCCCGCCAAATCCACCTGTTGGACCGGCTGGAGTACAGCGCTCTGGTCTATGACTGCGACCGGGACTGGGAAAACCTGCCCAGCCACTGGGAGGGCAGCCTGGCCCAGGCGGCGGATGTGGTGTTTGCCGCCTCTCCCCTGCAGGCTGACCGGCTGTCCCCCTGCAGCACCAACATCGCCCTGCTGCCCAACGGAATCAATCTCCCCCTTTTTGATCCCGGCCTCCCCCGTTCCGACCCTATGCCCGGGGTAACGGCCCCCATCCTGGGCTGGTCCGGCACTATCTGGGCGGATCTGGACCTGTCCCCGGTGCTCTACGCCGCCCAGGCCCGGCCCGATTGGGGATTTCTGCTGCTGGGCAAGGTGGAGCGGGACAACCCCTACCTGCGCCGGCTGAACAAGCTGTCCAACGTCTTCCTCCCCGGGTCCCGGCCCATGAATGAGGTCCCCGACTGGCTGTACCGCTGTTCGGTCCTCATCAACCTGCTCCGGGACGACCAGCCCTTCAGCGATGTGGTCTCCCCCCGGCTGTATGAGTACCTGGCCACCGGAAAACCGGTGGTATCCATGCTGTGGCCCGATCAGGTGGAGCAGTTTGCCGATGTGGTATACGGCGCTCACTCCTCGGAGGAATTCCTGCTGCTGTGTTCCCACGCCATGGAGGAGGCCCCCGGCTTTGTGTCCCAGCGGCGCCGGGACCAGGCCGCCGCAGCTTCCTGGTCTCGGCGGGTGGCCAGGGTCGAGCGCATCCTCACCACGGCGGGACTGCTGTAACATGGTCCGGTCCCCCCAGTTGGCCCACTTTTTTGTCTCTTTTCCCCAGTTTCTTGTTCAAATATACGAAAATATTTCTCCCTCTTGCCAAACCTTGACTTTTCCTATAAAATGGGATTGAAACAGAAGAAAGGGGGCTTTCTCATGTACAATTTTGCCGGCTTTCATCTCCAAAATCGGCATAGCCCCAACATGCCCAAAATGATCCGCTGAGAACCACTTCAGGCTGTCTGTACCCGCAGATAGCCTGTAACTTTTTTACAAAGGAGTGTTTTTATGAAAAAAGTCGCCGTCATCATGGGCTCCGACAGCGATTGGCCCGTGGTCCAGGGGGCCTGCAGGCAGCTGGATGAGTTCGGCATCCCCTATGAGGCCCACATTCTCTCCGCCCACCGCACCCCTGCCGCCGCCGCGGAGTTCGCCAGGGGCGCCCGCCAAAACGGCTTCGGCGTGCTCATCTGCGCCGCCGGCATGGCCGCCCACCTGGCCGGGGCCTTTGCCGGCAACTCCACCCTGCCTGTCATCGGCATCCCCATGAAGGGGGGGGCTATGGACGGACTGGACGCCCTGCTGGCCACCGTTCAGATGCCCAGCGGCATCCCTGTGGCCACCGTGGCCATCAATGGAGCCAAAAACGCCGCCGTCCTGGCCGCCCAGATCCTGGCCGTCTCCGACGACACCCTGGCCGCCAAGCTGGACGCCGCCCGGGACAAGATGGCTGAGCAGATCGCTGAGAAGGAGGCTAAGCTCCAGGGAGAGCTGAGAGGCTGAATAAGGAGGTATCGCACAATGTCTCTGGAATTGTCCAGAGAGGAGCTTGTCGGCCTGGTCGAAAGCATTCAGACCATCCGCGATAAAATACCGGGAACCCACCGTTGATGAAATCGTCAAAATGGCAATGAAAGGATGAATTCACATGAACAAACTGGAACAGCTCTACGAGGGCAAGGCCAAGAAGGTATTTTCCACCGAGGACCCAGACAAGGTTATTGTCTCCTACAAGGACGACGCCACCGCCTTTGACGGCCTGAAGAAGGGCACCATCGCCGGCAAGGGGGCCATCAACAATCAGATGACCAACTTTCTCATGGGGCAGCTGGAGAAGGCCGGCGTGCCCACCCACTTTGTGGAGGAGCTGAACGAGCGGGAAACCGTTGTAAAGAAGGTGTCTATCGTTCCTCTGGAGGTCATTGTCCGCAACATCTCCGCCGGCTCCTTTGCCAAACACTACGGCGTGGAGGAGGGCATCGTTTTTGACGCTCCCACCATTGAATTCTCCTACAAAAACGACGACCTCCACGACCCCCTGATTAACGACTACCACGCTGTGGCCCTCAAGCTGGCCACCTGGGAGGAGATCGAGCTGATTAAGAAGTACGCCTTCCAGGTCAACGACTTCCTGAAAAAAACTCTGGCCGAGTGCGGCGTCACTCTGGTTGACTTCAAGCTGGAGTTTGGCAAAACTTCCGACGGCACCATCGTCCTGGCCGACGAGATCTCCCCCGACACCTGCCGCTTCTGGGACGCCAAGACCGGTGAAAAGCTGGACAAGGACCGCTTCCGCCGGGACCTGGGCAACGTGGAGGGCGCTTATCAGGAGATGAGCAAGCGCCTGATGGGAAAATAACCCATGGATGTTGGAATCATCGGAGGGGCAGACGGTCCTACCGCCACCCTTGTCGGCGGCGACCCCGCCGGACTTGTGCTGATGCTGCTGGCCGCTGTGGTCATCCTTGGCGCGGCCATCTGGTTTTTCCTGCGCAAACGTAAGAAATAAGGAGGAACATTCATGGGAGGCTTTTTTGGAGCCGTCTCTACGCAAGACGTCTCCCTGGACATTTTTTTCGGGGTGGACTACCACTCTCACTTGGGCACCCGCCGGGGCGGCATGATTATTCACGACGCCAAGGACGGCTTTCAGCGCCAGATTCACTCCATCGAGAACACCCCCTTTCGCACCAAGTTCGAGAAGGACCTGGCCAAGTTTCACGGCTGCTCCGGCATCGGCTGCATCAGTGACACCGACCCCCAGCCCCTGCTGGTCCGGTCCCACCTGGGGCTGTACGCCATCACCACCGTGGGAATTATCAACAACGCCGAGGAATTGGTTGACGAATATTTCTCCGACCACGGTCACCAGTTTATGGCCATGAGCTCTGGAAAGGTCAACGCCACCGAGCTGGCCGCCGCCCTCATCAACCAGAAGGACAATCTGGTTGACGGTATTCTCCACGCCCAGGAGGCCATTCAGGGCTCTTTAACCCTGCTGGTCCTCACCGACCAGGGCGAAATTATTGCCGCCCGGGACCGGGTGGGCCGCCTGCCCGTCCTCATCGGGAAAAGCGACAGGGGACACTGCGTGTCCTTCGAGTCCTTCGCCTACCACAAGCTGGGCTATGAGGACGCCTACGAGCTGGGCCCCCGGGAGATTGTCCGCATCCGGGCCGACGGCTTCGACGTCCTCTCCCCCCCGGGCGAGGAGATGAAAATCTGCGCCTTCCTCTGGAGCTACTACGGCTACCCCAACTCCAACTATGAGGGAATCAACGTGGAGGTCATGCGCTACAAGAACGGCGCAATCATGGCCCGGGATGAGAAGGAGCGGGGCGCCCTGCCCGATGTGGACTATGTGGCCGGTGTCCCCGACTCAGGTGTTCCCCACGCCATCGGCTACGCCAACCAGAGCGGCGCCCACTTCGCCCGCCCCTTTGTAAAGTACACCCCCACCTGGCCCCGGTCCTTCATGCCTGCCAACCAGAATGTGCGCAACCAGGTGGCCAAGATGAAGCAGATTCCTGTCCCGGAGCTGATTCAGGGCAAGAAGCTTCTCTTTGTGGACGACTCCATCGTCCGGGGCACCCAGCTGCGGGAGACGGTGGAATTTCTCTATGAGTCCGGGGCCAGAGAGGTCCACATGCGCTCCGCCTGTCCCCCCATTATGTACAGCTGCAAATATCTGAACTTTTCCCGGGGAAACTCCGACATGGACCTCCTCGCCCGGCGCACCATTCAGGAGCTGGAGGGCGACGAGGGCCAGCGGCATCTGGAGGAGTACGCCGACGCCGGTACCCAGCGGGGACAGTGTATGCTGAAAACCATCTGCCAGCAGTTTGGCTTCGACTCTTTGGGCTACCAGTCACTGGACGGCCTTCTGGAGGCCATCGGCATCGACAAGGACCGGGTTTGTACCTACTGCTGGTCGGGGAAAGAATAATTTCCTGTAGGGACGCTTCATGAAGCGTCCGCAGAGCAGGCTCACAAGGGCGGACGCATCGTGATGCGTTCGCAGAGCAGGCTCAATGGGCGGACGCATCGTGAAGCGTCCGCAGAGCAGGCTCACAAGGGCGGACGCATCGTGATGCGTCCCTACTATAATGATCGGAGGATCTTTTCATGGAAAATTCCCATTCCGCCTCCTATGCCGCCGCCGGCGTGGACATTGAGGCAGGCTACAAGGGCGTACAGCTGATGAAAGAGCATGTGGCCCGCACCATGATTCCCGGCGTGGTCAGCGGCATCGGCGGCTTCGGCGGCCTCTTTGCCCCCAACCTGTCCGGGATGAAGGAGCCGGTACTGGTCTCCGGCACCGACGGCGTGGGCACCAAGATCCGTCTGGCCCAGCTGCTGGACAAGCACGACACCATCGGTATCGACTGCGTGGCCATGTGTGTCAACGACATTATCTGCTGCGGCGCACGCCCCCTGTTCTTCCTGGACTACATCGCCATCGGCAAAAATAAGCCGGAGAAGGTGGCTTCCATCGTCTCCGGCGTGGCCGAGGGCTGCGTTCAGTCGGGCTGTGCCCTCATTGGCGGCGAGACCGCCGAGCACCCCGGCCTGATGGCCCCCGAGGACTACGACCTGGCCGGCTTCGCCGTGGGCATTGTGGACAAAGAGAAGATGATCCGTCCCGAACAGGTAAAAGCTGGCGACGTAGTAATCTCTCTCCAATCCAACGGCCTGCACTCCAACGGCTTCTCCCTGGTGCGCAAGGTGTTCAACATCGAGCACGCCAAGCTGGACGAGTGGAGCGAGGAGCTGGGGGGCGAGCTGGGCAACGTCCTGCTGGCGCCCACCGCCATCTACGTCAAGGCGGTGCTGGAGGTCCTCCAGGTCGCTGACGTTCACGGCATCAGCCACATCACCGGCGGCGGCTTTTACGAAAACATCCCCCGCTGCCTGCCCAAGGGGATGACCGCCAAAATCGACAAGTCCGCCCTGTGGATCGACCCCATCTTCCGGATGATCCAGCGGCTGGGCAATATTCCGGAGCACGACATGTTCAACACCTTCAACATGGGCACCGGTATGGTGCTGGTGGTGGACAAAAACGACGCCGGCAAGGCCAGGGACATCCTTTTAAAGGCAGGTCATGCCCCCCGCGTCATCGGTGAGATCGTGACCGGCGACGCCGGAGTGGAGCTGCTGTGATGAAGCGTATTGCTGTATTGGTGTCCGGGGGCGGAACCAATTTACAGGCCCTCATCGACGCCCAGGGCCGTGGGGAGATCGTCAACGGGGAGATTACCGCCGTCATCTCCTCCGCGCCGGAGGTTTACGCTTTGAAGCGGGCCGCAAAAGCCGGCATCCCCGGATATGTGCTGGACCGGAAAAGCTACCCCTCCAGCCAGGCCATGACGGTGGCACTGGTAGAAAAACTGCGTGAGCTCTCCATAGATGTTGTGGTGATGGCAGGCTTTATGACCATTGTAACCAAAGAGCTGTTTGAGATTTACGAAAACGCCATCATCAACATCCACCCCGCCCTCATCCCCTCCTTTGCCGGTCCGGGGTGCTTCGGCCTCCACGTCCACGAGAAGGCCCTGGCCTATGGGGTGAAGGTGTCCGGGGCCACCGTCCACTTCGTCACCGAGGAGTGCGACGCCGGCCCCATCATCCTGCAAAAGGCGGTGGACGTCCTCCCCGACGACACCCCGGAGACCCTCCAGCGCCGGATTATGGAGCAGTGCGAGTGGAAGCTCCTGCCCCAGGCCGTCAGCCTATTCTGTCAGGACCGGCTGCGGGTGGAGGGGCGGACCGTTAAAATTTTGGATGTATAACAGGAGGCCGCTATGAAGCTGATTAACCTGATGACCTACCTCTCCGAGAACCCTTACCCCGGCCGGGGCATCATCCTGGGCCGCACCGCCGACGATAAGAAGGCGGCCGTCGCCTACTTCATCATGGGCCGCAGCGAGAACAGCCGCAACCGGGTCTTTGAAACGACAGAGGACGGCATCCGTACCAAGGCCTTTGACGAGAGCAAAATGACCGATCCCTCGCTGATTATCTACCACCCCGTCCGGCTGCTGCCCAACGGCCTGCTGGTGGTGACCAACGGCGACCAGACCGACACCATCCGGGACCACATCGCCCAGGGCCACTGCTACCGCCACGCCCTGAACACCCGCACTTTCGAGCCCGACGGCCCCAACTGGACCCCCCGCATCTCCGGCGTACTCAAGCCCGACGGCACTTACAACCTGTCCATCCTTAAGAGCATGGACGGCGCCCTTGCTTGCTGCTGCCGGTACTTCTTCGAGTACGACCACCCCCTCTGCGGCGTGGGCCACCTGATCCACACCTATCAGGACAACTCAGAGCCCCTGCCCTCCTTCGAGGGGGAGCCCCGCCGGGTGACCATCTCCGCCCAGAGCGCCCAATCCTGGGCCGAGGACATCTGGGCCGCACTGAACGAGGAGAACAAGGTGTCCCTTTTCGTCCAGCTTATCGACCTGGCGACCCAGGAACAGGACACCGTCATCATCAACAAGCACAACTGAAAGAAGGGTATCACCATGGGACTCTTTGACCGCTTTAAGAAACAGGAGAAGGCCTCCGAGCCCAAGCCGTCTGCCCCCTCCGCTCCGGAGGCAGGACTGATTGACTTCCACCCCTACGACACCGGGCTGGCCGAGTCCGTCCGATCGCTGGAGGCGGATCTGCGGAAGCTGAACACCAACGGCCGTCGGCCCTGCGGCCGGGACGAGTTCATCGCCCTGCTGGCGGGCATCGCCGCCCTGCGCAAGACCCCCGGCATCCCCGGCCCCAACGAGTCCGGTCCCAACTACTTCATCACTCTGCCCAAGTGTGCCTCCCGTGTGGATGAGCTGGCGTGCCAGGCCCACCTGAAGGAAATCTTCGGCATTACGGACAAGGAGTCCATGGTGGAGTTCTGTAACAGGGAGCTGCGCTGTCACAGCCAGTATCTGGACTTCGAGGGCTTCTGGGAGGGCCGTCCGCCCTTCGACCTGTCCCAGCTCAACGGCGGCGGCCTGGAATTTTTCCAGGTGGCCCGGGACTTTTCCGCCCAGTTCTACCCCATCGTGGGCCACAAGGGCTATCTGGCCTGGGACATCAGCGAGTGCGTGGGTCACCTGCGGGCGGGCTATGCCTGCGGCCTGCTCACCCGGGAGGAATTTGACGAGATGGCGGAACACTGGATCGTCCAGGCCCAGATTTTTGAGGACTGGACCGACTTTGCCGTCAGTCTGGTGTGCGGCGAGCTGTACTGGGACTTCCGGGGCGGCTCCAAGCTGCCTGAGCTGAACAAGGGACTGGAGCTGTGGACCAAGCTGGTAAGCATACTTTTGAACGACGGCGCCGCCTGGGCCAGCGGCCTGTGGTACGTGCCGCCCCGGAAAAAGGAGTTCGGGCTGTGGGCCCCGGAGTTCAAGCTGTACCTCACCGGCTGGGAGGGTCCCAGCGGCTGCTTCGCAACCGACCACATCACCGTTTTGGGCAAAAAGGTGGGCTGGTGCTACCGGGAGCAGCCCACCGAGGGCCGCCCCGACAGCGGCTGGCGGTTCTTCTCCGGCGAGGAGAGCGAGGATTATGTCAACGACGCCCGAAATACTGAGGTCTACGACCTGAACACCATCTGCAACTACGACCCGGACATTCTCCCCCTGCTGACCGCCCCTGTCGGCACCGCCTACATGCGGGGACCGGACGGGAAATTCCACGCGGAGCAGTACACACCATCGGAGGACTAACATTATGTTAATCGGAAAGGAATTGGCCCGCACCTACTTCGACGGCCTGAAGGAGGCCTATCTTCGAGAGGGCGGCCAGGAGATGTGGGACCATTTCACCTCTGTCGCCCACGGGGCGGACCAGCGAGACCTGGACCGGCTCACCGCCCTCTACCCCGATATCCCCGAGAGCCTGGTGGAGCTGCTCAAGCTGGTGGACGGCACCTACTACCGGGAGTACCCGGCGGACAAGGTGCTCCTCTACTTCCTGGGCTCCGACTACGAGGGCTACCCCTACTATCTCCTGTCCGCCCGGCAGATGGTGGAGACCCGCCACCAGGCCAAGGAGTTTTTCGACTACTTCGTCACCCGGGAGTATGACGACATCCCGGTGGACGAGGGGGTCTGCGACGACTTGGACAAGCTGGATTGGCTCCACTTCTCCGACTGCTGCAACAACGGCGGCACCTCTCAGCTATTCATCGACTTCTCCCCCTCCGCCAAGGGCAAAAAGGGTCAGGTCCTGCGCTTCCTCCACGACCCGGACGAGATGGTGGTGGCGGCGGACAGCTTCGACGAATACCTGCAAATGCTCATAGATAACGAGTTCGACTTCATCAACGAGGATACCATTGAAGAATAAGTGGAAAAACAAAGTTTTTCCCAAAAGTTTCTTTTCGGTTCCTTTTCTTTTCAAAGAAAAGGAACGAGAAAACCCGAAAGGAGCGCAACATGACCGAACTGGAACTGAAATATGGCTGCAACCCCAACCAGAAGCCCGCCCGCATCTTCATGGAGCAGGGCGAGCTGCCCCTGGAGGTGCTCAACGGCAGGCCGG
The DNA here is from genome assembly GCA_910578735.1 of uncultured Oscillospiraceae bacterium. Lineage (GTDB taxonomy): Bacteria > Bacillota > Clostridia > Oscillospirales > Oscillospiraceae > Lawsonibacter. Next base: position 52,435 of record CAJTSQ010000014.1, read on the forward strand.
GGTACATCAACTTCATGGACGCGCTGAACTCCTGGCAGCTGGTGAAGGCCCTGAAACAGGCCACCGGACTGCCCGCGGCGGCCTCCTTCAAGCACGTCTCCCCGGCGGGCGCGGCCCTGGGCCTGCCCCTCAGCGACACGGAGCGGCTGATGTACCTGGCCCCTCAGGGGGACCTCTCCCCCATCGCCTGCGCCTACATTCGGGCCCGGGGGGCCGACCGGCTGTGCTCCTTCGGGGACTGGGCGGCCCTGTCCGACCCCTGCGACGGCGACACCGCCCGCTTTTTGGCCGGTGAGGTCTCCGACGGTGTCATCGCCCCGGACTACACCCCAGAGGCCCTGGAAATTCTGCGTGAGAAGCGCAAGGGCGGCTATAATGTGGTGAAAATCGACCCGGATTACACCCCCGCCCCCATCGAGCGGCGGAGCATCTTCGGCATCACCTTCGAGCAGGGCTACAACGACCTCTCGATTGACGAGAAAATGCTGGAGAACATCGTCACCCAAAATAAGGACCTGCCCCAGCGCGCCAAAAATGACATGCTGTTGGCCCTGATTACCCTGAAATATACCCAGTCCAACTCTGTGTGCTACGTGAAGGACGGCATGACCATCGGCGTGGGGGCCGGCCAGCAGAGCCGCATCCACTGCACCCGCCTGGCCGGAAACAAGGCGGATATCTGGTGGCTGCGCCAGCACCCCAAGACGCTGGCCCTCCCCTTCCCAGAGAACGTCCGCCGCCCCGACCGGGACAACGCCATTGACGCCTTCATCGCTGACGTCCTCACCCAGAAGGAGAAGGCGGACTGGATTGCCATGCTGGAGGGCGTCACTCTGGGCTCCGACGCCTTCTTCCCCTTTGGGGACAACGTGGAACGGGCCCACCAGTCGGGGGTGAAGTACATCGCCCAGCCCGGCGGCTCCATCCGAGACGACCAGGTCATCGAGACCGCCGACAAATACGGCATGGTGATGGCCTTTACCGGAATGCGGCTGTTCCATCACTGATAAATTACGGAACAGGTGAAGAATATGGGTACTCTAGTTCCTACATCAGCAGATTTGCAAACTGCTTTAGAATCTGTCATGGATTTTGTCCTTTCGACCGATTGTGTCACTATCGAATCTTATGTTGACAAACTGCGTTCGCAAAATCCTGGCATCACAAGTGATGCTCTGGCAAAAAAAATTCTAAGCCGTAAGTCCATGAAAAATGGTTTGGTTGGCGCTGTTACAGGTTTGGGTGGTATGATTACATTACCCGTTACTATTCCTACAGATTTAATTTGCTCTTGGAGGATTCAGGCTTCTATGGCCTTTTCAATCGCATACGCATATGGACACACAAAAGATACAACAGATTTGAGAACAGATTTATACCTGATTTTGGCAGGAGATTCTTCAAAAGAAGTTCTAAAAAGATTGGGAATTGAAACAACAAAAGGAGTTACAAAAAAATTAGTTGATAAGTATATCACTAGAGAAGTTATGGTTAAAATCTGGAAATACATTCCACAAAAAATAATCACCAAAGCAGGCGAAAAATCAGCCACTAGTTTTATGAAAATGGTTCCATTGGTAGGTGCACCTGTTGGTTTTGTTTTTGACTGGGGCGCTACACAAGCTGTTGGTCGAGTTGCTATGTCATATTATAGAGGCTAATCCAACATTGTTTTCTATCATTGCTTCATAACAGTTAATGTAGGTTATTAAAGCGGAGGTATACATCTAATGAAAGTCTTAGTAGTAGGCGGCGGAGGCCGCGAGCACGCCATCTGCTGGAAGCTGGCCCAGAGCCCCAAGGTGACGGAGCTCTACTGCGCCCCGGGCAACGGGGGCATCGCCCAGGTGGCAACCTGCGTGCCCATCAAAGCCACCGACGTGGACGGGATGGTGAAGTGGGCCAAGGAGAACGCCATGGATTTTGTCATGGTGGCTCCGGACGACCCCCTGGCCCTGGGCATGGTGGACGCTCTGGAGGCGGCGGGCATCCCCGCCTTCGGCCCCCGGGCCAACGCCGCCATCATCGAGGCCAGCAAGGCCTTTTCCAAGGAGCTGATGAAAAAATATCACATCCCCACCGCCAAATATGAGACCTTCACCGACCTGGACAGGGCCCTGGCCTACATCCGGGCCCAGGGCGCGCCCATTGTGGTCAAGGCGGACGGCCTGGCCCTGGGCAAGGGGGTCGTCGTGGCCGCCACAGTGGAGGAGGCGGAAACCGCCGTTCGGGAGATGATGGAGGACAAAAAGTTCGGCGAAAGCGGCTCCACCGTGGTCATCGAGGAGTGCATGGTTGGCCCCGAGGTGACCGTCCTGGCCTTCTGCGACGGGGAGCATCTGGTTCCCATGCTGTCCAGCCAGGACCACAAGCGGGCCTATGACGGCAACCAGGGCCCCAACACCGGCGGCATGGGGGCCTTCTGCCCCTCCCCCAAGTACACGCCGGAGATCGCGGAGCGGTGCGTCAAAGAAATTTTCCAGCCCACTATAGCCGCTCTGAAGGCGGAGGGCCGGCCCTTTAAAGGGGTCATCTACTTTGGTCTTATGTTAACTAAAGACGGCCCGAAAGTGGTGGAGTACAACGCCCGCTTCGGCGACCCGGAGACCCAGCCCATCCTGTCCATGCTGGACACCGACCTGATGGACATTTTCCAGGCCTGCGTGGACGGCACCCTGGATCAGGTTGACATAAGGTGGAAGGAGGGTGCGGCCTGCTGTCTGGTGCTGGCCTCGGGAGGTTATCCCGTCAGCTACAAGAGCGGCTACCCTATCTCCGGACTGGAGGAGGCTGAAAAGCTGGGGGCCACCGTCTTCCACGCCGGAACCAAGCAGGGCGAGACCGGCACGGTCCTCACCGCCGGAGGTCGGGTGCTGGGCGTCACCGCCACAGGCGGCACTCTGGAGGAGGCCATCGCCGCCGCCTACGCCGCCGCCAAGCCCATCTCTTTCCAGGATATGCACTTCCGCGCCGATATCGGAAAAGTTTAAACATGAAAACCGCCGCTGCCCTCCGGGACAGCGGCGGAAATTTTTTTCAAAAACCACTTGACTTTTACGTCACAACAATATATTATTATTGTAGCAACAAGAAAGGTGGTGACACAGTGGCTGCACGCAGAGGCCGTCCTGTATCTGACAACCCCAAGGACTTCATGCTCCGCGTCCGGCTGGACAAGGAGACACTGGAACAACTGGACGAGTGCTGCAAAGCACAGCAGCTCTCCAGGTCAGAAATAGTCCGAAATGGGATCAAGGAACAGCACGGCCGCATCAAAAAATAGAAACAACCCGCCCACTACCACATGCACGGATTGTTTCTATCACACCAAGCCCGAAGGTCTGGCAAATCTGATTATGCCACATCTCCGGGAAAAAATCAAGGAGGAAATCATGAGTTTACGAGAAGAATTGGATGCTCTGTCCACCGCAGCATGTGACATATCTCAGGGGATCAACGCATTGGAGGCGATGGCCATGGGGCTGTCCTACGCAAAGGACCCCTATGCGCAGGGCTTCAACGCACTGTACAACTATCTATTCGACGCAAACCAGGCGTTACATAAGCATCTGGATTCCTGTTGGAACGCGCTATAGGCAAAAGACACCCCGCTGCTGTGAGGCAGCGGGGTGTTTATCGTTCTGAGGATTACTCCTCGCCGAACATCTTCTGGAGCCGGGTCAGCTTGTCGAAGCGGGCCTTGGCGGTCTCCTCGGAGAGGGCGAACAGCTCCTTGGCGCGGTCGGGGAAGGACCGGGTCAGGGCGGAGTAGCGGGCCTCGTTCATGAGGAACTCCTGATAGCCGCCGGCGGGGGCCTTGCTGTCCAGGGTGAAGGGGTTCTTGCCCTCCTTCTTCAGGTCGGGGTTGAACCGGAACAGGTTCCAGTAGCCGCACTCCACGGCCTTCTTCATCTCCACCTGGCAGTTGGCCATGCCGCCCTTGATGGAGTGCATCTCACAGGGGGCGTAGCCGATGATGAGGGAGGGGCCGTGATAGGCCTCGGCCTCGGCGATGGCCTTCAGGGTCTGGTTGGGGTTGGCGCCCATGGACACCTGAGCCACATAGACATAGCCGTAGGTCATGGCGATCTCGGTGAGGGACTTCTTGGGCATCACCTTACCGGCGGCGGCAAACTGAGCCACCTGGCCGATGTTGGAGGCCTTGGAGGCCTGACCGCCGGTGTTGGAGTACACCTCAGTGTCGAAGACGAAGATGTTCACGTCCTCGCCGGAGGCCAGCACGTGGTCCACACCGCCGTAGCCGATGTCGTAGGCCCAGCCGTCGCCGCCGAAGATCCACACGGACTTCTTGGCCAGGTAGTCCTTCTCGGCCAGGATATCGGCAACCAGCTTGCAGGCGTCGCAGTCGCAGTACTTGGCGCCGGACTCCTTCAGCTCCTTGGCGTGGGCCTGGAACTGGGGCAGCTGGTCGCCGAAGACCTCAGCGGCCTTGGGGCTGGCGGTGAAGGCCACAATGTCGTCAACAGTCATAATGCTCTCTTCCAGCAGCTTGACATACTCCTTGGTAGCGGCCTCGTTGGCCTTGCCGTCCTCCATGGTGTCCAGCCACTTCTGAGCGGCCTCCTTCAGCGGGCCATAGGTGTGCTCCACCGCAATCAGGGCCTTGGTCTTCTCGGCCAGGCGGGTACGGATGGCCTTCTGACCCAGATACATGCCCAGGCCGTGCTCGGCGTTGTCCTCAAACAGGGAGTTGGCCCAGGCGGGACCCTTCCCCTCGGGGGTAGTGGCATAGGGGGAGGTGGCGGCGGGACCGCCCCAGATGGAGGAACAGCCGGTGGCGTTGGAGATATACATCCGGTCGCCGAACAGCTGGGTGATGAGACGGGCGTAAGCGGTCTCGGCGCAGCCGGCGCAGGAGCCGGAGAACTCCAGCAGAGGCTTCTTGAACTGGGAGCCCTTGACGGACAGGTCGGCCATCTCCTCCTTGACAGAGACGTTGGCCACCATATAGTTGAACACGTCCTGCTGAGCAGCCTCCTGCTCCTGGGGCACCATGGCCAGAGCGTCCACCGGGCAGGTCTTCACGCACACGGAGCAGCCCATGCAGTCCAGGGGGCTGACGGCGATGGCGAACTTGTACTGGCCCTTGCCCTTGCCGGCCTTGACGTCCACGATCTGGGCGCACTCGGGGGCCGCCTTAGCCTCCTCCTCGGTGAGGGCGAAGGGACGGATGGTGGCGTGGGGGCACACGTAGGAGCACATATTGCACT
>CAJTSQ010000015.1 GCA_910578735.1 uncultured Oscillospiraceae bacterium
CTGCGTCCTCGGGATCTGACGTGGATTTCAGGGAAGTGCCGTCTGTGGCCAGCAGCCGGTAGCCCAGGAAAGTTTTCTGAACAGCCAGCGCATCGGTGAAACGGTGGAACAACTCAGAAAATGCACGAGGCAGCAGCTTTTTCCTCTGCTGGACAAAGGCGCCTGCCGACGGAGTGTCGATCTCATTCCCAAAATATCCGAGCAGTCCCTTCCAGACGCTTTTTTCGTCCATGGTCAGGATGAGTTTCATCAGCACGGGCAGCGTCAGCGAACGCCGCCGGGTAAAATCTTTGCCTGGATTTTTAGCGTACCGCTCCGGGTGATTCCCCATTTCCTCGATCATGGACAACAGTGTATCCCTCAACCCTTCAGCTGTGTATTTCATGTGCCCGCCCCCTGAAAATCAATCTCGTTTTCAGGGCCTTGCCGCACATTTTTTTGCCTTTGTCAAGGCTTTTTTTCTTTCTTTTGGAATTTATTGGTTAACTTAATGGCATTGCCGTCATCCCCCGTATCTTCGCCAGCCTGGGCGGCTTCATTATCTGCACCTTCGGCCTGTACATGATCGACTTCTGCAACAGGCTGGCCGGAGACAACACCGTCCTCCAGGAACAGGAGAACGGCACCGTTCTGAACATCAGCGAGACCGGCTTCACCTGGGTAGCCATCGGCATCGCCATCCTGTTCATTTGCACCATCGCCATCACCGTGTTCAACGTGAAGGAGGAGCCCACCATCGGTGCCAAGACCCAGAAGACCAACCTGGGCGAGGCCTTTGGTATCATCATCCACAACGACCAGCTGGTGGCCTTCATCGGTCTGCTGCTCACCTTCAACCTCAGCACCCAGGTTTTGAAATCCTTTGCCGTCTACTACTTCTTCAAAGAGGTCTGCGGAAGTGCTATGCTGTACTCGGTCTTCGGTTTCACCATTCTGGCGGAGATGGCCGGCCACCAGGCGGCGGGCACCATCCTGGGCATCCGTATCCTGATGTTTGTCCTGCCCATTATCCTGGCCGTGGTCAGTTTCCTGATTTTCAAATTTGTCTACAAGCTGAAGGGCCAGCGGCTGGAGCAGCTGACAAAGGAGATCAACCAACTTCACGCCAACTGATTTTCCCGGGGCGGCAGGGAGACAGCGCCGCGCCGCCCCAAGCCATCCATTTCACAAGGAGGAACGTACCATGATCACAGTCAACGAAAAAGAACATGTCTTCCATCTCCACAACGGTCGTATGAGCTACCTGTTCTATGTGATGGACAGCGGTCAACTGGGTCACCTATATTTCGGCAAGGAACTGCGTTCCGATGGCAGCTACCTCCACATGGTAGAGAAGGCCCACCGGCCCATGACCACCTACATCACTGAGGGGGACCTGTACACCTCCTATGAGCATCTGCGCCAGGAGTACCCCACCTATGGCACCTCTGACTACCGCTACCCCGCCCTGGAGGTCCAGGGGACGGACGGCAGCACCCTGTGCAAGCTGGAGTACCAGGGCTATGAGATCATCCCCGGCAAGAAGCCCCTCCCGGGCCTGCCCGCCACTTATGTGGAAGAGAAGGGCGAGGCGGAGACCCTGGAGATTCGGATGCTGGACCAGTGGCGGGGGCTGGAGGCAGTGCTGTCCTACACCATCTTCCGGGACTGCGACGCCATTGCCCGCAGCGTCCGTTTTATCAATAAGGGAGAGGAGGCTCTGTTCCTGGACCGGGCCATGAGCCTGAGCGTGGACTTCCCCGATGGGGACTACGAGAGCGTCCAGCTCTCCGGCTCCTGGGCCCGGGAGCGGTCCATTATCACCCGGCCCCTCCAACCTGGGGTCACCGCCGTGTCCAGTATGCGGGGCAACTCCTCCCACCAGCACAACCCCTTTCTCGCCCTGAAGCGGAGGCACACCACCGAGCACACCGGCGATGCCTACGGCTTCAGCCTGGTGTACAGCGGCAACTTCCTGGCCCAGGCGGAGGTGGACAACTACAACGTCCTGCGGGTGATGCTGGGCATCAACCCCTTCGGTTTCCGGTGGAAGCTGGCCCCCGGCGGTGAGTTTGTCACCCCAGAGGCGGTCATGGTCTGGTCCAATCAGGGCCTCAACGGCATGAGCTGGCAGTTCCATGCCCTCTATAAAAACCGATTGGCCCGGGGCTATTGGCGGGACAAAGAGCGCCCGGTACTCATCAACAACTGGGAGGCCACCATGTTCGACTATGTGGAGGACGACCTGGTCCGCTTTGCCCAGAAGGCCCAGGAGTGCGGTATCGAGCTGTTTGTCCTGGACGACGGCTGGTTCGGGGCCCGGAACAACGACCGGGCCGGCCTGGGGGACTGGAAGCCCAACCCGGCCAAGCTCCCCAACGGCATCAAGGGTCTGGCGGAGCGGATCGAGGCGCTGGGGATGAAATTCGGCTTGTGGTTCGAGCCGGAGATGGTCAACCGGGACAGCGACCTGTTCCGGACCCACCCAGACTACATCATCCAGACCCCGGGCCGCAGCCCCTCCCACGGCCGCAATCAGTTTGTGCTGGACTTCTCCCGGCCCGAGGTGGTAGATGAGATTTACAACCAGATGTACGCCCTGCTCAGCAATGCCAAGATCAGCTACATCAAGTGGGACATGAACCGTTCCATCAGCGAGTGCTACTCCGCTTCTCTGCCTGCCGACCAGCAGGGGGAGGTGTTCCACCGGTACATCCTGGGGGTGTATGACCTCCATGAGCGGCTGATCCGGGCCTTCCCGGAGCTGCTCATTGAGTCCTGTTCCAGCGGCGGCGGACGGTTTGACGCCGGGATGCTCTACTACGCCCCCCAGGGCTGGACCTCCGATGACTCCGATGCCATTGAGCGGCTGAAAATTCAGTACGGCACCAGCCTGGTCTACCCCATCAGTTCCATGGGCGCCCATGTCTCCGCCTGCCCCAACAGCCAGGTGGGCCGGAACACCCCCATTGAGACCCGAGGAAACGTGGCCATGACAGGGGCCTTCGGCTACGAACTGGACCTGAACAAGCTCAGCGAGGAGGAGTTGAAAGCCGTCAAGCAGCAGGTGGTGTTCTACAAGCAGAACCGGAAGCTGCTGGTCCAGGGGGCATTCTACCGGCTGCTCAGTCCCTTCGAGGGCAACTTCGCCGCCTGGGAGGTGGCGGAGCACGATGGCAGCCGGGCCCTGGTAACGGTGACCCGCATCCTCAGCGAGATCAACGGCCCTTACCGCCGCCTACCCCTACTGGGACTGGACCCGGACCGGAAGTATCACATCTACAGCAAGTACCTCTCCTACGAGGCCTATGGCGACGAACTGATGCAGTTTGGACTGATGCTGGAGGACCAGGCCTCTGGGCAGATCATCGAGGGCAGCGGCGGCAGCGGAAGCTGCGAGGACTTCCGCTCCCTGGTGTATGAGGTTGTGGGCCTATAACATAAAAAATTCCCGCCCCTCTCGGGGGGGGGAACCGCTAAACAGACAGATTTTCCCGGTTGGAGGCGGTCTTGGCCTGCTCTTGCTCCCGATATCGTTTGGGGGACAGTCCCGTGTGCTGCTTGAATATCTTGTGGAAGGACTCGGCTTCCTGATAGCCGCAGGAGTAGGCGACAGCACTGATGGGCAGCTGGGTCAGGGAGAGCAGATGGGCCGCCCAGGTCATGCGGAAGGTCTGCAAATACTTGATGGGGGACAGCCCGGTATATTTTTTGAACAGGGTGCTGAGATAGCTGCGGTTCAGCCCCACATACCGGGCCATGTCTTCCACCAGCAGGGGTTCGTGGTAGCAGTTCTGGATATAGCGGATGGCCTGGGCCACATAGGCGTTTTCCGACTGGTCAGTCACTGCCTCCCTCTTGGATTGGGCCAGGGCGGAGAAGAACAGCAGCAGCATGGCCTCCCGGCGGTAGAGGTCGCTGGTGGTGGCGTAGTTGTGCCCCAGCATATCCATGACGTACTGCTCCGGGCGCTGCTCCGGATCACAGGTGAAGATGGGGGAGTCCTGGTTCAGGCCGATGGAGTTCAAAATGCCCTGGACCTCCTCCCCGGAGAAGCCCAGCCAGACGTAGGTCCAGGGATCGTCCTGGTCCGCCGTGTAGGTGGTCAGATAGTCCGGCTCAATAAGAAAGCCCTGCCCCGCTTTCAGCCGGTAGGTGGCGCCATTGACAAAGAAAGTCCCCCTGCCCTCCACAATATAGTGGATGAGGTAAAAGCTGCGCACAGCGGGGCCGTACCGGTGGCCTGGCTTTGAGGAGGTAGAGGCCGGCATCGTCAAGTGGCCTATGTCGGTGGTGCGGATCGTCTCCGCCGACCCGGAGAGGCTCATCGACCTGGCGGACAAAATTCTGCTGGCCTGGCGGGGCTACACCGACGAGGGTGCCTTCATCTTCGCCGAAACTGACGGCGAGCCCCACAACACCATCACCCCCATCGCCCGGAAGCGAGGTGACAAATTTGAGCTGGACCTGGTTCTCCGGAACAACATCACCACTCAGGAGCACCCCCTGGGGGTCTACCATCCCCACGCCGAGCTCCACCACATCAAAAAGGAGAACATCGGCCTCATCGAGGTGATGGGCCTGGCCGTCCTCCCCGCCCGGCTGAAGGAGGAGCTGGCCGCTGTGGCCGACTGCCTGGCCAGTGGCTCCGACCTCCGGGCGGACGAGCGCACCGCCAAGCACGCCGATTGGGCGGAGAAGTTTGCCAAAAATTATACGATTACCAAAGAGAACGCCCTGGACATCGTCCGGAAGGAGACCGGCCTGGTCTTTGCCCAGGTACTGGAGCACGCTGGCGTATATAAACGCAATTCTGAAGGGAAAAAAGCTTTTTTGCAATTCTTTAGGTTGTATATAAAAATACTTTTACAAAATGGTGATTTTGAACAAGAAAAATCGCCATTTTTATTTTGTCTTGTGCTTGACATAAGGGTGTCTTAGGTCATGAAATCTCACTTTCGGCGGTAGGAATTTTTCGTTTTCAGCGGGGCTTCCTTAATTTCAATGATTTCCAGTTCGTCGAAATGCACAGGGAGCATGGGGATGTTGACGGATTTGAATAGGATAATGGGTAGATATAAAGAAAGCCAGTCAGATAAACCTGACTGGCTTTACTGGTTGTAATAATTGCTCTAGTTGCCGCTGCTGACCTCCGCCTTGTTGTTGGGGCCACTGGTCTGAGTATTACCCCCTGGCTGCTGCTTGATGATGGCTTTGTTGTGGTGAAGTCGCTTGACGCTGCATAAATCTCCTGCGCTTATTTCCTTTTGCTTGTGCCGAGTGCACCGGATTTCTTGAGATGTGACAAGCTGTAAACAAAGAAAATCAACAAATTTTATTCCTCGACAAGCACCAAATATTTTGTTATATTGAACATAAAGCCGCACACTCAAAAAAAGGGGGGGCTTCTATGTCTCAGCTGATCGACATTTTAATCCTTTTAGACCAGCAATCCGTAATCCACCAGATCCTGTTTTCCGAAGGTTTTTCGGACGATAAGCTCCGGGTCGAAATTCTGCGATGGCAGGGCGTTGAGATAACGAAGATTCCGGATATGGCCTGGGACTTCAGCCAAGGCACGGTCCGTTGGAATGGGCTTCGCTTTGAGCTCCTCCGGTTTTCGCTGAACAGCTTCACCCAATGTCTGTTGCTGCGCCGTGAGCCGCTGCGGGAGCGTCTGATGGAAGCGGCGCTGGACTTTATGGATGACGGAATCCAGCTGTACGGACCGGATGCCTCCATTCAATTTTTTAACTGCGCCACCAAGCAGCTTTTAGACATTCCGCCCGAGGACTCCGCCGAGGGGCAGCACCTTTTGGATCTTTTCCTGGTGGACAAGGAATTCAGCACCACCTTGACCGCTCTGCGTACCCAGATGCCGATCCATAACCGCTTTGACTGCTATAAATCCACATCCGGCAAGGACCTGGCCACGGTCAACTCCTCTTATCCCGTCTGTCGGGCCGACGGTTCTCTGATGGGAACCATCACGCTGGAGCGCGATATCTCCATGGTGCGCCGGCAGCTGCCCGACCTCCAGGACATCCAGCGGACCCTGACCAGCCATTTATCCAGCACCCTGCTGGGGGAGAAGACCACCCGCTACTCCTTGGACGACCTGATCGGGTCCAGCCCGCAGATGCGGGCGGCGGTCAATCTGGCCCGGCAGATGGCCCCTAAGAACTTTAACGTCCTGATCCAGGGGGAGACCGGGACCGGCAAGGAGCTGTTCGCCCAGGGGATTCATTCCCTCAGCTCCCGGAGGAACGAAAAATTTGTGGCGGTCAACTGCGCCGCTTTCCCTGAATCTTTGATTGAAGGCATGCTTTTCGGCACGGTAAAGGGCGCTTTCACCGGCAGTACGGACAAGGCAGGATTGCTTGAAGCCGCCAACCACGGAACCCTGTTCCTGGATGAGCTCAACTCCATGAGCCTGTCCATGCAGGCCAAGCTGCTTCGGGTCCTGGAGGAAGGGACCCTTCAGCGGGTGGGCAGTACCAAGGAAATTCAGGTGGATATCCGGGTTTTGTCCTCCTGCAATCAGGACGCCTTCGCCCTGGCCGAGTCCGGAGCCCTGCGGCGGGACCTGTTTTACCGGCTCGCTTCGGCCGTGGTGGAGATCCCGCCGCTGCGGGAACGGATGGAGGACCTGGAGGAGCTGGTCTGGCACTTTGTGCGGGAGCGGGGTCCTCGCTCTGCTCAGCCAGTTGAAACGATTGAGCCCGACTTCTGGACCCACCTGCGGCAGTACAGCTGGCCCGGCAACGTACGGGAGCTGTTCCACATTCTGGAGTGCTCCGTCAGCGTGGCCAAGCAGGGGGTTCTGCGCCAGTGCGATCTGCCGGTCTATTTTCTCCGGCATTCCACGCCTCTTACACAAACGCCCCCGTCGGCTGTGGTGTCCTCCCCAAAGGCGGCCTTTCAAAAGGGGCTGGACGGCTTGGTTCAGGAGTATGAGCGGCAAATCCTGTCCCAGGCCTACCTCGCCTGCGGGAAAAACGCCACCCAGACTGCAGAGCTGTTGAAAATCAGCCGGCAGAGCTTTCAATACTACAAGAAGAAATATGACCTGTAGCAGCCCGGTACTGCAAAAAAATTTTGCGCCTAAATATCGGACAGACAAAAATTTTTTCACCCCCTTCGCGGTGAGAGATTTTTGTCTGTCTTTTCATTTGTCCCGTTTTCGCATTTTGCGGGTGAAATATCCACTATTTGATTTAAATTCTTCCATAACAGAAGTTGGCATGATAATTGCTCTATAATATGGCAAGCAAACATCGGAGACCAAGACCTAATGTGAGAAAGGAGAATCAATCATGAACCTGTCTGTAAAAGCCGCCCGAAGCATCACCAGCGTCACGCTCACCGACTGCAAGCCCACCCTGGAGGAATTTATCGCTGTAGCCAAGTTTGGTGCCAAGCTGGAATTCTCGGATCAGATGAAGGAGACCGTCCAGGCCAACCGCAGGCTGCTGGACAAATTTCTGGAGGAGGGCCGCATTATTTACGGCGTTACCACCGGCTTTGGTGAAAACGTCCGCTACACCATCTCCCCCGAGGACGCCACTACCCTCCAGGAAAACATCGTCCGTACCCACTCTGTAGCGGTGGGCGAGCCGCTGGACCGGGTTCAGGCCCGGGCGGTCATGCTCATGACCATCCTCAACGCGGGCAAGGGCCACTCCGGTATCCGGCTGTCCACCCTGGAGCTGGTCCGGCAGATGCTGAACAAGGACCTGATCCCCTTTGCCCCCGGCGAGGGCTCCGTGGGCTATCTGGGGGTGGAGGCCCACCTGGTTATGGCCTACATTGGAGAAGGGAAGATCTTCCAGGACGGCCGGCCTGTCCCCGCCCTCCCGGTACTGGAGGCCAATGGCCTGAAGCCCCTGGTTCTCTCCTACAAGGAGGGGCTGACCATGCTCAACGGCACCATCACCGTTACCGCGCTGGGGCTGTTGGCCCTGTATGAGTCCATCACCGCGATGCAGAATATGGAGCTGGCCGGCGCCATGTGCTATGAGGCCCTGCGGGGCACCACCAAGGCTCTGGACCCCCGCATTCACGGCGCCAAGCGCCACGAGGAGCAGGCCAGCTCCGCCCGCAATCTCTCCCGGATGCTGGCGGGCAGCCAGATCGGCGCCAAGTATATCGACGCCAAGGTGCAGGATGCCTACGTTCTGCGCTCCATGGCCCATATCCACGGCGCGGCGAAAAAGCTGGTCAAGGAAGCCTGTGAGGTCATCGTCAACGAAATGCACTCCATCAGCGACAATCCGGAAATCTTCGCCGAGGGTGAGGACGACGGCGCAGCCCTGATGTGCGGCAACTTTGACGGCAGCTTTGTGGGCTCCCACGCCGATATGATCGCCATGGCCTGCGCTATTGCCGGCAACCTGGTGGAACGGGGCACCGACCGCATGGTCAACCGCAACCTGAACGACGGTCTGCCCGCCTTTCTGGTGTCAAACCCCGGACTGAACAGCGGCTTTATGATCCCTCAGTACACCGCAGCCGCCCTGGTGAACGAGATCAAGCACCTGGCCATTCCTGTCACCATTGACAGCATCTCCACCTGCGCCAACCAGGAGGACCCGGTGTCTATGGCCTACTACGCCTCCAAAAAGGCGGGGACTGCAGTACGCAAGCTGCAATATGTCATCGCCATTGAGATTTACGTGGCCCTCCAGGCCATGGAGTTCCTCAAGCCTCTGGAGCCCTCCCCCGCCATCGCCAAGGTCCGGGACTTCCTGCGGGAGACCATCCCCTTTGTGGACAACGACCGTTTCCTTTATCCCGACATGGAGTACATCTTCGATCGGGTCCAGGACTGCTCCCTCATCGACATTTTGGAAAAGGAGCTGGGCGAGCTGGAATTCTAAACCCTGACAGACCAATAAAAATAAGTATATTTGGGAGGACAAAACTGTGGAATTAACAATTATTGCCCTGTACCTCATCGCCATTTTCGGCGTCGGAATTTATTGCAACAAGTTCAACAACAATATTGACGACTATCTGCTGGCCGGACGGCGGCTGGGCATCGGTCTGACCACCTTCACCCTGGTAGCCACCTACTTCGGCGGCGGCTATGTCATCGGCGTGGGCGGCGAGGCCTTCAATAACGGCTTGAGCGCCTACTGGAGTCCTATTGCCGGCGCTGTCGGTATCCTGGCTGTCTGCCTGATTCTGAAGCGGATGGAGGGCATGAAGGTCTGCACTGTGACCGAGATTATGGAAAACCGCTACAACAGCCCCATGCTCCGGCTGCTCACCACCATCCTCTCCCTGCTGGCCCTGGTGGGCATTCTGGCCGGACAGGTCACCTCCGCCGGCAGCGTGCTGGCCTCCCTGGGCGTGGGCTCCACCACCACCTGCGCCATCATTGTGGCGGTGTTCTTCATCGGCTTTACCGCCTTCGGCGGGCTGTGGGCGGTGACCGTTACCGACTTCATCCAGATCATCATCGCCGGCCTTGGCCTGATCGCGGCCACCATCTTTGTCGTGGTCAAAGGCGGCGGCTGGGATGTGATCTCCGCTCAGATTCAGGCCACTGATGTCCCAGACAACTATTTCAGCCTGCTTCAGGGCACCGAGCCCTCCTATGTGCTGTGGCTGATCCTGCCCATGTTCATCTATACTCTGATCGGCCAGGATGTCTATCAGCGTCTTTTCGCCGCCAAGGACACCAAAACAGCCTACAAATCCGCTATTCTTGCCTTTATCATTCTGCTGGTCATCTGCTTCTTCCCCGTGATTCTGGGCATGGCAGGACGGGCTCTGTTCCCTGATTTGGAGGTCTCCTCTCTGGTGGTGCCCACCATTATCCGCGCCATGCTCCCGCCTGTGTTCTCTGGCTTCACCCTGGCGGCCATCATCGCCGCAGTGGTCTCCACCGCGGACTCCATCCTCACCGCCGCCACCTCTCATGTGGTCAATGACCTGTATGTGCGCTACCTCTGCAAAGACAACATGGAGGACCCCGCAGCTCAGAAAAAACTGCTGAATATCTCCCGCGTTATGACACTGGTCATCGGCGTGATCTCCGTGGTGGTCGCCCTGGCCATCCCCTCGGTGCTGATGGTGCTGAACTCCTCCTATACACTGTTTACCGCCGGCGTATTCTCCCCCGTTGTCGCAGGCCTGCTGTGGAAAAAGGCCACCAAGGCAGGCGCCTTTGCCGGTCTGTTCAGCGGCCTTGCCTTTGTGGCCTTGGGATGGAGCGGCTTTTCCTTCTTTGGTATCCCCAGTGACATCGCCAGCTCTCTGCTGTCTCTTGTGGTACTGATTGTCGTCTCCCTCGTTACTTATAAACCGGAAACCGCCGCCTGATCTCCCGGCGGAAAGCGGATATGGGTTCAGTCGATACAGGGATTCGGGGCCGTTCCGCTTTCGTATGTGGTAACGAATCCGTCAATTTTATCCATGACAGCCTGCGCAGGAACCGCAGTCAGGAAAGTCCTTTGGGTCATAGGCGATCCCCTGCCGGTCATAATAGTCCTTAACCGCTGCCCGAATGGCCTCCTCCGCCAGGACGGAGCAGTGGAGCTTATGGGCGGGCAGGCCGTCCAGCGCCTCGGCGACCGCCTTGTTGGTGAGCTGAAGAACTTCGGAGAGGGGTTTCCCCTTGATAAGCTCAGTTGCCATAGAACTGGACGCGATGGCGGAGCCGCAGCCAAAGGTCTCAAATTTCACATCCGAGACAATGCCGTCCTCAATTTTGAGATAAATCTTCATAATGTCCCCGCAGACGGCGTTGCCCACCTCACCCACACCGTCCGCCTCCTCGATCACACCCACGTTCCGGGGATGCCGAAAGTGATCCATTACCTTTTCACTGTAAAGCGCCATAACAAAATCCTCCTACAGAACGAATGCCCGCTTCCCGCTGACTTTATCCTTCCACAGCGGCGACATATTGCGGAGATAATTCACGATTTCAGGGACGGCTTTCAAAATCGCGTCGATATCGGCCTCGGTGTTCTCCTCGCACAATGACAGCCGCAAGGAGCCGTGGGCCACCTCGTGGGGCCGCCCAATGGACAGCAAAACGTGGCTGGGGTCAAGAGACCCGGAGGTGCAGGCCGAGCCGGAGGAGGCGCAGATGCCCCGGTCATCCAGCAGCAGGAGCAAGCTCTCCCCCTCAATGCCCTCGAAGCAGAAGTTGACGTTGCCGGGAAGCCGGTTCACCGGGTCGCCGTTGAGGGCGGAGTGGGGAATCCGGGAGAGACCGGAAATGAGCTTATCCCGCAGAGCGGAGACCCTGGCAGCGTTTTCCGCCATATGAGAGCAGGATTCCTCCAGCGCCGCCGCCATGCCCGCGATGGCCGGGACATTCTCCGTCCCCGCCCGCTTGCCCCGTTCCTGAGCCCCGCCCTCAATCAGATTGGTCAAGGGCACGCCCTGCCGGGCGTAGAGCGCGCCGATTCCCTTGGGTCCATGAAACTTGTGGGCGGACAGGGACAGCAGGCCGATGTTCTGTGCCTTAACGTCGATGGGCAGATGTCCCGCCGCCTGTACCGCGTCGGTGTGGAAGATGACTCCCCGCTCCCGGCACACCGCGCCGATCTCTGAAACAGGCAGGACGGAACCGATCTCGTTGTTGGCATACATGACGGTGACCAGCGCGGTGTCCTCCCGAATGGCCTCCGAAACCTGCTGGGCGGTGACGGTGCCCAAGGTTCCGACTGGGAGCAGTTCCACCTCGAATCCCTCGCCTTCCAGCCCTTTCAGCGTGTGCAGAACGGCGTGATGCTCAAAGGCGGTGGAGATAATGTGCCGCTTCCCTTTTCGGGCGCCCAGCAGGGCGGCGGAGCGGATGGCTTGGTTGTCCGCCTCGCTGCCTCCAGAGGTGAAAGTAATCTCCTTGGGAGATGCCCCGATACAGGCGGCGATTCGCTCTCTGGCATCCTCCAGGGCCTCCTTTGCTCTCTGTCCCAGGCTGTACAGACTGGAGGGATTTCCCCAAGTGTCCTGCATACAGGCGGTTATGGCGTTGATCGCGGCCCCGCTCATTTTGGTGGTAGCCGCATTGTCTGCATAAATCATAGCAATATCCTTTCCGGTTATGAACACGCCGGTAAAAATGCCGGCGTGTTTGTCTTATGTTCAGCCGGCAAACAGCGGTGTGGACAGGTAGCGGTCGCCGGTGTCCGGGAACAGGACCACAATCGTCTTCCCCGCGTTTTCCGGTCGTTTTGCCAGCTGGATGGCCGCGTGGAGCGCCGCCCCGGAGGAAATCCCCACCAGGATGCCCTCCCTGCGTCCCACCAGCCGCCCGGCGGCAAAGGCATCCTCGTTGGACACGGGGATGATCTCGTCATAGACAGCGGTGTCCAGAACCTCCGGCACAAAGCCCGCCCCGATGCCCTGTATTTTATGGGCCCCAGAGCGGCCCTCGCTGAGGACAGGGGAGTCCTTGGGCTCCACCGCCACCACATTCACAGCCGGGTTTTGCTTCTTCAAATACTGTCCCACGCCGGTGATAGTGCCGCCGGTGCCCACGCCCGCCACGAAGATGTCTACCGCGCCGTCGGTGTCCGCCCAGATTTCCGGGCCGGTGGTGGAGCGGTGGGCGGCGGGATTGGCCGGGTTGACAAACTGACCGGGGATAAAGCTGCCAGGAATCTCTTTGGCCAGCTCCTCTGCCTTGGCGATGGCCCCTTTCATCCCCTTGGCCCCTTCGGTGAGTACCAGCTCCGCGCCATAGGCTTTCATCAGCTGGCGGCGCTCCACGCTCATGGTTTCCGGCATGGTAATGATGATGCGGTAACCCCTCGCTGCCGCCACGGAGGCTAACCCAATTCCCGTGTTGCCGGAGGTAGGCTCGATGATGGTGGAGCCGGGTTTCAGCTTTCCGCCGGCCTCCGCCTCGTCGATCATCGCCTTGGCAATGCGGTCTTTTACCGACCCGGCGGGATTGAAATACTCCAGCTTGGCCAGAATACGGGCTTTTGCGCCCGCCTCCTGTTCAACGTGAGTCAGCTCCAGTAAGGGAGTTTTGCCGATCAGCTGGTCGGCAGATGTATAGATATTGGACATGATAGGTTCCCCCTTCTCTATGAATTGGCCCCATTATATCCCCATTAACCTACTTTGTCAATAGGTATATTGGGGCCGCTTGAAATCCTATCAACCTTGTGGTATGATGGGAAAATGGAGGGGATTTTTATGATGATTTCCACAAAGGGCAGATATGCGCTGCGGTTTCTGGCGGATGTTGCGGAGCATCAGGGAGATGGGTTTGTGCCATTGAAGGATGTGGCCGTCCGCCAGGAAATTTCGGAAAAGTATCTGGAAATCGTGGTGAAAGAGCTGGTAAAAGGCGGACTGCTGACTGCCCTGCGGGGAAAAGGCGGGGGCTACCGGCTAAACCGCGCCCCGGATGAGTACAATGTGAAGTCTATCCTTGAGCTGATGGAGGGGCCGCTGGCCCCCGTTGCCTGCCTGGAATCGGGGCAGAACGTCTGTCCGCGGAGCAACGGCTGCCGAACACTCCCATTATGGCAGGGACTGGACCGGGTAATTTCCGATTACCTAACGCAGTTTACTTTGGTTGATTTGTGCGACAAGACGCAATAGGTCTTGTCCCCTATCCCAGCGCCACGTCCAGTGCCAGCAGGAACAGGATACCCAGCCAGAACCCCACAACTGCGGGAAAAAAGGCCTATCCTCCGCCAGCTCCAGGCGGATGGAATTGTTCCGCCCAACAGAAGGAGGCATGAGCAGATTACACTGCCCATGCCTCCTCACCATGTCGTTACTTTATTATTTTGGTTGTTCTCCCCGCCTTCGGCGGGGAGAACAACAGCGGTTTCTCAGTGACAGCCGCGGCAGTTCCCGCAGTCGCCGTTGCAGCCTCCGCCGGACTTGTGAGATTTCCACAGGGACCGGACAGCCAACACCACAACGCCTGCCAGTACCAGCAGAACGACGATTTCTCCAAGAGTCATAGCTTTTTCCTTTCTCACTTCGCGGCAGCGGCCACAGAGGTCAGCCGCCGGGTATTCTCCTCGCCCTGATAGCCCTTGCGGAACAGCAGGTACAGGATTCCCGCCAGCAGGATCAGCGCTGCAACCGTTCCGATTCCGAACACCGCTTCTCCGGTGGCCAGCCCGCCCAGCTGGAACACAATCAGGCTCACCACATAGGCGAAGCCGCACATATACCCGATGGCGCCCAAGGTCCACTTGGCGTTGTTCATCTCCCGCTTGATGGCGCCCATGGCGGCGAAGCAGGGGGCGCACAGCAGATTGAAGATCATGAAGGAATAGGCTGCCATGGCCCCGAAGTCCGCACCCACGGCGGCGTAGATACCGCTGGCGTCCTCCATCAGGTCCGCCTCGCCGGCGTAGTGGTAGGCCACACCGAAGAAGTTGACGACCTCCTCCTTGGCGATCAGGCCGGTGAAGGTGGCGGTGGTGGCCTTCCAGGCCATATCGCCCACCCAGCCCAGCGGGGCGAAGATCACGGCAATGCCGCTGCCAATGGAGGCCAGCAGAGAGCTGTTGTTATCTTCCACGGCCTGGAAGACACCATCCACGACACCGTAGCCCATGAGGAACCAGAGGACGATAGAACTTAGCAGGATCACCGTCCCCGCCCGCTTGATGAAGGACCAGCCCCGCTCCCAGGTGGCCCGGAGTACATTGCCCATGGAGGGGGCGTGGTAGGCGGGCAGTTCCATAACGAAGGGGGCAGGTTCCCCGGCAAAGGCTTTGAACTTCTTCAGCATGATGCCGGAGATCACCACGGCGGCAATGCCGATAAAGAAGGCGGAGGTGGCCACCCAGGGAGAATCACCGAACACCGCGCCCGCGAACAGGCCGATGATGGGCATCTTGGCCCCGCAGGGGATGAAGCCGGTGGTCATGATGGTCATTTTCCGGTCCCGGTCCTGCTCGATGGTCCGGGAGGCCATGATGCCGGGGACGCCGCAGCCGGTGGCCACCAGCATGGGGATGAAGCTCTTGCCGGACAGACCGAAGCGGCGGAAGATCCGGTCCATGATGAAGGCCACACGGGCCATGTAGCCCACGTCCTCCAAAATGGCCAGCAGGAAGAACAGCACCAGCATCTGGGGCACAAAGCCCAGCACCGCGCCCACGCCGGCCACAATGCCGTCCTGAATCAAGCCGTACAGCCAGCCGCCCTCGGCCACGCCCAGAGCGCCCAGAATGGTGTCAAACAGGCCGGGGACCATCTCGCCGAAGAGGACGTCATTAGCCCAATCAGTCCCCATGGTGCCGATGGAGATAGCCCAGCCACCCATGGCGATGGCATAGATGCAGAACATGACCGCAGCAAAAATGGGCAGGGCCAGGATACGGTTGGTGACGATCTGGTCGATCTTGTCCGAGACGGACAGGCTGCCTTTTGCCGCCTTTTTCTTCACCGCCTTGGTGACCACAGAGTTGATGTAAGAATACCGCTGATTGGTGATAATAGACTCTGCGTCGTCGTCCAATTCCTTTTCACAGTCGGCTATGTGCTCCTCCAGATGGGCTTTCAGGTTGGGGTCGAGACCCATTTCCTCCATGACCTTTTGATCCCGCTCAAAAACCTTAATGGCGTACCAGCGGAGATAGCCCTCCGACACCTTGCCCTGGATGGACTCCTCAATGTGGGCGATGGCGTGTTCCACGCCGCCCGTGAACACATGGGGCAGCTCCCCGGCCTGCTTCTTCTGCGCCAGAGCCACAGCCTTTTCCGCCGCCGCCATGCCGCCCTCGCCCTTGAGGGCGCTCATCTCCACTACCTCACAGCCCAGGGCCTCGCCCAGCTTATTGAGGTTGATGGTGTCGCCGTTTTTCCGCACCAGGTCGATCATGTTCACCGCCACTACCAC
Source organism: uncultured Oscillospiraceae bacterium (assembly GCA_910578735.1). Lineage (GTDB taxonomy): Bacteria > Bacillota > Clostridia > Oscillospirales > Oscillospiraceae > Lawsonibacter. The sequence continues at coordinate 15,824 of CAJTSQ010000015.1, forward strand.
GGGCAGGCCCAGCTCGATGAGCTGGGTGGTGAGGTACAGATTTCGCTCGATGTTGGTGCCGTCCACAATGTTGAGGATGGCGTCCGGCTTCTCGTTTACCAGATAGGACCGGGCCACCACTTCCTCCGGGGTGTAGGGGGACAGGGAATAGATGCCGGGCAGGTCCTGAATCACCACATCCTTGTGTCCCTTCAAGTGGCCCTCCTTCTTCTCCACGGTGACGCCGGGCCAGTTGCCCACATACTGGCTGGAGCCGGTGAGGGCGTTGAACAGGGTGGTCTTGCCGCAATTGGGGTTGCCCGCCAGGGCAATCTTAATGTCCATTGTCATTCTCTCCTTTCACTTGTTAGCTATAGCTAACTTTTGCGCTAAAGAATAGCGGCCTCCTGCCGCATCAGTTTACTGAACCTCAATCATCTCCGCGTCGCCCTTGCGGACGGACAATTCGTAGCCCCGGACATTCAGCTCCATGGGGTCACCCAGGGGGGCCACCTTGCGGACGAAAATCTCCACGCCCTTAGTGATGCCCATGTCCATGATCCGGCGCTTCACCGGGCCTTCGCCGTGGAGTTTCGCCACAGTCACGGTTTCGCCCACCTTCACATCTTTTAATGTTTTCATACCTGTCTCTCCTTCATATCATGATTCTGTTTGCCATGGTCTTGTCCAGCGCGATGCGGCTGTCCTTTACCTGCACAATCAGATTTCCTCCAATCTCGCTGACCACCGTCACATCGCTGTCCACCACAAATCCCAGCTCCGCCAGGTGCTGGCGCACCTCGTCCTTGCCGGTGATTTTGCGGACTGTGACCGTCTCTCCGGCCTTTGCCATTGTCAGCGGCATCATTTCCTCGCCTCCCTCCGGGGTGTGGTTAGTAAACTCTAACCTTGGAGTTAGCCTTAGTTTACTACCGCTAACTGCCAATGTCAAGACCCTTTTCAAAAAAACTTGCTTTTTTGGTTAGAGTGTGCTAACCTATGCACAGCGGTTTCCGTGGAAGGAGAATTTTTTGTGAATATCCACGAATCGGCTGAGGACTGTGAGGTGGCCGGAAGCAGAGGCCCCAAGGCTCCAAGGGCAATCAGGGAACCGTTGAAGCCGCCCCAAATCATGATGACAGTATGCCCATTCAACACACACAGTGCATTGCACGTAAGACTGATTGCGGTACAGTGATGCTCGGTGTGTGTCTTTTTGCGTCCATAGGCACACGCTGATGGGTGTGCCTCAGCTGGTCAAAAAGTCCGGGCCTGGGTTGTGGAAAGCGCCTGTCTCCTGGAGCGGAGCTGATCGATTTTGGAGAAGCACTGAACGACCTGCGTATGAATAAATCCGATTTTGAAGCAGAAATGGTGCGGCAGGCCTGCCTGATTTCTGAAAAGGCGTTTGATAATGCGCTGGGCAAGATAAACCCGGAAATGACAGAATATGAACTGGAGGGTGTGCTGGCGGCGGAGTTGTACCGCAACGGCGGCGAAGGTCCGTCTTTTCCCATCCTGTGTTACTCCGGATATCGCAGCCGAATGGGTATCGGCCGCAGTACCCATAACAAGCTGGGGCGTGACAACATTATTGCAGTGTTTGTGCAATACGTTCCGCAGTGGGCGGACAGCCTTGCACACAGATTTCGGCCCCAAGACAGCAGTTTCCCACACCGATGCCCGGGTAGCGCTTGCTCCGCCAGCCCTGGCCGATAGCGATCTCCTGCTTGGGCAGGCTGCCGGTTCGTTCCAGCTCATACAGTGCCCGGATCAAATTGGCGTAACAGGCTGAGCAGGCGGAGTCCTGCTGTACATGGCGGGCCAGCCGGGCCACCGCGCCGGTGGGCCTTGATGCAAAATCCCCAGCCGAGGGCTGGTTGATACAGCGGATATCCTCCTCGTCCAGTGCCGTGCTTCCCGCACCCCACCGCTCAGCCATCTGGATATAGGGCACCTCAGACAGCGGAAGTCCCATAAGCTGACAGCCGTAAGCATCAATCTGCACAGGGTCAGTACCCAAGTACATTCGGTTTGTCTGGACCGGATTGCCCCCCTCTTCAAAATCCAGGTCCCCGCACAGACTGTCTACAATCACTAAATTGGGCCTCAGCGCTGCGGCTAAGGCGGCAATGGGGCGATGAAGCCCCTCGGAGTGAAAGCGGCGTTTTTCACGGTCTGGGAGGCACCCCTTCAGATTCTTTAAAGCGCAGGTCATTTTGGTCTGACAATGCCCCTTCAGCACAGGCAGGTCTATGAAATATTCCGCGTCCAGAGCCCTGCGGCAGATTTCCATGGGGCGCAGAGGGGTATCTACCTGGCGGGTTCGGTCTCTTTTCAGATCGAAAAATGGGACATTGTACCCTTTGCAGATCTGGTCATATCCGCAGACCTGAAAAGACCTTCCGGTATCGTCTCCCACCCATGAGCCCTCAATGATACTGATGTCGCTGATCCCATAGTCCTGCAAATATTCAACGCAGCCGGACAGTACGCCTGCGTGAGTAGTAGCGCCGCTCTCTGGTCTCTGGGCCAGGACCAGATTGGGTTTGAGGACAACGCTGGCGCCGGATGGGATCATGTTGGCCACCCCGGCCGATTCCATCAGTGACTTGGTCATAACATGGGCATCTGTTCCATAAATCTGATAAATCACCGTTAATTCTCCTTTGCGTTGATCAGCACAACAGCCACATCGTTGACGTTTGTACCGGTAGGGCCAGTCATAATCAGACCGCCGCAGGCATCAAGGGCGGGATAGGCGTTGTTTTCCCGCAGAGTCTGGAAGATAGAGATGTCCTGTCGGGCCAGGGCTTCCTCTGTGTGCCCGGTGACAAAGCCACCGGCGGCGTCAGTTGGGCCGTCCGTACCGTCGGAGCCAACGGAAAAGACCGCGGCGCGATCCAGGCCAGCAATCCCCCGGGCGGCGGACAGTGCCAGCTCCTGGTTGCGCCCCCCCTTTCCTGAGCCGGTGAGCTGGACAACCGTTTCGCCGCCGGCCAGGAAGGCCAGGGGTACGTCCGTGTCATAATGACTCCGGGCGATCGCGGCCAAAAACTCCCCTGCCTCCCTGGCCTGACAGGTGAGACAGTCTGTAAGGATTACCGGCCGGTATCCTCGCTGCGCACATGCGGCGGCTGCGGCGGCGCACAGCTCCCGTACGCTTCCGGTAATCTGGGTCTCTATGTTGTCCAGTTCCTTTGGTGTCTCCCGCTCCAAAGCGGCGCGGGCCTCCGGAGACAGCTTCAGGCTGTATTTTGCCGCAACAGACAGCGCCTGCTGGCAGGTGGAGCGGTCAGGGAAGGCCGGACCGGAGGCGATCATATCCAGCGGATCGCCGATGATATCGGACAGCACAACGGAAAACACCTTGGCTGGAGCGCAGTGCTGAGCAAAGCGGCCGCCCTTCACCATTGACAGGCGCTTGCGTACAGTGTTTATCTCTACAATATCAGCTCCGCTGGCCAGCAGCTGTCGGGTGATATCCTCCAGCTCCCCGCCGGGAATAACAGGCTGTTCAAACAGAGCAGAGCCGCCGCCGGACAGCAGAAAAAGAACCGTGTCCTCCTGTGTAAGGCCTTCAGTAAGAGTCAGTGCCCGCCGCGTGGCCGCAAAGGTGTTTTCATCCGGGACAGGATGTCCTGCTTCCCATATTTCCAATGTACCGACAGGGCCTTTGCTGTGGCCGTACTTGGTAATGACAATGCCGCAGTCCGGTTTGCGGCCCAGGCTCCCCCAGGCGGACTGGGCCATAGACCAGGCCGCTTTTCCAGCGGCCACCAGAACCAGCCTTCCTGTATCGAAGGACCGGTTTTCCAGTGCCCGCCGTACCGCCTGGTCTGGCTGTACCTGAGCCAGGGCCTGACGGACGATATAATCGCAGTCCTCTCTCAGCTTCATGATAGTTCCTCCTAAAAAGACCCGCCGGCCGTCAAAAAAGGCGGCCGGCGGGCGGATAATGTTACAGGCTCTCCAGACCGGTGAGCATCTTATAGTATTTCACAATCGCGCTGTGGTCATTCTGACCGCACTGGTGGTTGTGCAGCCACTGCAAAATCTCCTGAACAGAGGCTGTCATGGGTACTGGCGCACCGACGGAATGAGCGCAGTCCAGGGCATTATTCAGGTCCTTGATGTGCAGGTCAATCTTGAAACCAGGCTTGTCATTCCCTTCAATCATCATAGGGGCCTTGGCGTTCATCACAGTGGAGCCGGCCAGGCCGCCCTTGATGGCCTGAAATACCAGCTCAGGGTCTACACCGGCCATTTTAGCCAGGGTGAGAGCCTCAGCCAGAGCCTGGATATTGCAGGCGACGATGATCTGATTAGCCAGCTTGGTGGTGTTGCCCGCGCCCACATCACCGCACAGCACCACGGAGGCGCCCATGCACTCCAGAACCGGCTTGAATCTGTCAAAGACCTCCTGTTTGCCGCCTACCATGAAGGACAGGGTGCCGTCAATGGCCTTGGGCTCGCCGCCGGAGACGGGGGCGTCCAGCATCTCGATGTTTTTCTTGGCCAGCTCGGCGGCAATCTCCTTGGAGGCCACCGGATTGATGGAGCTCATGTCGATAAAGGTGGTCCCGGGACGCATATGGGCGGCCACGCCGTCCTCGCCCAACATAACGGCCTTGACCTGGGGGCTGTTAGGCACCATAGTGAGCACCAGGTCGCAGGTTTCGCCAATCTCGGCGTTGGTGGCGGCCTTGGCGCCGCAGGCCACCACCTCATCCACAGCGGCCTTGTTCAAATCGCTGACGGTCAGATCATAGCCGGCCTTCAGCAGATTTTTTGCCATAGGCTTACCCATGATCCCAAGACCGATCAAACCTATTTTCATCATATCTTACCTCCTGACAAAATGTCAATTAAAATTTTGGTCTTACAGCTTATTGACCAGTTCCTCAATCCGGTCCATGGCCCGGGCCAGGCTCTCATCGTCGGCTGCGTAGGACACGCGGATAAACTGTTCAAAGCCCGTCCCCAGCTTGCTGCCCGGTACACAGCCCACATACTTCTCCTCCAGCAGGCGGGCGGCAAAGATGTCGCCATCCAGTCCGGTCCCGCTGACGTCGATGAAGATGTAGAAGGCGCCTTTGGGCTCGATGTAGCTCAGCCCTGGGATCTGGTCCAGCCGGGACATCACCAGCTTCCGGCGCCGGCTGAAGGCAGCAACCATCCCGTCCATCTCAGCGATAGTCTCCGGGGCGTTCATGCTCTGCTCCAGGCCGACCTGGCTGAAGGTGGAGATACAAGTGGTGGCGTACTGGTGGATTTTCAGCAAAGCATTGATGAGCTGGGCCGGGGCGGCCAGATAGCCGATCCGCCAGCCAGTCATAGCGAAAGCCTTGGAAAAGCCGTTCATGGTGATGGTCCGCTCCCGCATCCCGGGCAGAGCTGCCATAGAGCAGCACTCCATGCCGTCATAGACGATCTTGTTGTAAATCTCGTCGGAAAAGACCAGCAGATTGTGCTTCTGACACAGCTGGGCCACCTGCTCCAGGACCGTTCGAGTGTAAACGATTCCGGTGGGGTTGCAGGGGTTGTTGATGACTACCATCTTGGTGCGCGGGGTAATGTGCTGTTCCAGGATATCGCAGTTAATCTGGAAGCCGTCCTCCGCCCGGAGGGGAATGGCCACCATGCGTCCTCCGGCCTCAGCGATGAGGTTTTCGTAGTTCATAAAGGCCGGTGTAAAAACAATTACCTCATCGCCCGAGTCAATCGTGGCCAGAAAGGCGGCGTTGACCGCCTCTGCCCCACCGCAGGTCAGCAGAATCTCTGTATTGGGGTCATACTCCAGGCTAAAATTACTGCGCAGGAATTTGGCAATCTCGGTGCGCAGGCCCAGAGTGCCCCGATTGGGTGCGTAGTGAGTATGGTTTGCCAGCAGCGCCTCCGCGGTCTTTTGTTTAATGAGCTCGGGCGTATTAAAATCCGGTTCACCGGCAGACAGGGAGATTACCGGGTGGCCAGCGGCCTTGACCTGGGCGACCTTTTCCATGACCTGGCGGATGGGAGAGAAATACATCCCTTCCAGCCGCTTGGCCGTCATTGACTTGTTCTGTTCCATGGGCATACCTTAGGACGCAGACTGGAAGATATCAGCGTAGGCCATATACATGTCGGACTCTTCCTTGAGGAAGGCCACGGCCTCGGCGCTGTTCATGAAGTAGGGCAGCTCGCCATAGGAGGTATGGATAGCCTCGGCGTAGTCCGCGTTCTCCTCCACGATGCGCTGGCTGGCGCTGCACAGGGCCTCAATGATGGCGGGGTCGGTGCCCTTGGGAGCCAGCACGTTGTAGATCAGGTCATAGGAGCAGTCCACACCCTGCTCCACGGCGGTGGGGATGTCGGAATAGGTCTCGGAGCGCTCAGTAGCCATGCAGCCCAGAATCTTCAGGTCGCCGGTTTCGATATACTGGCCGATCACGCCGTAGGCGTTGACGGACAGGTCGATCTGTTCGCCGATCAGGGCGGCGACACGCTCGGAGGAGGAGCCGGAGTTCACAATATTGAAGCTGGCGCCCTGCTCAGTCATCTTGGTGGCGGCGTAGTAGGAGGTAGCGCCGGTGTTGGCGGCCATGATGACCTCGCCGGGATGGTCCTTGGTATAGGCGATCAATTCGGCCACGGTGTTGTAGGGGGCGTCAGAACGAGTCACCAGAAACTCGCCGCAGCTTTTGCCGATGATACACACGGGGTCAAAGGCTTCCGCACCGAAGTCGGTAATGCCGGAGGCCTGGTTCAGGGCGATGGCGGAGTCGAAAACCAGGAAGGTGTAGCCGTCCGGATCGCTGTCCTTCACCTCGGTGGAGGCCACAGATCCGCCGCCGCCGGTGGTGTTCACTACGTTGACAGTCACACCCAGCTCGCCCTCCAGATACTGGGCCAGGGTGCGGGCATGGAAATCGGTGTCGCCGCCGGCGCTCCAGGGCACCACCAGGTTAATGGGCTTGGTGGGCCAATCCGTTCCGGTGGCGGGGGGAGTGCTGGAGGACGTGCCGCTCCCGGGATTGTTGGTATTGGGAGTGCTCTGATTTCCGTTGCCGCAGGCAGCCAGAGAGACAGCCAGGGCCAGAGCCAGCGTTGCTGCAAGAATCTTCTTCATTTTATTGCACCTCTTCATAATAAATTTTCAGAAATTAGGTCCCGCGGATAACAGTCCGAAAGATCTAAGATTCTGCTCAGGTGGGGGGATTTGCTGTGACGCGCTTGCGATGCTTATAGAGGTTGAGGATAACAGACAGCAGCGCGACAACCAGAAAAACACAGGAAATGGGGTGGGTAAAAAACTCTACATAACTGCCGTTTGTATAGGACAGGGAGCGCCGGAAATTCAGCTCCATAGTTGGCCCCAACACAAAGCCCAGAATCAGCGGAGTGGTGGGGAAGCCGCCCTTGCGCATCAGGTAGCCCATCAGTCCAAAGAAAATCAGAGCCCAGCAGTCAAACAGGCGGTTGTTGGTGCCGTAGGCACCCACCATACACAGGACAAACACCAGTGGCAGCAGCAGATGCTGGGGAATTTTCAGTATCTTGACAAAGCCCTTCATGCCAAAGAGCATGATGACCAGCATGAAAATGGAGGACAGGGCCATTGCTGCGTATATGGCGTAGACCACAGCTCCATTTTCCCGGAAAATCAGGGGGCCAGGCTGTACGCCCTTCATAATCAGTGCGCCCAGCAGCAGGGCGGAAGTGGAGTCCCCCGGGATGCCCAGGGTTAGCAGAGGAATGATGGTGCCGCCAATGGTGGCGTTGTTGGCCGACTCGGAGGCCACTACACCGTCGATGATGCCTGTCCCAAATTTTTCCGGGTATTTGGACTGGTTCTTGGCCACGGTATAGGAGAGCATGTTGGAGGTTCCGGAGCCGATGCCGGGGAGAATACCCAGCCCAATGCCAATCAGCGAGCTGCGGATCAGGTTGGGAATCTGAGAAATAAATTCTTTTAGGGAAATGCCGAACCCTTTGATTTTGAAATCTGTTATAGCGGAGATGTCGGTCCGGGACTTCTTATGGGCGTTTTCCGCTGCAATCAGAATCTCAGAGACTGCGAACACGCCTACCAGCACCGTCAGGATATCAAAGCCTCCCTTAAGGGCGCTGCTGCCGAAGGTGTAGCGGGATACCGAGTCAATGGGAGCCAGCCCCACGGTGGTGAGCATTAGACCCAGCAGACCGCTGATGAGGCCCTTAACCAGGTTTTCCTCCGACAGGGTGATAATCAGCGTCAGGGAGAAGATGGTGATGGAAAAATACTCCCAGGGGCCAAATTTGATGGCGATATTGGCCAGAGAGGGGGCGATGGTCACCAGGGCCACCAAGCTCAGGATGGTACTCAGGAAGGAGAACACAACGCCTGTACCCAGCGCCTTTCCGGCCTGGCCGTTCAGGGCCATGGGCCGGCCGTCCAGACAGGTGGCCATGGAGGCCGGCGTACCCGGAATATTCAGAAGGATCGCCGAGATCAGGCCGCCGGAGATGCCGCCGATATAGAGGGCGATCAGGGTGGCCTGTCCCTGGGCGGCAGCCATGCCGTAGGTCATGGGCAGGAACATGGCGATGGCCATGGTAGCGGTCAGGCCGGGAATACAGCCGAATACAACCCCTACAAAGGTACCAACAAAAACCCAGAAGATGGTGTTGGGATTCAGGAGAACCGAGGTAATACCTTCAATAATCATGTGCACCCCGCCTCCTTTAACCTAACAACCCCATAGGAAGGGTCAGATTGAAACCTTTTACAAAAATTGCGGTAATTGCGACGGTAAAAATCACAGCCACAACCAGAATCAGCAGATAGCTATTCATGCCGCGTTTTTCCGCAGGGAGCAAAATCCCGGACAGCCCCAGCACAAACAGAATGGACATAATCACAAAGCCTACCGTCTGAAGCAGTGCCACATAGACTACCAGCAGCAGGAAGGTCAGCAGAATCTCCGGCTCCACGGGAAATTTTCGTTTAGACTCCGATGTCTCCCGTGCTTCTGGCTCCACAGGCGCCTTTACCTCCCGGATACCACGGAAAATAAGAATCGCGCTGAGCAGCATCACTGCCGCCCCATAGATCTTGGGCATGATGTCAGAGGTTATGATACCAGGCTGGCCGGCGTTGAACTGCTTGATGCCGAAGGCCATCCAAAAATAGACCGCGGCGATCATAAATACTGCGATACCGCCAATCAGCTCACCGTATTTTTTCAAAAATTCTCCCCCTTTCCCACGCATAGCGGATTTACTGAAGATAGCCGGCCCGCCGCATTTCCTGAATCAGGGCTTCGCGGCCGGCTCCGCTGGCCGGCAGATTGGGTCGGTAGGGATCGCCCACCTCCATGCCCAGCAGATTGCAGTAGTCCTTGGTGGCCACTGGGAAGCTGGACTTGTCCATCGCCAGCCGCATGGGGTTGAGCTTGTACTGCAGCTCCAGAGATTCGGCCTGATTCCCTGCCACAAAGGTATTGTAGATGGAACAAATCAGCTTGGGGACGAAGTTAGCCGTTGTGCACACGCTGCCCACCGCGCCAACACTCAAGCAGGAATAGATCAGCGTGTCCTTGCCGCCAAACACCTTAAAGTTCACGTCCCGGTTGCGGCGGATAAACTCCATGGTCTGTGTCATATCACCGGAGGAGTCCTTCATACCTACGATGTTGGGCAGCTCATGGGCCAGGCGCTCTACCAGATTGCCGCTCATGGTATAGCCGGTGCGGCCAGGGTTGTTATACAGCAGCATGGGTTTATCGGATACGCTTTCGGCAATGGCCCTGAAGTGGGTAAAAAGCTCCTCCTCGGTGGGCTTGAGGAACATGGGTTGGAGCACGCTGACCGCATCCGCCCCCAGTTCCTGGGCCATTTTGGCAATTCGGATGCACTTCCGGGTACTGATGGCCCCGATACCCATAAATACTGGAACCCGCTTTTGAGTTTGGTCCAGGATAATCTCCAAAACCCGTCTCTGCTCATTCTCTTCACTCATATAAAACTCGCCGTTGCTGCCAAAGGCGAGCACACCGCTGACACCACCGTCAATAACAAAATCAACCTGGTTGCGGAGCTTTTTTTCGTCTACGTACTCCTGTTTGTCGATTGGTGTAATGATCGGGACTACAATCCCCTTCAAGAATGAATTGTCCATAGTTTGCTTCCTCCAATAAAAAAATTGTAACCGCCGTGAGTATTTGACTTTAATCTGATTGTAAGTGTATTTGTCTAGAAATGCGATTGACAGATTACCCAAAGAATCATCTCTAAATATTATAGAAGCAATAATCGCTCAAAAAATAAAATAAAACAATTCATAATATTTTATTTGCGAAAAAATATTGCAAGATATGAAATGTCATTCTATAATGATTGTAATATTTTTGAGAGAAGGTAAAATATGGCAAGGCTTGCGATCATACCGCCTCATAAAAACCTAATCGATACCATGCGCTCCATGCTCCGGATTGCGCATATGGAGCAGGCGCTGGTTCTGCCCTACGACGAGGATCACTCCAGAATCCCCTTTCTGGTAGAGCAGGCCCGGCGGCAGGGTGCGGATATCATCCTGACCCGCGGCCTGATTGCTCAGCGGGTCCGCCAGTGCAGCAATATCTCCGTGGTGGAGATGCGTATTACAGCCCAGGAGCTCGGCATTTTGCTCCAGAAGTCCAAGACCATAACCTCCAATTCTCCACCTACGATCGCCCTAGTAGGAACAACCAATATGTTTTGTGATTATTCTCGTCTCAGTGAGCTGTTCCATGTTAACTTAAAATCCTATCTGATGGTCCCGGATGACCCGGACGCCTATGAAGGTCTGGCCGCCCAGGCTATCATGGCCGTCAACGACCGTCCAGACGTTATTATCGGCGGGACTACTGCCTGCGCCATTGCAAAAAAGTATGATATTCCCGCCGTCTTTTTGGCGGCCACCCCGGAATCTATTCAGGAGGGGCTGCGGAACGTCCGCCGGGTGGCTTACGCGATTGATTTGGAGAAAAATAACACTTTCGAGATGCAGACGCTGCTGGACAGCTCATTTTCCCTGTTGGTTCGGTTTAACCGCGAAGGCTGTGTTACAACAGTCAACCGTGCCGCTATCAGCCGTCTTGGCTGGAAGACACACGACATCGACGGGAGACCGATCCTGTCTCTGGTGAAGGGCATTTCCCAGCAGCAATTGCAGCAGATTCTGTTGGCCGGTAAAAACCTGTATTCCATATTTGTCACCATAGGCGCGGATCAGTTTGTCGCCAACCTGACGCCCATACGCACAACCGAAGGAAATATTATTGGCGGTGTGATGTCTTGCGACGATGTGCAGCGCATTGAAACCGTGGGCGCTGACATCCGCCGGGAACAACGCCGGCTCCACTCCCCCGCCCTGCATTCCTTTGAGGAGCTCCCGGCGCAGGATACAGAGGTCCGGTCTCTGGTGGAGACGGCCAAGCGGTATGCCCTGTCTGATTCTCCTGTTTTAATCCGCTGTGGCCCGGGAAGCCAGCCGCGCGTTTGGGCTGAATGCATCCACAACGGAGGAGAGCGCAGGGAAATGCCCTTTGTGGCGGTGAGCTGCGGGGAGCTGACGCCGGAGGAACAGATCAGCATGATTTTTGGCAGCGCACGGACCAATCACCCGGTGGTGCGGTCGATGTGCGCACTGGCTCATATGGGCACGCTGTATCTGGAGGACCCGGAACGGCTGTGCCCCCAGACACAGGGACGTCTGCGCCGGCTGCTTACCCAAAAGGTGGTGCTGAACGAAGAAAGTGCGGCGCCATATCCGTTGGACGTCCGTGTCATTGCCTCCAGCCACGCCTCGGAGGAGACGTGGAAATCTGCGTTGGATCTGCCGTTGAGCATCCTGCTGTGCGGACTGCCGCTGGAGCTCCCCCCCTTGAATGAGCTGCCATGTGAGCTGGAAAGGCTTGTCCAAATGTATCTGCGGCAGTATTTGGACCGGTATCAGCGCTACTTGTCCGTCACCGCGGAGGCAAGAGCCTGGTTCCTGGAGCAGAAGTGGCCGGGAAACCATATGCAGCTGGAGCGCTTTTGTGAGCTGCTGGTACTCTCCGCGCCGCGGCGAAGTGTAGACAAAGGTGTGCTGTCCGCGCTGTACCGGAAAACAGCTCTTGCCTACCCTGAATACAGAACCGGCGCATCTGAGCCGCAGGAGGCGGAGCGTTATCTTCCGCCGGAGGCCTTGCGGATCAAAGAGGCGCTGGCCACACACCTGGGAAACCGGAAGGCGACAGCCCAGGAGCTGGGCATCAGTACCAGTACGCTGTGGAGAAAAATCAACAAATATAATCTTAGAATCTAAAACTCTGGTTGTGGTTAAAGACTTACACGCATTGAGAGCGTGATAGTGAAAACAAAACTGCGCCCTGGAAAAAGCGTTAATATCTACCAATAGATATATTGCCAAAGCGGGGGTGTCCTAAAAATCGGCAGACAATATCCGCTCTAGTGCGTTCCAGCCCTTTCCGGACATTTTGCCGTACGGGTCAAGAAATGGGGCAAAACAGAGCGCAAAATTAGCAAATCGTAAAAGTGATGAGATATGAAGAAAAGCCTCTGATTTCCACAGAAATCAGAGGACAGCTTGCTGAAAAGCGGCCTGTCCAAAGAAAAGCAGGCAGGCCGCATAATACAATATAGACAGATAAGGTGTTGGTGTTCTTGTCCAATTTGCAGACGCAAATACGGTTGATAAACTCAAGGACATTCTCATAGGTCAATTCGCGGATCTCCGTGTACCGGCGTACCTTTTTACAAGCCCGCTTTGTCAAGGGTAAATTTGATTTTATCTGGATAAATTTTGGAACAAATAGCAAAATAAACCTCCCTATACACAGCCTGAGCAGCCCATAGGGAGGTTCGTTTTAATACCAATCGTGCTTTTCGTTCCGGTCAAGGGCGTTGATCTGTGCCATTTCCCCATTGGTCAGCTCAAAGCCGTACAATTCGGTATTCTCCTTGATATGGTCGGGATTGCTGGAGCCGGGGATGACCACCACGCCCTTTTGGAGATTCCAGCGGAGGATCACCTGGGCGGAGGATACGCCGTGGGCCTTGGCGATGGCGGAGATCACCTCGTTTCCCAGCAGCTCCGCCGTATGGCCACGGCCGCCCAGAGGATACCAGCCCTGGACCACGATCCCAAGGTCCTGGATATAGGGGATCACATCATTCTCCTGATAGTAGGGGTGGATCTCGTTCTGAACCAGGGCCGGGGTGATTGTCACCTGGGGCAGGAAAGATTCCAGCTCCTTCACATACCAGTTGGACAGGCCCAGGGAACGGATTTTCCCGTCCGTCACAAATTTTTCCATGGCCTTGTACGCTTTTACATCGTTCCGGTCTGGGTGGTGCAGGAGCATCATGTCCACATAGCCAATGTCCAGCCGGTCCAGACACGCCTGGATGGACTGCTCCGGGTTGGCCATTTCGCTGCCGGGGTAGAGCTTCGTGATAACGAAAACATCTTCCCGTTTGATGATGCCCTCGTCAATGGCCTCCCGGATGGCTTGGCCTACTTCTTCCTCGTTGCCATAGGCGGAGGCGGTATCAATAAGCCGGACCCCGCTTTGCAGAGCGGACTTTACTGAATTGACGCAGGTTTCACCGTGGAGGCTGTAGGTCCCCAAGCCGTTGATGGGCATGGTATAGCCGCTGTTGAGGGTGACGGTCCTGCTGTCAAAGTTGAATATGCCCACTGTGTGATCCCCCTCGAATTTCGTCAGATCAAGTCCGTTTACCCAGTCCTCCACCTGGGATGTGCCCGAGAACCGCCGGCCTTCCAGCCAAACGGCGTCCGGCTCATAGCCCCGGAGGGTGGCGTCCTCGTGAGGGCTGCTCCCGGAGGTGCAGAAGGCGGCGACGGTCTTGCCGCTCAGGTCATAGGTCTCCAGGAAGGTATGGATGATCTTGGGGGCGCGGCCCCACCAGATGGGGTAGCCGATGAACACCGCATCATACTGCTCCATGTTCTCCACGGCGCCGGCGATGGCGGGCCGGGCATCGGGGTCGTTCTGCTCGGCGTTGGCCCGGCAGTCGGTGTTGTAGTTCAGGTCGGCGGCGGTGTAGGGCTGGGCGGGGACGATTTCAAAGAGGTCGCCGCCTGTCACCTCAATGTCATGAGGTTTAGGGAAGCATGGCCATGGCCTTGCTTCCCTAAATTCTTTTTTGCATTAGGTTAAATCCTAAAAAATTTACAAATAATTCATATTCACCTCGCTATTACATATTATAATGATTCTCACAACAATTGGACGATGATGTCGTAGCGGGAGACTTTTAATAGGAGTTTCAGAAAACACGGCAAAAATGTCTGCGTTAAGCAGGCGTTTTTGTCGTGTTTTTTGTTGAAAACTATTAAAAGGGAAGTTCTAGTATGAAAGAGAATCATGCAGATATTTTGCGCGATAAATTAAATCAGGCCATCACACAAACAGTCAGTCTGCGCGGCAACTACGCTGATGATGTTCGCCACTTCACCCGGAATCGCAAATTGCCGATGGAGGAGCTGATAAAGCTCCTGCTGACCATGACAGGCGGGACGCTGGCACGAGAGTTATATGACGCGGGCATAGATATGGCTCCTTCGTCATTCGTGGAACAACGGAAGCGGATCAGCTTTCTTGCTTTCAAAAAAATTTTGGAGAGGTTTAACGACCTTTGCGATGACCCAGCAACATTGAAAGGCTACCGCCTTTGGGCTGTAGATGGCAGTACGATTCCCTGTCCCCGCAACCCCAACTCAAACAATCACTTCAAATCAGAATCAAATCCCATGGGTTGGAACAATACCCATGCTAACCTGATGTTCGATATATTGAATCGAACGTTTGTGGATTGTATTATGAGCGAGGGGGTAATCGACAGCCGAAAGGCCCATGACGAGCAGGGTGCCCTCTGTTCGCTGATTTTTCGGCGTAAGTTCCAGCAACCCACAATCATTATGCTGGACAGAGGCTACGAAAGCTTTTCCAGCATTTATCAGCTGGGAAATATCTCAAACTTGTACTACGTCCTTCGTGTCAAAAATGAGGGATTGCGGCCAATTAAAACTTTGCCGATGGAAGAACTTGACCGCAATTTAGAGTGGACAGTAACAAGCAGGCAAACCAATGAAGCGAAAGAAAAGGGGTGGATTTTCTTACAGACTGGCAGTAAAAAAGGTAAAACGAACAGCCCAAACACCCGCATTTCTCGTTTTGATTTTCCGATAAATCAAGATGTGGTTCCTATGAAATGTCGCGCTGTGCGCTTCATGCTGGATTCTGGACAGCATGAAACGCTCTTGACGAATCTGCCGCAAGATGAATTTTCTATGACGGATTTGCAAGAACTTTATCACATGAGATGGCAGATTGAAACCAATATTCGATTTTGGAAATACGCTGTAGGCGCTTTAGCGCTCCACAGCCGAACGGATGAATTAATCTTGCAAGAGTTGTATTCGCATCTTGCGATGTTCAATTTTTGTCAGCGCATTTGCCGAGAGATTGAGATACCGCAAAAGCCAAAGAACAAATACAGATACAATGTTGACCGCACCATGGCGATTTATCTCTGCAAGAGATTTTTCCGAGAACCCGATTTCACGGGCGAGAAGCTGATACGGGACATACAGCGATATGTCCAGCCCATCCGTCCCAATCGCGCCGATGAACGGAATCTGAAAGTAAAACCCTTTCCCGGATTCCCCTACAGAATCCCGTCTTAAAGCATGGGGCCGCAGTTTGAAACTGCGGCCCGTCTTTATTATGAATTTGCAGTGAAAAAATTTGTTGAAATTTTCAGAACCAATATGATTTTGAATTCTTTCAAATGCCAATAATACGGCCTCTCATGTGGGGAAGCCTATCGGGACATCGCCAAAAGAGCGGAAAATACGGGTAAAACGCTTCTCTGAAAGACTTTCACTCTAAAACCTGCAAATTTTTATATAACGAAATTTTAATAAATTGTTGAAATTTCAACAAAGAACCCCCTTCCCAATTATTAAAATTGGGAAGGGGGTTTCTGTCTGTATGAGAGAAAATGTCAGCCCATAGTGCGGTGCAGGAATGTGACGATCTGTCCACGGGTACAGGTAGCGGCGGGGGAGAAGTTACCGCCGCCCGTTCCGCTGGTAATCTCATTTTCCACCGCCCACGCTACCGCTTGCGCATATTCCGCATTATCAGGAACATCGGTAAAGCTGGCCTTGCTGGTAGGCGCGGGACTTCCTGCCGCTTTCCAGAGGTATTCCACGGTCATGGCGCGGGTACAATCAGTGTTCGGGCCGAAGGTAGAATCGGATACCAAGCCCTTTTCAGCGGCCCATAGAGCGGCCTTGTAGAAGTAATCGGCGGTCTTAATATCGGCAAAGGGATTCGCCGCTGTTGGCTCCGGTGAGCCGTTAGCGCGCCACAAGAAGGTCAAAATTTGCGCCTTACTGCAAGTCTCGCCGGGTGAAAACGTGGTCTCGCTGGTGCCGCTGGTGATGTTCCGCTCCACAGCCCACTGAACCGCATCCGCGAAGTAGTCATCGGATTTTACGTCAGCGAATTTATTAGTTACAATAGCGGAATCCTTTTCCACCTCTTTGTCAATGGCGGACTTAGCGTCAGAATCCAGCTTAAAATAGAAATGCTGTTCAACCATGCCCTCAAAAGAATCCTCATATTGGCTGACACCCGGATAAAGCGCACGAATTGTAAGCTTGTAAATACAATCGGTGTTGCCGTTTGTCATCTGCGCAAAAGCAGAGAAAGGAATCGTAGTCGTTTCACCGGGCTTCACTAAGACGGAATTGCAGCCATGTTCATCGCGTTCCAGCATTCCGTCTACAAAATGGTCATGGTCGCCCCACCAGTTAGAAGAACCACCTTCATAAACCGCTTCTCCGTCTACTTTCTCAAGTTCATCACTGGGCCAATATGTTCCAAGCCATATATTGATAGAATAAATTGCATTTCCGCTGGCAGTAAGAGTTTTACTGCCAGTATTTCCAATGACCCAAGTATCTGTGGGGGCGACTACAGCGTAATTGATCTCTGTTTTATCATCCCCCTCAAACCAATTCAAAATATACGCTTTTTTCTCAGAAAGATAGATCCCGCTTTTTTCATCGACTGTTCCGTTGCGCATAATTGTAAAAGTCCCCGAGATGTCGCCAAGAGCGGCCTCCTTCCAGTCCGTAGCGAATACCGGAACCGTCAGGCCAAGGCATATGACCAAGGCCAGCGCGAGAGATAGCAAATTCTTCTTCATTTGTTTCTGTCCTTTCAATTATGATTTCCGACAAAGGCCCAAAGGGTGGGCGGGGGACACGCCCCCGCCCGGGGCTTTTGTCGGAAACATATAGCGGTGCCGAGTTTTGATAACCCAACACCGCTTGAAATGCACGCACAGCAAAATCCACGTTTGGCCTTGAAATCATATGCCAAAACGGATATAATGCTTTTGTGGTGCGATACTATTCGCTGTGCTGAGTGCCCTAATCACTCGTACAGGGCCGCAAGGTGTTGGTAGCGCCTTGCGGCCTGCCGCATATATGTTTCCAAAAGCGATTTTAACCGATAGCGGCAAAAATTGCAAGGGTTATTCGCAAAAAGTTTGAAGAAACGCGCCGCCCAGTTCTCTGGACAGCGCGTCTAAGTCTGTATGAGGGGTTGTTTTATATTTAATTAATCCTTCTTTTTTTGTTCTTCCCTAAGTTTCTCCAATTTGTTCAAAAGAAATTGGTTGTGTTCTATTCGTACAGGTACAAATTGCTTACTCGCTGTTTCAAACGCGCTTGCAACTTCGTAAATAGAGGAAAAACCATCTTTTTTAGCGCAAGCAACCTTAAGGCCGCTTTTGTAAGTAAGGGTCACTTGCCTCAAATCACTATTCATATGTCTGTCCACCTCATCAAAAAATTTTATAAATTTGCTTTTTGAGATGTCCTGATTCTTCATCGGTGTCCAGCCCTCCTACAGTAATGAAATTATAGCATGGTCGCCGCTAACAAGTCAAGCCGGGCAGGTACGGATGACATTCAAAACAAGGCACCGTCGCCCGATTTATATTCGGGCGGCGGTGCCGGGCTTTTCGTGAGTGCCGGGGCTTAACCTCATGACATTGCCTGTCACCTCCGCCACTTTTTCCGCCACCGGACGGGTATTTCCAGTAGCGGAGAAATAGGCCACCAGCACCTTTCCGCCGGTTGCCCCCTGCTGGGAAAGCTGGGCATAGTTCATCACCGCCGCCGCAGCCTGGGCCCGTGTGGCGTGCCTGGAGCTGCCGTCAAAGCCGGGAATACCGCCGGTGACGGGCTGATCCGTGTACCGCTGGAAGATCAGATTCAGCTGCTCCTGGGTAATGGGGTCATTGGTACCGAAACGGCCATCGCCATAGCCGGCCACCAGCGTTTCGCTGGCCGCCCAGCGGACGGCCTCGCTGTACCACTGGCCCTCAGGGACGTCGGAAAACTGCATGAGGTAATTCACCACCGGCTTTTCCGCCTGCCGCCACAGAATCGTGACCAGCATGGCGCGGGTCAGGGTGGCCTCCGGGGCAAAGGTGGTGTCTGAAGTGCCGGCCATCAGGCCGTTCTCCCGGCAGTATTGAACGGCCCCGGCGTACCAGGCATCAGAGGGCACATCGGTAAATCCATCAGTTTGGTTTGATATTTTCTCCACGTTTCCTGCCGCAGGCTGTCCTGCACCCACCGCGCAGGCGGGCATCGTGAGGAGCAGACAGATCAAAATAAAGCCAGTACAGATTCTTTTGCTCATAATACCTCCATCATTTTACTGTTCGGTTGAAGTTTGTCCAATTTGCTGTTTCTGCAGAAGGAACCTCAATACCGCTTTGCCGCCCTGCCTGGATACACTTCAAAAGCCATGCCATGTTTCGTCCCAGGTTCCGCATGGTTTGGAGGCCCTCTCTGTCCTGCTCCACCAGCTCCGGGACAGGGCCAAAGACCGTGTTCCAGTAGGTGGAGGACACAATGGGCATTTGGGCGTCTGCCATGTATCGATGCAGCACATCCAGCGAGGCGGTTGTCCCGGCGCGGCGGGCCGTCACCACAGCGGCTCCCGGTTTGTTGAAATGCACCCGGTAAGCCGGTCGGATTAAACTGACTGGCTTACCGGGTGCACTTTAAGTTAGTCACCAATGCTGTATACTGGGAACCTCGGTCACTGAGAAATAAAAATTCAGCTGCTCTCCTTTTCCGCCAGGACCCAGGGGACCACCACAGACCGGCACGCCTCGCCCCGAAGCTGGCGCAGCATCAGGTCAGCGGCCAGCTCTCCCAAATTATGTGTCCCATGGGAGAGAGACGTGATCCGGACCGGGGCCAACTCGCTGTATTGGCTGTTGTCAAAGCTGACCACCGCCATCTCCTGGGGAATCCGGACGCCCCGCTTTTTTAGATGAGACACAATCCGGATTGCCACCTCGTCATTATAGCACACTACAGCTGAGCAGCCTGCGAAGCTGTCCAGGGTAGAATTTAAAAAAGCTTCCGACAGAAAATCTTCCCGCATCTCTGTATTATACCAGCAGATCTGCCGGTCCTCCAAGGCGAGGCCCAAGTTCCGCAAGGTCTCAATAAAGCCGGCGTAACGCAGGGTTCCCTGCATATCGTCATTCTTGAAGATACCGGCAATGTTCTGATGTCCTTTTTGGTGCAGATACTCCACCAGCATCCGTCCTCCGCCATAGTTATCGGCCAGAACGGAGGGAATGGCGGACAGCTCCGGATAGGTACCGTTGATAAAAACCAGATGAACGCCCTGATCAATCAGCTTTTGGTACAAATCCAGATTGGGGTTGGGCAGAGCCGTCTTGCTCCCCTCGATCAGCACACCGTCCAAGCCCTTTATGGTCAGCAGCGTTTGGAGAATCTTGCGCTCAACAGAGACCTGATTCTGGGTTGCAAAGAGCAGTGGGGCGCTGCTGTTCGCGGTGAGGATCGTCTCCATTCCCTGGAGGATCCCGGGAAAGATATAGTCGTTGATATAGGTGGTAACCACTGCGACAGTACAGTTCAAGAGGGCCTTCGGTTCCGTGCGCTCTCGCAGGCGGGAACCGCTGCCCTGCCGGCGGGTAATCAGGCCCTCGTCCTCCAGCACCGACAGGGCCCGGCGGACCGTCTGCCGGCTGATCTGAAAACGCTGACAGAGCAGCTGTTCTGTGGGAAGGAGCTGCTTGCTGCTGTATACGCCGCTTTCGATCTCCTGCCGCAGGGAGTCGGCGATGAACTGATATTTAGGAGCCATAGGCGGCCTCCTTTACGGGAAATATTGTATTTCTTGCGGATGGGCAGAGAAAGCGGACCCTTTCCTCCCGATTGCTAGGGTATTATAGCATATTTAACTGATTTGTACAACAGCAAAAAATTTGTACATATTTTGTCCTCTGCACAGGGAGATACAGAAGTACAGTATTGCTCCATCCTTGTATTTTTCTATAAAGAGACTGCGGCCTGCTCAAAATAAATCTGTCAAAATTTGTGTTCTGTCAAAAAAGGCCGAAAAGGGACTGATATTTTATGCAAATTGACCTGCTGTTTGAACGGATTTTATTTTTGACGGCAGAAAAAACTCGGCAAAAAAATGCCTGTAACCCGAGGTTATCCTCAATATATTATAATCTTTTTATCGAAAAGCTCTGATTTGTTTTTAAGAAAACCGGAATATGCATAAATTTGTATTGTTTATTTCCTAGAAAACAAAAAATTTAAATACAAATCATTGACGCTGCGAGGTACAAATGCTATACTGGCGTTAGCATCAAACCCTGGACAAATTTTAGAAAGCGAGGAACATGAAATGAAAATGAAAAAAGTCCTTAGCCTTGCTCTGGCCGCCGCCATGGCCCTGTCTCTTGCCGCCTGCGGCAACGGCGACAAGACTCCCACCGACGCCAGCAAGAGCAACACCTCTGGAGGCAGCTCCGTCACCAGCCAGCAGCCCTCCGATCCCAGCACCGGCGGCGACCTGATCACAGTTGGCGTCATCAACAACGACCCCAACGAGTCCGGCTACCGCACCGCCAACGACAAGGCTATGCGCGACATGTTTACTGAGGCCAACGGCTACAAGGCCACCTTCTACAACAACAACGACGCCGCGCAGCAGATCGCCGAGGCCCAGCAGATGGTCCAGAACGAGGTGGACTTCCTGCTCCTCTCCCCCGCCTCCACCACCGGCTGGGACACTGTTCTGAAGGACGCCCAGGCCGCCGGCACCCAGGTCATCCTCTTCGACCGTATGCTGGAGGCCAATGAGAGCATGTATGTGGCCGCCGTGGTCTCCGACATGCCCGCCGAAGGCAAGACCGCTGTAGACTGGCTGGCCGCCCAGGGTCTGGACGAGTATAACATCATCCACATTCAGGGCCACATGGGCTCCGATGCCCAGCTGGGCCGGACCGGCGCCCTGGACGAGAAGGTAAACGCCGAGGCCAACTGGAATTATGTGGCTCAGCAGACCGCCGACTGGAACGAGGAGACCGCTAAGACCATCGTGCAGACCGTTATCGACTCCAAGAAGCCCTTTAACGTCATCTATGCCGAAAACAACGGCATGGCCCGGGGCGCTGCGGCCGCTCTGGATGCCGCCGGCATCACCCACGGCAAAGACGGCGATGTCATCATCATGGGCTTCGACAGCGACAAGTGGGCTTTTGAGGAGGTCCTGGCGGGCCGCTGGAACTACATGGGCCTGTGCAACCCCCTCCAGGCTGAGACCGTTGACCAGATCATCAAGGACCTGAAGGCCGGCAAGGAGCCCTCTCAGAAGATCACCTATACCCCGGAGCAGGGCTTCGACTGCGAGACCCTCACCCAGGCCGACGTGGACAAATACGGCACCTGATTGCGCTTTGACCACAAAGAAGTCCGAATTATATATCACGTGACCGACACGCGGCGCGGCATGTCAGCCGCGCCGCGTGTTAAATTTTTGAAGAATGGAGGCGTATCCCTATGCAGGAAGGTGCGGTATTGGAAATGCGCGGCATCTGTAAATACTTCCCGGGTGTGCGCGCCCTCCAGGATGTGGACTTCACCCTGCGGGAGGGGGAAATCCACGCCCTGATGGGGGAGAACGGTGCGGGCAAGTCCACCCTCATCAAGGTCCTCACAGGCGTATATCCCAAGGACGGAGGAGAGGTCCATATCAAGGGCGTTGACGGCGCGGCGGTCATCCGCTCCCCTCAGGACGCCCAGAACGCGGGCATCAGCACTGTCTACCAGGAGATCACCCTGTGCCCCAATCTGACAGTTGCAGAGAATATGTATATCGGCCGCACGAAAGGCCCCGGCGCCAACTGGAGGATGATGAACAGCGGCGCGGGAAAGATCCTGGCGTCGCTGGGCATCCCCGCCAGCCCCAAGCAGCAGTTGGGCTCCTGCTCCATTGCGGTGCAGCAGATGGTGGCTATCGCCCGGGCGGTGGATATGGAGTGCAAGGTCCTCATTCTGGACGAACCCACCTCCTCCCTGGACGAGCAGGAGGTTCAGAAGCTCTTTGTTCTGATGCGGGACCTGCGGGCCAAAGGTGTAGGCATCATCTTTGTCACCCACTTCCTGGAGCAGGTATACGAGGTCTGTGACCGGATCACCGTCCTCCGGGATGGCCAGCTGGTGGGCGAGTACGTCATCGAGGACCTGCCCCGGGTCCAGCTGGTCAGCAAGATGCTGGGCAAGGAGCTGGACGACATGGCCGATATCAAGGGCGAGTCGGGCGGCGAGCCGGTCAGCCAGGACGGGGCCCCTGTGCTGGAGGCTAAGGACCTGTGCAGCAGCGCGGACATCAAGCCCTTCGACTTCTCCATCCGCAAGGGGGAGGTCAACGGCTTCACCGGGCTGCTGGGCTCGGGGCGCAGCGAGTGCGTCCGGGCCATCTTCGGCGCCGACCGTGTCACCGGCGGCACTGTGAAGATGGACAGTAAAACAGTGAAGATCAAAAAGCCCCTGGACGCCATGAAGCAGGGCATCGGCTATCTGCCCGAGGACCGCAAAGGCGACGGCATCGTGGGCGATCTGTCCGTCCGGGAGAACATCATCCTGGCCTACCAGGTGATGAAGGGCTTCTTCCGCCCTGTGTCCAGGGCGCAGGCGGAGACCTTTGCCGACAACTACATCGAGCTGCTGGAGATCAAGACCGCCTCGGCGGACACCCCCATCAAGTCCCTGTCCGGCGGCAACCAGCAAAAGTGCATTCTGGCCCGGTGGCTGCTCACCGACCCTAAATACCTGATCCTGGACGAGCCCACCCGGGGCATCGACATTGGCACCAAAATCGAGATCCAGAAGCTGGTCCTCAGGCTGGCGGAGAAGGGCAAGAGCGTCACTTTCATCTCCTCGGAGATCGATGAGATGCTGCGTACCTGCTCCCGGCTCATCGTCATGCGAGACCGGAAGGTCGTGGGCGAGCTCAACGGCGAGGACCTGACCCAGGCCAAGATTATGGCCACAATCGCAGGAGGTGACGAGAAATGACGACCCCCGTGAAAAACCCCGAGACTCGGGTGAAACGGCCTGACGAGCCCTTCTTCAAGCGGCTCACCCGGCAGCAGCTGTTTATTCCTGTGGCAGCACTGGCCCTGCTGGTGCTGTTCAACCTCATCGCAGATCCGTCCTTCTTCGCCGTCTCCGTCAAGGAAAACAGCCTGGGTAACCCAGTGCTCAGCGGCAACATCATCTCGGTGCTGGACAACGCCTCAGAGCTGGTCATCCTGGCCATCGGCATGACCCTGGTCACCGCCTCCTCCGGCGGGCAGGACATCTCCGTGGGCGCCACCATGGCCATCGCCGGCAGCGTCATCCTGCGGCTGGTTTGCGGCGGACAGGTCACCGCCGACACCATGCAGATGAACCTGGTGCTGGCCGTGATCATCGGCATCGCGGTAACCGCCCTCTTTGGCGCTTTCAACGGCACCTTGGTGGCCTACTTTAAAATCCAGCCCATGGTAGCCACCCTCATCATGTACACCGCCGGGCGGTCCATTGCGGCCTGGATCAACAACAACCAGCTGCCCATTATCAACGACCTGACCTTTAAGTACGCCGGAACCTTCCTGCCCGGAATTCCGATACCTACCCCCATTTTTATCACCGCTCTGGTGATTCTGGTGTTCTGGCTGGTGCTGAAATTCACCACCCTGGGGCTGTATACCCAGGCGGTGGGCATCAACGCCAATTCCTCCCGGCTCAACGGCCTGGACCCCAAGCTGATTAAGCTGCTCACCTATGTGATTTTGGGGGTATGCGTGGCGGTAGCCGGCTTCATCCGGGTCAGCCGCAGCGGCTCCATCAACTACTCCCGCATCGCCGAGAACATTGAGATGGACGCCATCCTGGCGGTGGCCTTGGGCGGCAACGCCCTTTCCGGCGGCAAATTCAACATCTACGGCTCCATTCTGGGCGCCTATGTGATCCAGTTCCTCACCACAACCCTCTACAAATATGAGGTGCCTTCCACGGCCCTGCCCGCCTACAAGGCGGTGGTGGTCATCCTGCTGGTGGTACTCAGCGCTCCGGTGGTGCGGGAGAAGCTGGCCGGCATGAAGAAAGCGCCCGCCAAAGCTGCGAAGGAGGTGTCCTGACATGCCGAAAGGAATTTCTGTCGATCACCAGGGCCGCCTGAAAGAGCGGGGCGCCATGAGCGATACCAATCTGCTGCTCACCATCACAGTCGTGGTCTTTTTTATCCTGTATCTGTCCGCCATTGTTTTCCTGGGCGGCAGCTTCACAAAGCCTCAGAACTTCCTCAACATCTTGAACAACAACGCCTCACTCATCGTCCTGTCTTGCGGTATGAGTATTGTCATGATTACCGGGGGCATTGATATCAGCGTGGGCGCCGTTACCTCTTTGGTGTGTATGGCCTGCGCGGTGAACCTGGAGAACCAGGGCGGAAACATCTTTACCATGATCCTCATTGGTCTGGGCATCGGCCTGGCTTTCGGCGTGGTCCAGGGCTTTCTGGTGGCTCATCTGGGTATTCAGCCCTTTATCATCTCTCTGGCGGGGATGTTCTTCGCCAAGGGCATGACCACCATTGTCAGCAAGGAGCCCGTCCGGGTCACCAACGCGGGCTTCCTGGCCCTGAAGGAGCTGCGCATTACGGTTCCAGGCCTGGGCTCCAACAACAAGCTGGGCCAGTATATCCCCGCCTATGTGGAGCTGGGCGTGGTCATCGCACTGCTGGTGGTGATCCTCCTGTTCTGCCTGCTGCGCTGGACCAGGCTGGGCCGCGCCTTCTACGCCGTGGGCGGCAACAACCAGAGCGCGAACATGCTGGGCATCAACGTGCGCCGGACCAAATTCCTGGCCCATGTGCTGTGCAGCGTGCTGGCCGGCCTGGGCGGCATTCTCTACTTCCTCCATGTGGGCAGCGGCGACGTGGCCAACGGCGCCGGGGACGAGATGAACGCCATCGCCTCCTCTATCATCGGCGGCACCCTGCTCACCGGCGGCGTGGGCAACATCATCGGCACCTTCTTCGGCGTGCTCAGCCTGAACACCATCAAGCGCATTGTTTCCTCTCTGGGCTTTGACGAGGCCTGGTGGTCCAACATCACTGTGGCCGCCATGCTCTGCCTGTTCCTGGTGATTCAGAGCGTGGTTTTGCTGCGCAGAAACAAGAAATAAGGAGGGGAAAAGATGAGCACCTGTTTAGGAATTGAATTGGGCTCCACCCGCATAAAGGCCGTCGCCATCGATGACGGCTTCAAGCCTGTCTCCTCCGGAGACTACACCTGGGCCTCCCGGTATGAGAACGGGGTGTGGACCTACCCCCTGGAGGAGATATGGACCGGCCTGAAAGCCGCCCTGTCCAAGGTGGAGGGCCGGGAAAGCATCGCCGCCGCCGGGGTGTCCGCCATGATGCACGGCTACCTGGCCTTTGACAAGGACTGGAACCTCCTCACCCCGTTCCGCACATGGCAGAACACCATAACCGGGCAGGCCGCGGCGGAGCTGACGGCGCTCTTTGGCTTCAACATCCCCCAGCGGTGGTCCATCGCCCACCTGTACCAGGCCGTCCTGAACAAAGAAGATCATATCCCCCATGTGGCCCACATCACCACCCTGGCGGGGTACATCCACTACATGCTCACCGGGGTAAACGCGGTAGGCGTGGGTGAGGCCAGCGGCATGTTCCCCATCGACAGCACCGCTTTGGACTACGACGCCGGCATGATGGCCAAGTTCAACGCCCTGCCCAAGGTGGCGGACCTGCCCTGGGAACTGGAGGACCTGCTGCCCAAGGTGCTTGTCGCCGGACAGGAGGCGGGAGCGCTCACCGAAGATGGCTCCAGGATGCTGGACGGCCTGCTCCCCGTGGGGATCCCCTTCGCCCCCGCCGAGGGGGACGCGGGCACCGGCATGACGGCCACCAACGCCGTGGCCCCCCGGACGGGCAACGTGTCCGCCGGAACCTCCATTTTCTCCATGGTGGTGCTGGAACGCCCTCTGGAGAAGGTCTATGAGGAGATCGACCTGGTCACCACCCCCACCGGGGCCCCGGTGGCCATGGTCCACTGCAACAACTGCACCAACGACACCAACGCCTGGGTGAAGGTTTTGGGGGCGGCGGCTAAGCTCTTCGGCGCGGAGCCCTCCACCGGCGAGCTGTATACCAAGCTCTATGAGAAGAGCCTGGAGGGGGACCCGGACTGCGGCGGCGTTCTGGTGTGCAACTACCTGGCGGGGGAGGGGGTCACCCACATGGACGCGGGCCGTCCCCTGGCAGCCCGTACCCCCGAGAGCAAATTCACCCTGGCAAACTTCTTCCGGGCTCAGCTCTATTCCACCATGTCCACCCTGAAAATCGGTATGGATATCCTGGCGGCGGAACGGGTGGCCATCGACTCCCTTACCGGACACGGCGGACTGTTCAAAACCCCTGTGGTAGGCCAGAGCTATATGGCCGCCGCCTGCAACGCCCCCGTTACCTGCATGGAGACCGCCGGAGAAGGCGGCCCCTACGGCATGGCCCTGCTGGCCTCCTTCCTGCTGAACAGGACCGGGGGGGAGACCCTGGAAGACTTCCTGAGCAAGCGGGTCTTTGCCGGTACAGCCGGTTCCACCGTCCAGCCCGACCTCGCCTGCGTGGCAGGCTTCAACACCTACATCCAGCGATATAAGGCCCTCTTAGAGGTGGAAAAAACCGCTGTGGAAAAACTGTAAGGAGGAATTTTGATGAATTATTCATTCTGGTTTGTGGTAGGCAGTCAGTTCCTGTACGGCCCCGAGGTGCTGGAGACGGTGGCCGCCCGGGCCCAGGAGATGGCCGATGCGCTCAGCAATAAGCTGCCGTTCCCCCTGATTTACAAAGTGACCGCCAAGACCAACAAGGAGATCGCCGACGTGGTCAAGGAGGCCAATTATGACGACTCCTGCGCCGGCATCATCACCTGGTGCCACACCTTCTCCCCCTCCAAAATGTGGATCAACGGCTTTGCCAATCTCCAGAAGCCCTACTGCCATTTCGCCACCCAGTATAACCAGTCCATCCCCAACGAGGAAATTGACATGGACTTCATGAACCTGAACCAGGCCGCCCACGGCGACCGGGAACACGGGTTTATCGCCGCCCGCCTCCGTATGCCTCGAAAGGTCATCGCCGGCTACTGGAAGGATGAGGCGATTCAAGAGCGCATCGGCAGCTGGATGAAGGCCGCCGTGGGCGTGGCCGTGTCCAAGGGCTTAAAGGTGATGCGGTTTGGTGATAATATGAGAGAGGTTGCCGTCACCGAGGGCGACAAGGTAGAGGTCCAGACCAAGCTGGGCTGGCAGGTGAATACCTGGGCCGTGGGCGACCTGGTGAAGGTGATGAACGCCGTTACCGAGGAAGAAATCGACGCTCTGATGGAGGTATATAAGGCCAGCTACGACATCGCCACCGACAAAATTGACCACATCCGCTATCAGGCCCGGGAGGAGATCGCCATGAAGAAGATGCTGGACGAGCAAGGCTGCAAGGCCTTTTCCAACACCTTCCAGGACCTGTACGGCATGGAGCAGCTCCCCGGCCTGGCCTCCCAGCACCTGATGGCCCAGGGCTACGGCTACGGCGGCGAGGGCGACTGGAAGGTGGCCGCCATGACCGCCATCATGAAAGCCATGGGCGAGGGGGGCAACGGCTGCTCCCTGTTCATGGAGGACTACACCTATAACCTGGAGCCCGGCAAGGAGTATTCCCTGGGGGCCCATATGCTGGAGGTCTGCCCCTGCTGCGCCGCCGGAAAGCCCCGGATTGAGACCCACCACCTGGGCATCGGCATGAACGAGAAGGACCCTGCCCGCCTGGTCTTCGAGGGCAAAGAGGGGGACGCTATCGTGGTCAGCCTCATCGACATGGGCGGCCGACTGCGCCTGATCTGCCAGGACATCCACTGTGTCAAGCCCATTCTGCCCATGCCCAACCTGCCCGTGGCCCGGGTGATGTGGCAGGCCGAGCCCTCCCTCACCACCGGGGTGGAGTGCTGGATCACCGCCGGCGGGGCTCACCACACCGTCCTCAGCTACGACGTCACTGCCGAGCAGATGAAGGATTGGTGTACCATGATGGACATCGAATTTGTCCACATCGGCAAGGACACCACCGTGGAGAGCCTGGAGCATGACCTGTTCCTGTCCGACCTGGCCTGGAAGCTGAAATAAGAGGTGCAATTATGTTAGAAGCACTTAAACAGGAAGTTTTGGAAGCCAACCTCCTCCTGCCCAAATACGGTCTGGTCACCTTCACCTGGGGCAACGTGTCCGGCGTGGCCCGGGATCAGGGCCTGATGGTCATCAAGCCCTCCGGCGTGGAGTATGAGGGCATGACCGCCGAGGACATGGTGGTGGTCAGCCTGGAGACCGGCGAGGTGGCAGAGGGCAGGTGGAAGCCCTCCAGCGACACCAAGACCCACCTGGAGCTGTACAAGGCATTCCCCGGCATCGGCGGCATCGTCCATACCCACAGCCCCCACGCCGTGGCCTGGGCCCAGGCGGGGGAGGACATCCCCAGCTTCGGCACCACCCACGCCGACTATTTCTACGGCTCCATCCCCTGCGCCCGCCACCTGACCCAGGGGGAGCTGGAGGAGGACTATGAGAGGAACACCGGCAGAATTATCGTGGAGACTTTTGCGGAGCGGTGCATCGAGCCCACCGCCATCCCTGGGGTGATCTGCGCCAGTCACGGCCCCTTCACCTGGGGGAAGGACGCAGCTCAGGCGGTGTACCACGCGGTGGTGCTGGAGGAGGTGGCCAAAATGGCCATCCTCACCCGCCAGGTTCGGGCCGCTGCAGGCCCCGCGCCCCAGCGCTATCTAGACAAGCACTACTTCCGCAAGCACGGCCCCGGCGCCTATTATGGCCAGGGCTGAAGTGTGTTCCAATCATCCTTCCCCTCTGCATTGTAGTTCTTCATCAGCAGCTTCCGGCTCCCAAGAGCACGGAGCCGCTCGTCATCCTCATACAGACAGCGCTCCGGCAGCTGCTTTAAGCTAAGGACTGAACCGCCCCCTGTCAAGTATGAAAAAATTAAGCCACAAGGGCCTGGCTCCTGAAAGCAAGGGGAGCCAGGCCCATTCTGTCACCCGAAATACTCCTGCATCAGGGATTTTTTCAGAATTTCCAGTTTATCCAGGCCCTGCCGGATGGTCGATTTAGTCTGTTCGATTTTCAAGGCTGATTCTGAAAACTCGTGCTGCAGCTCCATTGGCGGAACTTTAATCAAGGTGCTTTTGACCAAATCCGAATTTAAATTTTTTACTGTAGCACCAGTAGCTTTTTCGCAAAACTGATTCTGTACTTCAAAATCGCGAATCGCATAGTAAAGATACAAGGGATGAAAAGCCGCCAGATAGTCTGATATAATCAACCAGCCATCGTGGACACATCCATCAATATTTAGAATATACGGCCGGCCAAAGCTCATGGAGTTTGATAGGATAAAATCTCCCTTATAAACATATCTCGATTTTTTTGCGCCTTCTAAAGTGATTTTTTCTTTTGTACGTTCAATATATAGTGAATTTTCCGGCACATCACCAATTTTTATCCAGTTTACTCCATCCATATCCTCGGTGACATATGCAGAAATCGGGCGGGGCGAAGCACCGCGAGAGATTGATACGATGTTGCCAAGCATATCTTTTTGTGTACATGCGGAGAACATCTCCATAAACCGCGCCCTGACCAGCTCATCCAGTTTGGCAAGCTGCTGTCTGCGGAGGGAGATCAAGGTACTAACGCTATCCAACGCTGAAACAATTTTCCTTTGGCTTTCTATGGAAATAACGTCAAAGGGAAACCCTTTTAAATATCCAACAGAAATATTTGGCTGTGCTCCACCCACACCGCTTTGAACAAATATGTCTTTCTTGCTTTGCAGAAAATAATATAAATAATCGGGTAACACTTTTGAAGCTGGCAAAAATGCCGCACATGCCTGGTTGGTGGATGACTCGAAATCAAGAATAGAACAAGCGCCAATAGTTGCCCCATACATAGCAACTAGAACTGTACCAGCAGGAAACAGCTTTGCCGAGCTGTTGCGCAACCCTTCCTGTGTAATCCGTTCGGTATTGTGTGAAACATATTTTTCTTTTAAATCTCCTGTTTTTACCCATGGAATAGTTCCGGTTTTATAATATTTTGTCTGCCTTTTATCCGGTGTTCCGCCCGAAGATATTGTAAAGATATCCCCCAGTCTCACCATCACACCATCCCCTCCAATTCCTCCGGGCCCGACTGAATCTCCGCCTTGGGCACCGGGAAAGACGGCTCCTGAGCGCTTATTCAAAATTTGCCGTAATACTGCCCTTTTGAAGAATGTGGCCTGCCGCCTTTTTCAAAAAGGCTTTCTTCAGAGAGTGGACCTTTAATTGCAACTCACTGTCCAGCGCATAGACCGTGAAGCGATAGGTATGTGTTTTCCCTTTTGGCGGTTTTGGCCCAGCGTATCGGTGAAAACCATATCCGATGCCTTGGCAGGCGCCATCCAATTCGGACACATGGCTGCCGGCGGAAATTTCCTATCGTTATCTATGCCAATACAAGAAAATTCCAAAATGGTATAATTCATAAGTCCCTCCTGTATGGTATTTTGCTGCCAACGATACGCTCTGTCTCTCGAATTATAGCATATTTACCGGAAAAGGTGTATGATGAATTGTCCAGTTACGCTCTCAAACCGGCCAGTCACGTCAACCGGGCTTACCCTGACAGCCATTTGAACGAATAAACAGATAGAGGAATATCGCCATGATAAGAATAGCAATTTGTGATGATGAAGCCCCGACCCGCACCTACCTTGCGTCCCTGATTCGGGCGCAGAACTGCCCCTGTGAAGTCGTGGAGTACGCTTCTGCCAGTGACTGTCTCGCAGACCGCCGGGAAATTGACCTGATCCTTCTGGATATTGAACTGAACGCCAGCGGCCCGGACGGTATGGCGCTGGCCCGTCAGATCAGGGAGGACAATTCTGCCGCCCAGCCGGTCATCGTCTTTGTGACCGGCTATGAGCAATATGTGTTCGATGCCTTTGACGTGGGCGCTTTCCAATACTTGCTGAAGCCGGTGGACGAGGGGAAGTTTGCCCAGGTCTTTGCCCGCGCAGTTTCGCAAATAAGAACCACGCGGGAAAAAACGGCCCGTACCCTGACGCTGCAATCGGCAGGTGTCAGCCGAACCGTACCGTTGGACAGCATTTATTATATCGAAAGCAGCAATCACAAGGTGGTCCTGCGTCTGAAAGAGGGGGAATTTTCCTGCTACGGGAAAATCCGGGATTTGGAGGCGGAGCTGGGCGATCAGTTCTGCCGTGTCCACAAGGGCTATCTCGTCAACCTCGCCTATGTGGAGGGGTACAGCAAGACGGAGCTTACCCTGACCAATGGGGAGAAACTGCTGATCTCCAAATACAAATACCAGGACTTTGTGAAAGCCTACCTCCGCTTTGTAAAAAGGGGGGCTGACCGTGGAGGCTTGTGAGAAGCGGACGCGGGGGAACGCTTTGCTGTGCTGACCGGTAAGAGAATTGGAGCTGAAAGGGATTCAGCAGGAATATTCCGCAACGATTTTATTGCAGGAAAGGAGCAGTTTATGAGCGGCATAATTGATTGCAGATATTTGAACAGGATGTATAGCCCCCTGCCCGAAAATCGCACCGTTCGGAGTACGGCGGCGCGGACTTCCAGTTTTCTGGATATGGCGGCAAAGGCCAGCAGAGGCACGGCTGACGTGCTGGAGGTCAGCGGTAAGCCGGAAGTTTCCGAAACGGATGAAACGTCGAATGTGGACGCCTATCTGGAACATCTGAAGAAGAAATATGGGCGGGTGACAATCGAAAGCATTGAGAAGGATCAGGCAAGCCTTGAAAAAGCGGGTAAGCGCATGAGCGGCAACGATGTTGTGATTGCACCCAATATCCTGAAAGAAATGGCGGGTGACGTGAAAAAAGCACTCTATTATGAGCAAAAAATCGACTATTTTTTCAACACCGTTATCCCCCAAGGAAATGCGATTTGTGCCGCACAGGGCTTGGTTTTTGAGCCTTGCGGAGTGGTAGTCCATGAGGACGGAACCGTGACTTATATTTGCGGGTGCAGTGATTCCCCGGAGCGTGTGGCCGAGGTAAACAGAATCAACGCTGAAAAGGCCAAGAAAAAAGCGGAACAGCAGCGGCAGTATCAGGAGCAGGCTGCGGCGGCGGCAGCGGAACGCAGAGCGATGTGGGAGCGTACCGCACAGGCCGAGGCGCTGGAAAAGTCCTTTTCCAATATCGGTGATCTGCTGAAAACGCGGATGGTATCTGTCCCCA
>CAJTSQ010000016.1 GCA_910578735.1 uncultured Oscillospiraceae bacterium
GGGGGCTGGGGGCTGGGGGGCTGGGGCGTGACGGAGGGGGTGGTATTCCCTACGTCTGTACTCTCTGCAGGGCTGAGGCTCTGTGTATACTCCCGCAGGCGGCTGTTAATCAGGTTCCGGGCTCCATCCACAAAGCGGGCGTCGTCCAGCACCGCATCGGCGCTTCTGACGCGCACTAAAAATCCCTGGGGGATGTAAGACAGCTGGGTGTAGCTGTACTCCAGCCCGAAGAAAGAGCAGACCGTGTTCAAAGGCAGATAGGGCCGGCCATGGCGCATAATGGACCTGGCGTTGTAGGTCACCCCCGTCATGTCGTCCCGGCAGACACCGGTATCCAGCTCAAACACCAGAATCTGCTTGAGGTTGAACACGCTGACCGTCTGGCCAAAGCGGTTGTAGCTGGAGGACAGGCCCAGGCTGACGTTGACGCCGTTCATGCCGGCATCGAAAACGGTGTAGGGCACATAGAGCGTTCCGCCGAACCAGCAGGGCATGGTGTCGGAGGTCAGAGGGGTCACGCTGTCGTTGATCCCGGTAAAATACAGGCTGACCGCCGAGGCCGGCATGGGCCAGGCCAGCCCCAGCATCAGCGCCAGCGCTGCGAGGACAGACTGGATTCGGCGTCTTTTTTTCACGGAGCTCGCCCTCCCTTCCCAGTTTTGGTTGCGTTCTTCATTATAACATAGTATAATCGGTGGAGCAAGCATCCAAAATTTAAAGAATTTTTAATGAAAGCTAAACGGTCCTTCAACTCGGCCGTGTTATAATAACGGCATCAATAGACTACGGCCCACAAGAAAGGAGCGGCATTCAATGGAGATTACACTGGAAATGGCCGAGCGTCTGCGGGAAAAGGCCAATGTCAGCTACACCCAGGCCAAGGAGGCCCTGGAGTACAGCGGCGGCAATCTGCTGGACGCGCTGATCTATTTGGAGGAAAATGGGGCTATCCCTCGGATGGAGGGAGCCTATTTTTCCACGAAAAGCGAGGTGGCCCCTCCCCCGTCCGAACCGGAACCGCTCCCCGCCCAGCTGCCCCCCAAGGTGAAAAAGAAGTCTAAACCTCCCCGTCCCAATAAGGGCGGCGGCAAGCGCTTTTTCGCCACTCTGCGCCGCTGGCTGGTGGACAATGAGCTGGAAGTCTGGCGCAAGGGCCAGCCCATCACCGCCCTGCCGGTGCTGATTTTGCTGCTCCTGCTGTGCTGCGCCTTCTGGGTCACGGCCCTGGTGCTGGTGCTGGGGCTGTTTCTGGGCTTCCGCTACCGCTTCTCCGGCCCCGACCTGGACCGGGACAACCTGAATGGCATGATCGGCAACCTGGCCGATACCGCCTCCGACCTGGGCCACAAGGTCATGGAAGAACTGAAGCACGACTGGCACTCCGATGAGCAGGGCAAGAGGTAAGGGCGGCCTTTGGCCCTCCGCAGAAGCCACGGTCAATCAGAACGGGCGGATGATATCCGCCCCTACAGTACGAGGTGAGAGAAATGTCCGAACACATCCTGCTGATAGAGGATGAGGAAAAGCTGGCCCGCATGGTGGAGCTGGAGCTGAAATACGAGGGCTACCAGGTGGAGAAGGCTCTGGACGGCCGTAAGGGCCTGGAGCTGGCCCTGAGCGGCTCCTTCGATCTGGTGCTGCTGGACATCATGCTGCCCCAGCTGTCCGGCATGGAGGTACTGCGCCGGCTGCGGAGGGAGAGCGCGGTCCCTGTGATTATGTTGACCGCCCGGGACAGCGTCATGGATAAGGTGGCCGGGCTGGACTCAGGGGCGGACGACTATATCACCAAGCCCTTTGCCATCGAGGAGCTGCTGGCCCGCATCCGCGCCGCTCTGCGCGGCAAGGGCGGCACCGCCGCCCAGAATATCCCCCTGGCGGCGGGTCCGCTGGTCATGGACGTGGAAAAACACCAGGTTACCGTCCGGGGACAGAACGTGGAGCTGACCAAAAAGGAGTTTGACCTGCTCCACCACCTGCTGGAAAATAAAAACCGGGTTCTCACCCGGGAGGCCCTGCTGGACGCGGTGTGGGGCTTCGACTTTGTGGGGGAGACCAACTCAGTGGACGTCTATATCCGCTTTCTCCGCAGCAAGCTGGACGACGCCTTCGGGCTCAAGCTGATCCACACCGTCCGGGGCGTGGGCTACGTCATCAAGGAGGAGTAACCATGGTTATTGTATACCGTTCCAACACCGGCTTCACTAAGGCGTACGCCGAAATGCTGGGCAGGGCGGAACAAATGAAGGTCTGCCCTCTGGCCGAGGCCCAGGGCAAGGTGGGTCCCGGGGAAACCATTTTCTACATGGGCCCTCTGATGGCGGGCCACATCTCCGGCCTGGATCAGGCGGTGAAAAAATTCACCGTCAAGGGGGTGTGCGGCGTGGGCATGTCTCCCGCCTCCTCCCAGGTGCTGGAGACTCTCTCAAAGGCCAACTACGTCCCCCACGCCCCCATCTTCTACCTTCAAGGGGGCTGGGCCCCCAAAAAGGTGGGCTGGCTCAAGCGCCGGATGGTGAACATGGTCACCAAGTCCACCCGGGAAGCCCTCCGGGACAAGGGCAGCCGCCGCACCCCCGAGGAGAACAAACAGCTGGACTTCCTCCTCCACGGCGGCAGCTTTGTAGCCTTCGAGAACCTGGAATCCATCCACAGGTGGATGAAGACCCTGTAGGGACGCTTCACGAAGCGTCCGCCCCGTTCCAGCAACCGCACCGTATCCCGGGATACACCATATTATGGGCGCGCCGTATTATCGTACCGCAGCAGCGGACGCATCTTGATGCGTCCCTACAGAGTTCTGTACAGCGGGCGGACAATGTCCGCCCCTACATCCGAGGGAGGTGAACCCCATGCCCCGCAGCAGCCGGCACCGTTTTCAGACCCCGCCCCCGGCGGACCCCATCGCCGCCGCCCGGGACTCCTCCCTGGCCCTGCGGCTGAACATCAGCTTCTTTCTGCGGCAGCTGGGCATCTTCCTGGTGATGGACCTGCTGCTGCTGGCTCTGGCCACCGCCGGCATCTTCCTTTATGCGGAAAACCGGTGCGCCGACGTGGCCGCGCTGGTCGGTGAACGGGGGGTGCCCTCCCAGGACGCCCTGGCCTGGATGGAAGCCAGCGACTACACCATCACCAGGCTGGACCGGGAGCCCCGTGGAGAACATTTCTCCATTAGCTCCACTCTGCTGTTCCCCAACCGTTCAGAGATCGAGGAGGGGCGGCACTCCTGGAACCTCAGCGAGTTTTACACCATCGAGCTGCCCAACGACGGCCAGCCCTACGCCATTACGGTAAATCTGTCCGGTATCTATACCGGCCTGTATTGGGCCGGAGTTGTACTCCTGGTCTGCCAGGGCCTCTCCCTGGTGACCAACCTGTTCCGAAGCAGAAGCTCTATCCGCAAAGTACTGCGGCCCATTCAGGACCTTGCCGCCACGGCGGCCCGTCTCAACTCCATGACCCATATGTCCAAACGGGAGATCGAGAGTCTAGCGGTTGAGCTGGACAAAATCGACGCCGGCCATCTGGACAGCCGCATCGACCTGCCCCCCACCCAGAAGGAGCTGCGCTCCCTGGCCCAGTCCATCAACGAGATGATGGACCGGGTGAACCAGGCCTATAACGCCCAGATGCGCTTTGTCTCTGACGCCAGCCACGAGCTGCGTACCCCCATCGCCGTCATCCAGGGCTACGCCGCCCTGCTGGACCGGTGGGGCAAAAGCGATCCGGAGGCCCTTCAGGAGTCCATCGACGCTATCCGGGGGGAGGCCGCCGCTATGGAGCGGCTGGTGGAGCAGCTGCTCTTTCTGGCCCGGGGAGACAACGACTCTCAGCCGGTCAAGCGCGAGGTTCTGGACCTGACCCAGCTGGCCGGCGAGGTCCTGCGAGAGGAGGAGATGATCCATCCGGAGCGCACCTTCCTCCCCCGCTGGGGGGAGGACCCCGTCAGCATATATGCTGACCCCGGCCTGATTAAACAGCTGCTGCGCATCCTTATGGACAACAGCTTGAAATACAGCCCGGAAGATGGCCGCATTTACCTCCGGGTGACGTCCAGTCAGGACTATGTCCGCCTCACCGTCCAGGACGAGG
Source organism: uncultured Oscillospiraceae bacterium (assembly GCA_910578735.1). GTDB lineage: Bacteria > Bacillota > Clostridia > Oscillospirales > Oscillospiraceae > Lawsonibacter. Next base: position 4,093 of record CAJTSQ010000016.1, read on the forward strand.
GAATGGGCATCTCCCCCGAGGGCATCCCCCATATCTTTGAGCGATTCTACCGTACCGACCGGTCACGAGACCGAAAAACCGGCGGCACCGGCCTGGGCCTGTCCATCGCCAAGTGGATCGTAGAACACCACAGCGGCTGGTTTGAGGTGGTATCCCGCCTGGACGCAGGCACCCGCATCACGGTCGTCCTGCCCGCCTGCCCGCCGGAAGTGCGCGGCGAACCCTCCCCAGACCAGACACAGCCATGAAAAACCGCCGAAGCAGATTGCTTCGGCGGTTTTGGCGCTTAGTAGAATTTCTTGCGGTTCTTGCGGGCGGCCTCAGACTTCTTGCGGCGCTTGACGCTGGGGCTCTCGTAGTGCTCACGCTTACGGACCTCGGCCAGCACTCCAGACTTGGCGCAGCTGCGCTTGAAGCGCTTCAGGGCGCTCTCCAGAGACTCGTTCTCTCTCACACGGACTTCCGACATTTATATTTCCCTCCCTCCGCGCGCGGCGGGGATTTCCCGCTCACGTAGGGCCATGTTTATGGCTTTAACATTGCTATTATATTTCCTTTTCGGCCATCTGTCAAGAGAAGATTTGTAAACAGCCTGTGAATATCACGCCTGAGGCTTGAAGATCAGGCTGACCAGCTTGCCCTTGACCACGATGGACTTCACCAGGGCCATCCCCTCGGCCAGCTTGGCGATCTTTGGTTCGGCCAGGGCGGCGGCCACCACGTCCTCGTCGGAGGCGTCGGCGGGCACCACAATGTTGGCCTTCACCTTGCCGCCTACCTGAACGGCCATCCGGGCGGTGGCAGCCACCGTCTTGCTCTCGTCATACTCCGGCCAGGGCTGGAGGCATACCTGTCCGCCATAGCCGTTCATCTCCCACAGCTCCTCACACAGGTGGGGGGCAAAGGGAGAGAGCATGAGCAGCAGGGCCTTGTAGTCGCCCCTGGTGGCTCCCTTGGCGTAAAAGTCGTTGACCAGGGACATAAGGGCGGCAATGGCGGTGTTGAACTTCATAGCCTCAATGTCGTCGGACACCTTCTTAATGGCCCGGTGGACCGCCATCTCGTTCTCAGCGGAGTAGCCGTCCCCCTCCTTCAGCTTCTCGTTCAGGTTCCACACCCGGTCCAGGAACTTCTTGCAGCCCCGGACGGACTCGTCAGACCAGGTGGCGGTCTTTTCAAAGTCGCCGATGAACATGATATACAGGCGCATGGTATCCGCGCCGTAGTCCCGGATGACGTCGTCGGGGTTGACCACGTTGCCCAGAGACTTGGACATCTTCACCGCCGGCCGCAGGGCCTGACTGCCGTACTTGTCCATGAGGGCCTGCTTCTCCGCCTCAGACTCCACGTTGCCCACATAGTGGGGGTTCTTGCCCAGAATCATGCCGTGGCTGGTGCGCTTGGCGTAGGGCTCGGCGTGGGGGATCACCCCAATGTCGTGGAGGAAGTTGTTCCAGAACCGGGAGTAGAGCAGGTGGAGGGTGGTATGCTCCATGCCGCCGTTGTACCAGTCCACCTGGCCCCAGTAGTCCAGGGCCTCCTTGGAGGCCAGGGCCTGGGTGTTGTCCGGGTCCATATACCGCAGGAAGTACCAGCTGGACCCGGCCCACTGGGGCATGGTGTCGGTCTCCCGCTTGGCGGGACCGCCGCAGCAGGGACAGGTGGTGTTCACCCAGTCGGTCATCTTGGCGATGGGAGATTCACCGTTATCGGTGGGCTCGTAGCTCTCCACCTCGGGCAGCAGCAGGGGCAGCTGGTCCTCGGGCAGGGGCACCCAGCCGCACTTCTCGCACCACACCATGGGGATGGGTTCGCCCCAATACCGCTGGCGGGAGAACACCCAGTCCCGGAGCTTAAAGTTCACCTGTTCGTGGCCAATGCCCTTCTCCTCCAGCCATTTGGTGATGGCGGGGATGGCGTCCTTGACGGTCATGCCGTTGAGGAAGTCGGAGTTGACCATGATGCCGGTCTCGTCCTTGGCGGTGAAGGCCTCCTTCTGCACGTCCTCGCCGCCGGAGACCACCTCGATGATTTCACAGCCGAACTTCTTGGCAAAGGCCCAGTCGCGGGTGTCGTGGGCGGGGACGGCCATGATGGCCCCGGTGCCGTAGGAGGCCAGGACGTAGTCGGAGATGAAGATGGGGATTTCCCGGCCGTTCACCGGGTTGACGGCTTTCACGCCTTTTAGCATGACGCCGGTCTTTTCCTTATCAGCGGCCAGCTCGGTGCGCTCGAAGTCGGACTTCTTCCCGGCCTCTTCCACATAGGCGGCCACCTCGTCCCAGTTAGACAGCTTGTCCTTCCACTCCTTCACAAAGCGGTGCTCCGGGGAGATGACCATGTAGGTTGCGCCAAAGAGGGTGTCGGGCCGGGTGGTGAAGACCACGATGTCGTCCCCGGTGGTGGCCTTAAAGGTGACCTCCGCGCCGGTGGACCGGCCAATCCAGTTGCGCTGCTGGGTCTTGACCCGGTCGATGAAGTCCACCGTGTCCAGTCCGTCGATGAGCTTCTGGGCGTAGGCGGTGATCTTCAGCATCCACTGGGATTTCTCCTTGCGGACTACAGGAGCGCCGCACCGCTCGCAGACGCCCTCGACGACCTCCTCGTTGGCCAGCACGCACTTGCAGGAGGTACACCAGTTCACCGGCATGGTGGTCTTATAGGCCAGGCCGTGCTTGTACAGCTGGAGGAAAATCCACTGGGTCCACTTGTAGTAATTGGGGTCGGTGGTGTCCACACACCGGTCCCAGTCGAAGGAGTAGCCCAGCATGTGGAGCTGCCGGGTGAAGTTTTCGATGTTCTGCTTGGTGACGATGGCGGGGTGGATGTGGTTTTTGATGGCGAAGTTCTCGGTGGGCAGTCCGAAAGCGTCGTAGCCGATGGGCAGCAGGACGTTGTAGCCGTTCATCCGCTTCTTCCGGGCGATCACATCCATGGCGGTGTAGGGCCGGGGGTGGCCCACATGGAGCCCGGCGGCGGAGGGGTAGGGAAACTCCACCAGACCGTAAAACTTCGGCTTGCTGGTGTCGCCGTTCTTGCAGGCGAAGGTCTTCTCGTCCTTCCACCTGGTCTGCCATTTCTTCTCGATGGCGGCAAAATCGTACTTCAATGCAAACACTCTCCTGTATTGTCTGGCCAAAGGACCGAATCGACCGTAATTCTATGTCATTATAGCGGAACAGTCGAATAATTACAAGATATTTTTTAAAATCGCCCGTCCAATTTTCCGAAGGCCCCAGCCCTCCAGGTCCCTCTTGCCGTTTCGCCCCAGCCCTGCTATAATGTACCAAACAGCCTGGCAAAGGAGGCAGCCCCTATGGCAAAATTTCAGCTGCTCCCCGGCGAGACCCTCATCGGCAAGGGGCACATGACCTACTGGCACGAAAGATATAACTACAGCGGCAAAAGCGACTCTCTGTCCCCCCGTGTCCACCAGGTCTCGGAATCCACCAAAGTCTATGTCACCAACCGGCGGGTGTTCTGCGCCCACTTTCCCACCGGTATGGAATATTTTAACTGGCCGCTGGAGGAGCTGCGGGGCTATCAGCGGGGCACCCGCCTCAAGTTCCCCTCTGTGACCGTCCTCACCCGGGACGGCGGGCAGTTTACGTTCTGCTGTGTACAGGCCAGACAGCTGGCCCGGTGGCTGAGGCAGGCCGGTCTGCCCGAGGTGGACATCGACTCTATTGTTCCTCCCATGACCCGGGAGGAAAAGGTCCGCCGCCTGCCGGGGCGGATCGCCTTCTACCTGCTGGGAATTTTGTCCCTCCTGGCGGTGTTCGCCCTGCCCACCAGCTGGGTCTATGACCTGGGCCTCAAAGCCGGCACGGAACAGGGCCAGCGGCCCGGCGCTCAGGTGCAGACAGTCCAGACGCGGGAGGATATTCATACCCTTATCCTGGCCAATGCCCCGGCCACCGTCTCTCCGGAGGGGCTGATCCCCTGCCCCCTGGCCCGTCTGCGGGACAGCGAACAGTCCAACCGCCGTATCCACTACAGTTCGGGCCGACGCTCCAGCAGGACCTTCCAGGGCTTTGACGACTACCGCGTCCTCCCCCGGGACCCCGGCGCTCTGGACCGGCTCTGGCAGCTTCTGTGGGGCGGCACCTATAACAGCGGCTACTATCTGAAGCCTTTGGAGGACGGGACCTATCTGTGCGTCTATCTGGACGACTGCGCCTTCCTGTTCGGGGAGCCGGAGGAGCTGTACACCGGCGTTCTGCGCTCCACAGACGCCCCGGAGGAGGCCCGGATGCTCCATGCCATGGAGGCGGCGGGGTACGACCTGGACACCAGCTTCATCCTGGATATGTACCGCCACGGAAAGGTGAATGAGTTCGCCGATATCGCAATGCGGGGCGGGGTTTGGCTCACGGGATTTTTCATCGCCGTCTATCTACATGTCTCCATCCAGGACAGGAAAAAGCAGCCGGCCCCGTGAGGGCCGGCTGTTTCATTCCAAAATATCTCTGTTACACCACAGCCTCAAAGCCGGACTTTTTCTCCTCATCCTGCCGCGTTTCCTGAGCGGGGTTGGCTTTGGTGGTGGTGCGGGTGGTGCCGCCGGAGACGTACACATCGCCGCATTCGGGGCAGATGGCGGTGTGGATGGTTACAGACTGGTTGACCACCTTGCGATCCTCCCGCTGGGCCTTGGCCTGTTCCCGGACCACGTGCTCCTGCTCGTGGCCCCGAACGGCAGAGGCGGCCTGCTCAGGGGCAACATTGGTGGCGGTCTTGAAGGAGACGCCTGGGTCGTCGGAGCCGTCCTGATACTTGCGGTTTTTGCAGGTCTGGCACTCAGACTCCTCCATGACCTCCTGGGGGGACTTGGCCTCCTCCCCCTCCAGGCCTGTCAGCTTGTCCGGGTTCTCGTCCTGCTCTCCGGCCAGCAGCTTCTCCAGGCCCTTGGACTGGTTCCAGCCCAGCAGCTCGTTCTCCAGGTCTTCCGCCTTGCCGTCCAGATACTGGATACGGGAACGCACCGCCATCTCGGCGGGGTCGGCCCCCTCCCGCATGGTGGGGAAGATGAACGGGCTGTCCTCCTGAATCACCTGAGAGGCCCCCCGCTGGACGGACGGCACCCGGTCTACCGGGGGCACGGGGGCCGTCTGGGCACGGGACACCGGACTCACCGGCTCGGTGCCGGTGGGATTGAATCTCTGATTTTGGAACGCGTTCCTATTTTGATAGATGGAATAGTAACCGCCGATGCTGCCATATCCTCCGATTGCGCCAATGGCTGACATGTGCGGACACCCCTTTCTTCTTCATTTTACACAGTTATTATATCCCATTCTCCCCGCAAACGCAAGAGCAAAAATAGCGCAACCAGGCTGCGGCAAAGCTATGGACTCCTGCTCTCCTCACTGGTCTGCTCTTTCCCCTTTTTCCAGTTCTCCAAGAGCTTTCCCAGCCGGCGCTTCAGCCGGCCCGACCTGACCTCTATCCAGCGGATTTCCATCCAGGCAGCAGCGCACCGAGCTCTCTGCCCGTATTTTCGGGCCAGCGCATACCGCCGCCGCAATTTCCACAGGCGTATCCGCCGCAGGTGATCCGGCGCCGTTATCCCGCAGATGCCGGCCAGCTCGTCCACCAGAGCTTCAAAGGCGGCGTAGCGCTGTTCCTCCTCCTGTCTGGTCCGTGCCCGCCTGGAATGGCTGTCCGGCCTGACCCGGACCGTGTAGAGCGCTTCCGCTATGGTGTGGCAGGGGTAGTGGTACAGGACCGGCAGCAGCATCTGAAAATTCTGCCCCACCTCATACTCAGGTATTCTGCACAGGGGATAGAAACGCAGCAGGGCCGCAGTCCGCAGCATGTAGCAGCCACAGCACAGAAAGGTCTGTCCCTCCAGGATAGGGAAAAACAGCCGCTCACAGTCCGGCGGTCCCAGCCGCTCCCCCCGGGGTGCGGGTCCTCCCCGCTCGTCCAGGTAGCGCATCTGGGAGCGGACACACTGATACCCGGCATGGGCCCGCAAAAATTCCACACGCTTTTCAACCGATTCCGGCTCCAAAATGTCATCGCTGTCCGGCCATACGAGAAATTCTCCCCGCACCCAGGGCAGTCCCCGGTTGATGGCCGCCGAGGCGCTGTGATGCGGGCCGGTGAGAATGCGATAGTCAAACCCTCTTGCTAAAAACTTCTCCCGATATTGCTCCGCTATGGACAGGGTCCCGTCCTGGGAGCCGTCATCCACCAGAATCATCTCCAGGTCATTCCAGGTCTGGGCCAGGACGGAGTCCAGCATGGCGGCCAGATAGTCCTGCCCGTTGTAGACCGGTGTGACCACCGACACCAGTCCCTCCCTTCCGTCCACGGCTCACCGCACCTTTCTCAGCTTCCGGTCTTCCAATCGGTACACATGGTCGCACGCATCGGCCAGGGCCATATGGTGGGTGACAATCAGCAGGGCCTTTCCCTGCGTCACGCCCCGAATCGTGTCCATCACATTCTTCTCTGTCTTCACGTCCAGCGCGGCGGTCGCCTCGTCCATCACCAGGATTTCAAACTCTTTATACAGCGCCCGGGCCAGCGCGATGAGCTGGCGCTGGCCGCCGGAAATGGACACGCCGTTCTCTCCGATCAATGTATCCAATCCGTCTTTCATCTGCCTGACGCTCTCCCAGATATGAACATGCCGCAGACAGTCTATGATCCTGTCCTCGTCTTCCTTGCCCTTCTCCGCCATAAAGGCGACATTATTTCGCACCGTTTCGTTGTTCAAATAAACAATCTGGGGAATATAGCTGACCAGTCTGCCCAGGTCCGCCTGACACGGCCCATCTCCGTCCATGCCGGTTACGATGTCAAAATCATCATACCAGATATGCCCCGCTTCCGGACGCAGCAGTCCAAAGAGCAGGTCCAACACAGTGGTCTTCCCCACCCCAAAGCAGCCGACGACAGCGGTGGACTCCCCTGCGGCCACATCCATATCCGCCTGGTCCAGAATCAGCTCTCCCCCCGGATAGCGAAAGGTTACGCCCCGCATCCGGATTCCCTCCTTCAGCGTGACATGCTTCAGGCGCAGCGCCTCCCGCTCGGTTTTCGCCCGTTTCAGCCGGTCATACCGCTCCAGATTATTCCGGACCGCGTCCACGCTTTTAAAGCCAAAGGAGAGATTGGTTAAGGCGGTCACAATCCGTTTTGCGATTGGAATCATGCGGATAAACAGGACCAGGAACGTCACGGTTCCCGGCAGAACGCTCGGCAGACTCATCCCCGCCGCCAGGCTGAGGGCCAGCAGGAATACCAGCCCCGCCTCCAGCACGCCCCCCAGGATGGCCCCCTGAATGCCTGTCATGCGGGCGTAATGTCTCTGGACCCGGGTATAATCCGCAACGGCCATTTTATATCTCTCTAACAGCCGGCCGCTGCGGCTGTCGATTTTGAGCTCCTTATACGCGCCATAGGCGGTGGACAGGATACCATTCACCTTCAGGTCCAGCCGGCGTTTTTCCGCCCCATACAGGATGGTTCTCGCCCGATTGTACCGATAGGTCACCACGATCATGGCCGCCACTGCCGCGCATCCCACCGCCCCGACCCACCGGGCCACATAGATCATCGCACAAAAATGGATGGCCAGCGTAACAAAATTGACCGCCAGGGTGATGGTTGTCGTAATCAGCTCCGACGCCCCCGCTACGTCATACCGCGCCGCGGTTTTGGCCTGGTCCGCAGTCCTTTTGTTGTGATCTACCACTTCTTCCAGTGCGTACAGCTCATAGATTTTCGTGGTCCAATCCTGGGCAATATTTGTAATCAGCCCGGTGGAGACGTAGACCTTCACCAGGTCAAACCCGCTGATGAGCAGCAAAATCAGTCCGGAAAGAACCACCTTTGTGAACAGCTCCTCGTCCGACTGCCGGGCAAAGGCCTGGGTGAGGATCGGGATGAGGATTACCGTCCGGAGCAGCTCGGCCGCCGGGCTGAACAGCGACAGACCGCCGAAGCAAAACAGCTCGTTTCGCTCCCGGGGCTCCAAAAAATACAACAAGCGAATCATTTTGTCCATCAAAATCCTCCTACCTGCTCGCCAGCCGGAGCCAGATTCTAAAGGGAATGCGCCCATACAGCCGCATCAGCAGCGACCGCCTGGGCGACGGCTGAACAGGTCTGTTCAGCCGGGGCTGCGCTTCGTTGGCCGCGTCCTCCGGGCGGCACTGGAACCACCGTGCCTCCCCCTTGACCCGGTCCCAGAGCCTGGCTCCTGCAGGGGTGTGGCAGAGGACGACGGAACAGCCTGCGCCGTCGTCAAAACCGGGCCGCACTCCGTCTATGCCCCAAAAGTCTCCCAGCGTCAGATCGGAACTCCGCTCCACTGTGGCGTACCTGCACTGGAAACAGGCGGGCCGGATATTGACATTTTTAAAGTAGGTCCGGCAGAAGGGGTCCTGGCCCAGGGGGCGGACCTGCTCTTTCTTCCCGATCCGAAAGGAACAGGCCCGCCCGTGCGCAGCCCGCTTATCCCGGAACATGAATTCCTGAAGCGGGCCACCCCACGTTTTCTCCAGGTATTTTACATAGCGCCCCCAGATACCCGGCGACGGGACGCCATAACAGATCAGGTCCACCAGGATCGCCCCGCTCCGGCCCTCCCCCAGATAGGCGCGCACCGCGTCTGTCTGGCAGGGGGTCCCGCAGAACAGCACCGGCCCCTCCCGCAGGCGGAGGCGCAATTCCTCCCACACCTGAGACAGGTCGCTCTGCACGTACTTTGTCCTGGTTATTTGGGGCAGCGCCTCCCTGCCTCGGACGCAGATATGCCGTACAACGCCCCCCTCCAGCAGGGCCGCGCCAAAGACCGCGCCCCCCTGGTCCAAGATATGGGAGGCCAGGAGAGGGAACATCCCGCCGGAGGAGCCCATGGCCCGCGTCCCCTCCCCGGCCTGGACGCCGTAACAGACGGGCGCCGCCGTCTGTGCGCCTCCCTGGAGGACAGGACAGACCTCTGTACACTTCCCGCACCCGATGCACAGGGCAGAATCTATCTCCGGGTACAGGAACCCCTCCCGGTCGGGGCGCATCCGGATGGCGCCACTCCCGCAGACCGCCCCGCACACGCCGCAGCCCGTACACCGGGACCGCTCAGTCAGCCTGTTCATGGGCACCTCGATCTCTCAGCCAATGATAGATGCAGCCGATAAACTGGTAGAGCGGATAACAGTGAAAGGCCAGCCAGAACTTTGCCCTGAGAAATCCGGGAATACTCGGGTAAGCCGGGCCTTGTACCTGCTGCTTGGCAATCTCTCTCCAGCACTCCACCATCTGACGGTTGCGGCTGCGGCGGTCCACACGGTATTCATACAGCAGACGCTCCACCGCAAGCTGATTTATGGCGCTTGCGTTGGCCGGTCTGCCCTGCTTCAGCTCGTTGTCTGATACGTCCCTGTAAAACTGATGACGAACCTCATACACCTGGGGTCTCCGCCTCCTAGTCAAACTCTGTGAATTTTTCCTCTGATAATACCATTTCGGCCAAAACAGAACCAAATCCGCCCCCTGGCCCATGGACTGATATAAAAACTTGGCATCCTCACTGCTGGGCATCTCCTCGTCAAAGGTATGGACCTTTAAAGCACTTCTGCGTACCAACGCCCCCCCTATTTGATTTGAGACACGAATATCACGCCTGAGAAAGCAAAATGCTTGCACAGCCGTCTGGGAATCCAGATAAACATATTGTATTTCCTCGTCACTTGCCGCTGGGAATAAAGCTCGTTCCTCGATCCTCACAGAATTGGAACGTGTAATTGCGGCCCCTGTCTCTTTGGCCAGGGCGAGGAGGGTTTGGAGGAGGCGGGGGTGAATGCCGTCGTCGCTGTCCAGAAAGAACAGGTACTCCCCCTGGGCCACCCTCATGGCCGAGTTCCGCGCGGCGGATACTCCCCGGTTCTCCTGCCGCAGGAGCTTGATCCGCCGGTCCTCCGCGCACAGCTTTTCACACAGTGCCGCACTGCCGTCGGTGGATCCGTCGTCCACCAAAATGAGTTCAAAGTCGGAACAGGTCTGCCCCAGCACGGAGCGCACGCACGCCTCCAGATAGGGCTCTGTATTATAGACCGGTACGATAACAGAAACCAGTGACAAATGCTTCAACTCCACTCATAGGTATTTACGGATAAATCTGATAGAACGCTCTCGCTCCGCCTCCAGGCGCTCCCGCACCTCTGACCAGCGGAGGGCTTCCCAAACCGCCCCCTTCTCCGGGACAGAGGTTCCTGCCGCCTTTCTCGCCTCCAAGCCCAGCTTCTCCAGCAGGTCCGTCAAGCGGGGATTTTTGCCGGCATTCCGGACCAGCGGGAAGACAAGGAAAGGCTTTTCAAACAGGATGGAAAAGGCGGCCCCGTGGAAGGAATTGGTGAGCACGCAGGCCGCGCCCCGGACATACCCCGCAAACTCCAGCGGACCGATGCCGGCCCGCCGCTCTGCCCAGGCCAGCGGCGGGGCGTTCCGGAAAAAGCTCACATCCACCACAGGCACGCCCAGTTCCCGGCCCACTTGGTGGGCATACTCCATCAGGAACTCATTCATTTCCGTCTGATAGACCAGCACATAGCCTTTTTCCGCCGGAGTCACGGCAAGCTTCTCCCACTCCCGCCGCTCCAGCAGGAACACAGGGTCCAGCACGTCCGTCACCTTCCGGCCCAAAAGCGCCTCCATGCCGGGAACCGCACTCTGCTCCCGCAGGGATATACCGTCAAACGCCCTCCCCACCTGGGCGGAAAAGGCCTCCCGGTATGCCTCCGGCAGCTCGGTCCCGCCCAGGCTGGCCCCGTAGGCGGCCAGCCGGCCGCCCCGGGCCGAAGCCTTCCCAATGTACGCATCGTCTATACCCAAGGTGATCTCCGGGTTCCAAATCTGATCGCTGCCTACAAAGACCCGATCATACCCCTCCAGGCAGAGCTCCTCCGCACTGCGCAGAGGGGCGCGGGCCGTCAGATACCGGCGGCGAAAGGACGCCATCGCCTTCCGCCGCCGCAGAAAGGTCCCATTGGGGAAGGGGCGCCGCAGCCAGGCTTTTAAGCACTCTTTCACCTGAAGCCGCGCCTCCCCGGCCCAGTTCTGATACCGGGGCGCAAACCACCGGTAGCGCCCCTCCAGCCGATAGGGGGCATATGGGATGATCTCCGTCTCCCGGCCCAGCTCCTCCAAGCAGCGCTTCAGCCCATAGGCCTGAAGCATCGCCCCGTAGTCATCCGCCCAGTAAAATGTCAACAGTCCAACCATTCTTTTCCTTATCCGGCTGTCCGATATCTCATCAGGACATCCTTTATTGTATTCAGCACGCCCTGAAAGACGGCAGTTCGGTGGAAGAAGATCACATTCAGCCCGGAGGGCAGCAGTGCCGCGACCACCCCGCAGATTACAAAGGAGACAACATCATTGACGATGTCGATCCCCTGGCAGCACCAGGCCACTGCGGCGCACTCCGCCGCGGCCGTCAAGGTAAAAGCCCCGATCCAGCCCAGCATCGCCCTGCAGCCCTTCTTCAAAAATCTGGTATAGAACACCGCGATCCGCAGGCAGAGGTGGAGCAGGTATGCGGCACAGGTACCCGCAAGGATGCCGACCATCCCCAACCGCCACCCAAGAAGGAGGGACAAAATCAGGTTTACGGCGGAGCCAATAAGAGATATCCATTTATCCCAGACAAACAGCCCGGCTGCACTGGTCATGCACTTGATCGGGATGGAGACCGTGGACAGAAACAGGCCGAAAATCATCAGGCTTACCACCCCGCCGCCAATCTCCAGCCCCGCGCCGAATGCCAGGGCGACAAAGCGGTCCATCAGCCCGGCCAGGCAGCCGGCGCAGAAGCTGGCGATGAGGAACATCATAAAGGTCAGCTTTTTTAGCGCGGCCTCCACAGGCCCGACGCCCTCCACCGTGATGAGATTGCCCACGCTGCCCCGCATACCGGCGGAAATCTGGTTGGTCACCCCGGACAGGGTATGGATAATAATATTATAGTTGGAGAAAAGCCCGGTTTGAACTGTGCCCACAAACGCGTTGATCAGGATGCTGTCTGTAGAATTGACCAAGACGGTGGACAGCTTCTCCACAAAGATATTTTTCACATCCCGGAAAATCTGCCGGACCTCCTCCCAAGGAAGCCGGCTGCCGCCCCGCCTCAGGTAGGGGTACAGCCGGTCTACATACAGGGAGAGCAGGAGGTTGTCAATCACCGTACTCACAATTAAAAGCAGCAGATAGCAGGCCAGCTCCCCCGTCACCTTCAGCACGGCAATGCCGGCCAAGATGGTGACCAGCCGGTAGACCAGGTCAAAAATCGTGATGATATACTGCTTCTGATCCGCCGAGAGCATGGAGCGCTTGTATGTGAAGAAATAGGATGAAGTGGTATGGATCAGAAACAACAGAAAAATGGCAGACACATAGGAGGGGCTGTAGGGCACATCCCGGACGATTCCGCCCATGAAGGGCAGCAGGCACAGGCCCAGGGCAAAAATAACACAGGCGATCATCCGGTAGACAATCTTATAGCAGTGCATCAGCTTGACAATCTGGACCCGGTCCCCCTTGGCGATGGGTTCATACATACGGTAGACGATGGCGGTGCCCACCCCCAGCTCGGCCAGGGACAGCAGGGAAATGACACTGCTCAGAAGGTCGTTCAGGCCTACGCCCAGCTGACCGACTGTCTCCAGCATCACCCTCCTGGAAAAAATGCTCAGGATACAGATCGTCATCTGCTGGGCTGTCCCCCAAATGGAATTGCGGATTATCGCAACGCTTCTCATCATCCTACAACAGCCCTTCAATCGCCTGAAATGTTTTCGCACAGTGGTCCGTGCCGCGTTCGCCAAAGAACTGCTCCGCCCGCGCCCGGTATTGTGCCTCAGGCTCCATCCCCCGCTCCAGACAGGCACGGATGTAGCCGGAGACCTCCTCCGGACGGCGAAACACCGGACCAAAGCCGTCCCGGCGGAAATCGAAGTACCCACGCCGGTATTGGGTGCGGAAAAATAGCTCCTCGTCAAACTGAAGGCAGGCCAGCGGTTTTCCCATATAGGCAAAATCAAAAAAAACGCTGGAGTAGTCCGTAATCAGCATGGCCGACTCCATCAGCAGCTCCTGGACATCCGCGTCCCCCAACCCCCGCACCGCCACCCTGGGGTGGCCGGAGGGAAAGAGCCTGGTATAGGGCTGGAGCATATAGTGCAGGTAGAAGACAAGTCGGTAGTCCCACTCCTCCAGGGCCGCCAGCAGCGACGGGTCGTTCAGCAGGGCGGTATAGGTCCGATAGTAGTCGCTGGCCTGGAACGCCTCGTCAGACAGCTTGTGCAGAAACATCCTCCAGGTGGGCATCACCAGTATCTGCCGCTTGGGCGCAGGGGCCTGGAGCAGCCGGTCATACCGGCACAGCCCCAGCATGCGAACCACCCCCTCCGGATGGCCATAGCGGTGCAGCGCATCCTGATACTCCGGCACAGCGCTGCAAACATACAGGTCCAAATGGGCGGGCGGGCAGTGCAGCTCGGGCGCGTCGGCGGCGGAAATGCCGTGGCGGATCACCGCCTGTTTTCCGCGTATCAGGCGCAGCTCATTCAGCCGGCGGAAACGGTACATATCCGGAGCACAGCCCATGTAGTGCGTGCTCACATGGACCTGAGCGCAGGCGAAGGCCAATAAGTGCTCCGCTGTCCAGGGCTGAATGACCCGGCCCAGCTCCCGTACCCGGCCGTAATCCGGAGAGTCCCGGTCGATGAGGAAGGCAGCATTGATCTCAGGGTGTTCCCGGGTCAGATATCGGAAAAAATGCAGGCCGTTGTCCCGGGCGTCGGTCTTCCGCTCGGAGATGAGCCACAGCTTTTTGTATCGGGGAAGCCGCCTGGCCAGCAGGCCCGCGCACCAAGCCAGCAGATAGCCCAGGGCGTATCCCCCGTAGATCAGGGCGCTCTTGATCCGCTTCATTCCTTAAACCGCCGCTTCATAGACGCGTTGTACGCAATCATGTCCAGCAGAAAGCGCATCTGATAGGTCTCAGCGATGGCGGGGATATCCTTATCCAGGCAGTGGGACTCCCAATAGGGGGCGTCATCATAGACAAAGGTGTTGGCCTTCTCCATCCGGGGGTCCAGGGTGGCCAGCTCCCTCAGCTCCTCATAGTCCACTCCGATCTCCCGGGCTGTGTCCCAAAACTGAGTGCAGAAGCTCACCTTGGCGGCCAGGAAGGAATTGACCATATATTTGGCCAGCTCCGCCGTCTTGGCCTGGGTAATCCGGAAGGTGTGCCGGGCGTCGTAGACGTGCTGCAAAATCTGCTGGACCTTCCGGCAGGCCCCCCGTTCTCCCCCCAGGATCGTGAAGTCAAACTCAAAATTGCTGCTGTGCTGAGTCCGCCCGTAGAACTCCGGGAAGAAAACCACCGGTTTGCCCGTCTCCCGGGCCAGCCGGTCCGTCGTCCCGGGGAGGACGGTGGACCGGAGTATATACAGCTCCGCGTTGTTTTCGCGGATGGCATTCTCCACCTCTCTGGTGTCACAGACATTTTCCCGGGAAACATAGGGGGTGTCTACACAGATAAACGCTGCATCATATGTCTGCCCGGGCTGACAGGTGCTGCACTCCGGCTTATACTTGTCGTAAATGTCCGGGTGCAGGGAGGAGAGCTCCCCGGCTAAATGCCTGCCTACAATCCCATAGCCAACAATCAAAACTTTTTCCATTCCGGTTTCTTCCTTTCTAGACCAGTGATCTGTTTTCAAAGCCCTGTCCGTCCTTATAGCCTCGGATACCGGCCAGCATCAAACGCCAGGCCGTCCGGAAGGACAGCCCTGTCTCCCGCCGCATCTGCTTTTTAACCAGCAGCAGCCGCAGGCACAGAAGACGGGCGAAGGGCCTGGAGATGGCCGCGCACACGGCGCCCTTGTCGTAGAAAAATTTTTCATCATAGCCCCGGAACCAGGTGGAGGGCCGCTCGTATTTCATCGCCGCGATGTACACCGGCAGACCATAAATTTTCAAACCGCTCCGCAGGCAGTCCCGGAGGAACAGAGTGTCCTCCCCGGACTGGTAGAGACAGCCGCCGCCAAAGCAGGTGTTGAAAAAGATGCCCTGCCGCCTCACAGCGGCGCCGCGAACGGCAACGCGGCAGGCACCGAAGCGCATGAAGTTGTACCAGCGCACCCGGGTCCTCCTGGGGATGGCCCAACTGCTGTCGTCGTACAGGTTGAAGATCAGCACATCCGCCTGGGGGTTGGCGTCAAAGGCCTGGGTTACGATGGCCTCATAGCCGTCCACATAGCGGACATCGTCGTCGGCCAGCAGGCACAGCTCCCCGCCGGAGTGCATCAGCGCCAGGTTGCGGTTGATCCCCACTCCCCGCGTATCCGTGCTGATTATCCGGGCCCGGAACGCGCCGAAGTCCGCCTCACGGGTCTCGTTCCGCCCGTTCTGGTTGGCGAAGATCACGTCGGTCCGGATATTCATGGCCCGCACCAGGGAGAAGTCCTCCTGTCCCACCGTGGCGCACAGGACCTGTAATCTTCCCATGGCTTCCTCCCCTATCCTTCCAGCAGACGGTCAAACTCCGCCGCCGCCAGGCGGTCATCCGGCGGCGCCAGATCGAACCGCAGCTGGTCAAAGTCCCGCAGAAGGCGGGCCAGCTCCTTCAGCAGCGCCCCATCCTCGTTGGGCAGTACCCGGCCGGTATTGCTCTCCCCGATCAGCTCCCGGGCTGAGGAGGTGTCTGTGGTAAACACCGGGACTCCCAAAAGCCTGGCCTCACCGAACACCATGGGAGCCGCCTCCACATAAGAGGGCACCAGCAGGATATCCGCTCCGGTGAAATAGGGATAGGGGTTATCCAGCTCCCCCAGCAGGGCGATTTGCCCCTCCAGGCCCTGCGCCCGGATCAGCCCCTGAACCGCCTCCCGGTCCGGACCGTTGCCGGCAATCCGCCAGAAAAAGCCGATCCCCATATCTCTGATCCGGCCCAGGATGGGGATCATACGGAGGACTCCCTTCTCCCGGCTCAGACGGGCGGCTGTAAACAGGTTTAAAACACCCGGGGTGTGGGGCGCCTCATAGGCGCGGGCCAGGTCCGCAATCCGCCGGGCGTGATAGCAGTTGTGGACCGGAAAAACCTTTCCCTCCAGCCCGGGCACCGCCCGCAGCAGGCCCTCGCCCACGGAGCGGGATACGGCGGCCACCCGGTCAAACCGGGACAAGGTCATGGCGTTGTAGGCATTATTCCCCTCGTAGCGCTCAAAGTCGCAGTGGACAAAGCATACCTTTTTCGGGGCCCGCACACTGTTGAGCGCGGCCTCGGCGCAGCCGCCATAGAAACAGCGGAGCGCCCCATTGTGCAGATAGGAGATTGCAGCGTCATACTCGCCGTCGATCCGTTCCCTGCGGCTCAACAGGGGAAATACAAAGCGGATGGTAAACAGCCGGGTCAGTACCACCAGGAATCCCCGCCACAGCAGAGGGAGCAGCCCCTTTCCCCTCGCCTGCGCGTGGGACATGCCCAGCGCCCGCAAAAGCGGGCCGGCCCCGGCCACCCGCACGCCGGGCGGAACCTCCGCCATCAGCGGCCCCTCCGGGTCAAAGAGGAAAAGGGTCATCTCGTATCGCGGCGACAGCTCCCACAAGAGGTTCACCAGGGACTTCTGCACACCGCCAATCTGCATATTGTTGTTGATAAAGATCAGTTTTTTCATCTCTACAAGCTGATGTCGTCAATATGCTCCGAGGAAAAGTCCGCGATTAGGGATGCAGAGGATATAATCTCATCCGCCGCGTCCTCCTCCCGGGGGCCGGAACGCCTTTTGGATTCCAGATGCTCCGCCAGCCGGCTGGAGCGGGCATACTCCCTCATAATCTCATACACCACAGCGGCAATGCAGGAGAGGGTAAATCCCATAAAGGTCGCCAAAATCACATAGGGTCCCCGGTATACATTCTGGTAGGTCCGGATGCCGGTGAGGCATTCGATGTGCCGCTGAGGAAGATAGGAGTTGTAGTCGTCAATCAGCAGGAGCGCCGCGGCATACAGCTCGCGCAGCTTATCCAGCGTCTGGGCGATATCCCGCTCCACCTCCTGCAGGTACTGGTCGTAGTTCACGCCCTCGTCCGCAGGGGTCGAAAAAATCTGGACGATATTGGCACACTCCTGGGCATCAATTGTCTCCCTGTCCACCCCAATACATTCGTTCACGTAATTCTTAATCAGGGTATCATAGGTGGTCTGCTCCTGGAGGACCCGATCCCAGTCGTCCTCCACCCGGTCCAGAATTACAGCGCCGTTCCTGCCGTTCTCTGTGTCCTCGTTGTAGGAGTTCGGCACGTCCACGTTCGCCTCCACGTATGCGTTCATCCGATCCTCCGCCAGGGCCGCCTTTTCCTGGGAATTTTTCGCATTCAATTCGTGCTGCTCCTTGCGCTCGGTGTACTTGTTAATCAGCAGCGGGGTATTTTTGCTCAACCGGGCTGCGTATATCTTGGAATATATCTGAGGCATCCTAAATTCCGCCAGGTAGTTGAACTCGCTGACCATGTCGCTGAAGGTCAGGCCGGTCCTGGGGGAGCGGTAATTCTGTCCGTCTACATAGCTCTCCAGCACCTCTATGGCCTGATCGATGTTGTTTTGCAATATCTCGGCCTGTTCTATGTAATCAAACTCGCCCTGGTTCAAATCATAGTCGATCTCACTGATTGTGGCCAGGTAGATATACTTCTCGTTGTAATACTCAAAATAGTTTTCAATGAGCTGATCCAGGGTATCCCTTGTCTCAAAAAAGGACTTGTTGCCCCTGTAGGACACCCTGTAGACGTTGGAGTGATAGGTATAGGACTCGCCCTGCTTCAGCTTTGCCTGCTTGATGGACTCCTCGTCTGCAGAGGCCACGGGGATGATGGCGGTGTTGGCGCGTATGTCGTCATCCTTAATATTAAAGGGCAGGTCGCGGTTGGCGTTCACGATCACCTTGGGAGAGACGATCTCATTGGGGTCAAACGTACTTCCGTCCAAGGCCTTCCCGTTGGCCACACAGCTGTCTTTATAGCGGATGACCACTTCGGCGGAATAGGTCTGCACATAGTCCACATAAAAGCAGGACAGCGCAAAGCACAAAACCGTTACGGCCAGGATTTTCAATTTGTGCCGGTACAGGAACATAAAGATGTCCCAGATCAGAAGCCGCATGTCTCATCCCCCCTTTCTGTGTCTTGTCATGATCCGCAGGGCCCGCCTGGCCGTGGCGGTTTTTTTCTGGACAGAGCCGTACAAAAATTCCATATAGCAGATGACGGCTATCGCCAGGATAAAGCCCACTGCAGCGGACTTTCCCATAAACTTTGGGTTCAGCGGTCCTCTCTGTTTCTCCACGGTATAAGAAAAATAGTCCTCTGTCTTATATTCCAAATACTCGTCGTCCAGCCTCACGATCCGCCGGGACAACTCGTCCAGGCTGCTGATGATACTCTGAAGATACTCGTCTGTATGCCCGATCTGCCCGGGGGAGCTGTCTGCCGCCCAGAGCAGCTTTTGATAATTATGCTGATAGCTGTCAATGCGCTTGGAGATGCGGCTGGCCTCCATGCCGTCGCTGTAAGAATTTTTGGCCAGATCATCGATTCCGGTCTTGGTACGGCTCATGTAGAAGCTGTCGGTTTTGTCCAGCGCGGGGATGAAGGCCACGGCGATGATTTTGGCATCATACTTCTCCAGCGCTCTCCGCGCAATGTTGGAGGCGTTATAGTTTTTCCGATATGTGACCGTACTGTGGTTAATCAGATAGGACAGCTTATTGACAAAGGCGGGGCGATCTTTGGAAATATTGTTCTGCACCACATAGGCGTTGAATTTCTCCAGCTCTACGTCCCGAAAATTTCTCAGCTCATCCCGCAGCGTGCTCAGATTCACATTCTCCTTAGAGCGGAACGCCCTGTTTTCGCTGTTATGCTCATTGAGCAGCGCCAGCATACGGTCTGCCTTGTCATAGAGCATATCGTAGATTTCTGTATAGTCGTAGTCAGAGAAGTCGTAGCTGTCCGGCTCAAAACGGAGGACAGAATTGTTCTCCGCATGATTTTTGTAAAAATAGTCGGAGTAGCTCTCGGCCAGCGCGTGGAGAAACTGATGGCCCTCGTTCTCCTCCAGCTTGTTCTTTTGGGTGTAGGTCAGGTAAAAGGTGGTGGGGACATAGGAGGCCTCCGCGTCCTGGGCGATTGTGTTCACCACCTCCTCGATCTCTGAGGCGCCGAACTGTGTGGTGATATACATGCAGTTCCGAATCGAATTGTTGGATTGGTTTTCCATCGTCAGGCCGGATTTGGCCTCGTTGAGAATCTCATCGCTGGTGAGCTCCGAGATGTTGAACCGGCTGCCGTCTGGATTAAGCCCCTTTTCCGCGCCGGGATAGTTCAGACTGATGACCATGGAGACGGTTTTGGAGGTAATCAAATAGTAATACAGCTCCCCCAGAACGGCCGACACCATCACCATCACCAGAAGGAAACAGATATATCGCTTTTGCGCCAGTCTTCGGATGGTTTTATACATAGCTCAGGGACTCCTCTCCACGATTGGTCAAGCCGTGTTCCGGCAGCGTATCCTCAAAAGTCATGGCGCACATCATCATGATATTGAGATACGGCTTGAAGGTATAGAAGGTGAGCGACATGGCAAACGCCATAATCGCAGTCAATGCACAGGCGTAAAGCGGCTGCCTGACCGCATTTCTGCCAAAGCAGGCCGCTATCAGGATTAAAAACAGCAGCAGCCCGATCATCCCCTGGTCGTTGAACACCTGAAGGAAGGTATTGTGGGCCACGCCGTTGGCAAACCCCGCGCCGTAGAGAATCTCATAGGTAGAATTTACCCCCGAGCCCCAGATCATCCGGGAGGGGGAGCGCATTGTGTAGTTCACCAGATAGCGCCAGATATCAAAGCGGCCGGTCGCGCCGTCTGACAGCACCGAGGCCAGGGAATACCGCTGCATCAAATCCTCCGGCAGGCTGGGCACCACTACCGTAAACACCAGGAATATCACAGCCGCCCCGGCCAGCACTACCGCCAGCCGCATGCGGATGCTCTTGATTCCGAACAGACCATAGGCGGCCAGCCCGCATAACACGCCGATCAGCCCTCCCCGCGAGCCCGTGCGCAGGATCGAGTAGAAGGACAGGATCAGGACCAGAAGGTAGGCCGGGTAGAACCGCCGCCGCTCTAAAAACCGCTTTACGCTGATCAGCATCGCCATGATAAAGTAGGAGCAGAAATGGTTTTGGTCCTCTTCATAGCCCAGAATACGGACCACAATCCGGCTCTCAGTAGCGCTGAGCACCTCCTTGGAGTTTAACGCCGCGATGATGCACACCAGGCCCACAACAAGCCAGGCCGACTCGATCCACTCCCTCTCCCGCCGGTTGTAGATGCGTATGCTCACCATCGCCAGCATCATCAACCCCAGCACCATATCCCGGGTGGTGACGTAGGCCCGATCAGTGCGGTAGGTGATCAGCTGGGAGACGGTATACAGGATATACAGTGTATAGAGCAGATGGACATAATTTAATGTAAACGAGACCTTCCCGCTGAGGATCCTCAGCCCCAGCAGAGCTACAATGGGCACCGTCATCACCTTCAGCAGTGAGCCAAAGGGCGTGGTCACCACGGTGAACGGAAGGAGTGTAAAATATAGGCAGGCCAGCAGGCAGTCGATACGGACCGGCTCCCCGCTGTGCTCCGGTTTCTCTCTGGTCGCCAGCTTAGATGCCATCTGTGTTTCCTCTTCCAAACGCCGGGCGGCGGGAAGGGTGCGCTCACCTTCTCATCCGCCGGATTTTATTTCCTGTCAGCCTCAAGGGGCGAAGCGCGGCCCTCAGCCGCCAAAGGGGAGTGTCCATCCCCCACCGGGGCAGCAGGCGCAGGATTTCCCCTGTCAGCAAGAAATTGCACCGATACTTCTGCCAGAGCGCCAGGCCGCGCCCGGTCAGGCTGTCTCTGTGCTGGTAATAGCAGTAGAAGGCCTGAGGACACAGCAGGACCCGGCCAGCCTTGGTATAGACCTGAAGGGAGAAGGCGGCGTCCTCCGCCGTTTTGAAACGGACCGGGAACCGTATATCTTCGACTATCTCTCGCTTGATTACCGCTCCCCACACACTGTTCAGCGCAAACCCACAGATGAAATGGGGGTATATCAGCCGGGGAAAGTCCTCCTTTTCCACCAGGCCGGCCTGAAAGCTCCGGCTCTGGGGCAGCTTCTCCCGCCCGTCCGGAAACACCCGGACATAGGAGAAACGGACGATATCCGCCTCCGTCTCCCTCTGCAGCTCTAATATGCTCCTCAGCGCCCCCTCCGGATACCAGTCGTCCGCATCGCAGAAGGTAATCAGTTCTCCCCGGGCCGTATCCAGCCCCAGGTTCCGGGCCAAGGAGACGCTCCCGCCGTTTCGGGCCCGGGTTACAACCCGAATTTGTCCTCCGTAGGCAGCCAGGAGGGTGGGCGTGCGGTCGGTGGAGCCGTCATCCACCACTACCACCTCCGCACCGACCCCCTGAGACAGGATGGAGCGCAGGCACCGGTCGATATACCGCTCCGCATTATACGCGGCAACGATGACAGACAGGCTCCTCATACTCTCATATCCCGCTGGGCGTCCTCCGCGGCCGGTATCTCCCTGCCCGAGACCAGCCGGGCGTCCTCCGCCCGGACCCCTGCCGGCATCTCCTTCAGCAGTACTACCAGGACCGTCTGAATCAGCAGCTTGATATCCAGCCAGAGGGAAAAACAGTCGATGTACAGGCGGTCCAACATGATTTTATCCTCCGTCCTGGTGTCGTACCCGCCATACACCTGGGCCAGGCCGGTCAAGCCCGCCTTGACCAAATACCGCTCCTCATAGTGCTCAACCGTATGCCGGTACTCATCAGCGTAAACCGGCCGCTCGGGGCGCGGGCCAACAAAGGACATCTCCCCCAGCAGGATGTTTACCAGTTGTGGCAGCTCGTCCAGATGGAGCCGCCGCAGAAAGCGGCCTGAACGGGTGATCCGCTGATCGTTTTCTGTGGCCAGCTGGGCCCCGCGCCACTCCGCGTTTTGGACCATGGTGCGAAACTTCAGGATGGCAAAGGTTTTTTTGCGGTGTGTGTACCGCACCTGCCGGTAGAATACCGGTCCTGGGGAATCCAGCTTCACAACGGCCGCGATTGCCACAAAGAGAGGCGCGAGCAGAATCAGGCTGAACAGCGCGGCCAGCCGGTCAAATATCTGCTTTACCGCCCGGTCCAGGGGCCTGTACGGGCGCCTCCTCTGCCGCGCGGAGAGGCCCTCCCACACCGAGCCCCGGACCGCCTGGTCCTTCCGGCCGCGCCAGCGCAGCAGCAGACACCGGCTCAACAGCATGGGACAAAAACAGACTGCAAGGGCCATCACGCCCTGGGCGATGACTGCGGGAGGGCAGTGTGCCAGCCACAGGACTGGAGCGGCGGCCAGCGTGGCCAGGGACAGTCCCACTGCCAGAGTGAGGGGCTGGCGCTTTCGTTGGACAGCGTATGGAAACAGCTCATTATAGGAATCGAGGATGTACAGCAAAGTGACCACAATCAGGGCGCTTATGGGAGGCAGCCGTGTCACCTCGGGAAAGACTGTCCGCCCCATGGCCCAGAATATGAACACTATGCCGGCGGCATCCAGCGGCACATTACAGATACAGCCAATTTGATCCATCGGTATCCATATCCCCTTCTATCCTCCGGCTGTGAGCGCATGGTCTGAGCTTCGCGCAAGTCGCTCATGCAGAAGACGGTCAAAGTCCTCCTCGTTGAGCGGCCTGCAAAAGTAGAAGCCCTGCAGCATATCGCAGTCCACCTGCATGGCGGTTTTCAGATGCTCCGGCCGCTCCACTCCACTGCAAATAATTTTGGCGCCTATCCCCCTGCCCAGACCGACTATGCTGTCCAACACCGCCCGTCCCATCGGGTCGTCACTGCTCTGAATGATGCTGCGGTCCAGCTTGATATAATCGGGACAGAGTTTGGGCAGATCGCCCAGGGACACAATCCCCTGGCCAAAGTTGTCCAGACACAGCTTAAATCCGGCGCGCTTCAGCCGCGCCACATTTTCCCGGAAGATCTCCCAGTCCAATCCGGCGTAGTTCTGCCCTGTTTCGATCACGATGTCGCTGTTCACAGCGCCGGCCTGCGCGGCGATCTGGATCATATCTTCCGCCGAATTCTCCTGGGCCAGCGTACTCTCGTCAAACTTGCAGGACACAATCAACCCTCTGGAAGCCTGCTTCACAGACCACTCACAGCAGCGCTTAAACACATACATGTCGAACTTGGCGCACAGCCGTTCCTTTTTGATCACATCCAAAAACTTGCCGGGGGTCACGCCCTGCACGTTTTTGTCCCTCAGCCTGGTCAGCATCTCGCAGCCCAGCACCCTGCCTGAGCAGGTATCGATCATGGGGTGATAAACTTGATAAAAATCGTCGCTGTCAATAAAAATCTCAATGTTTCGTACAATGTTGTCATTCTCTAAAATGAATCGCAGGCGCTTTTTATCCGCCAGCAGATACTTTTCGCCGTTGGTCTTCGCCACGCGGGACGCCTTCTTCGCGTAGCCCGCCGCCTTTGAAAAATCAATGTCCCGTTCGTCCGCAGTGAAACCGCCGATATAGAACTCAATCTTCTTAAAGCCCCGGCGCTCTGCATGGAGGAAATGATTGCAGAAGCTCTCAATCGCGCTCAACGACGCGTCTGTGGCAATGATATAGTTGTTGCCGTCCACCCGGGCCGCCTCCCCGTGACCCCGGCCACACAGGTCAAACACCTCCCGTTCTACCCGGTCCTGGATATATTCCAGGTCCTTCTGCCCCGTCATAATACGCAGATTCTCTAAGAAAAGATTGATGTAGATGACGGAACACGACCGCTGATCGTGACGGGTCATGCGTTTGGTGTAATATTTCTTGACGTCAGGCACGCTTCCCAGCAGGGTGGAACTCTGCTCATTGCTGTTTACCAGCCCCCAGAAGGTAAGCAGCAGGCAGATGACCATAACCAGAGCCATGCCCAGTGCGATCCAGTTAAAGGTTTTTGTATTGTCCAGCGACAGGCCGCCGCCCGCTCCTCCGGAGGCGGTTCTCTGGAGTGTGATCTCCACGATCTCCGGCGGGTTAAATATCCTGGGCTTCTCTGGGTTTGCGTCACAGCCCCGGCTCACGATCATCGTCGTGTCCATCTCGGTATACACGCCCGCGGTATAGTCGGGGAACAGCTCCCCCTGGCGGCCCAGCACGCCCCCCACAAAGGGCAGACGGAGAAGCCCGCCGTGCATGTGGCCGGACAGGACCAGGTCGACAGGCAGGTCGTGGATTTCCGGAAAGACATTCGCCCGATGATAGGCCAGGATATTGACGGTATCCTCCCGCACATTCTCCTGGACCGTATTATGGATATTCTGGATGGTTTCGCCATCAACGGTTTCGCCGGGCACATCCTCCACCCCGATGATCCGTATCTGCTCCTCATCGCGAACGATATCCACGCCCGCATCCAGCAGCACCTCAGCCCCGGAATGCTCCAGCTGCTGCCGGAACTGCTCTCGCTGCTCAAAGCCGTTAGCGGCCTCGTGATTCCCAAAAATCACATAGACCGGGATGCGGTCAGACTGGGAGGCGATGATTTTCAACACGTGACTCAGGTCGCTGCTGGGCTTTTGGATCATATCTCCGTCAAACAGCAGCAGGTCGGGCTGGGACTGATTGAGCAAAGCAATAAATTGATCTGTATGCGGCGAATTGTGAATGTCTGAAATCACCGCAATCCGATAGCCGTCGAAGACCCTGGGCAGCTTCTCATTCTGGTAGCTGTATCGTGTCAAATAGACCTTTTGATTGATGTAGTAATTAACTCCCAATGAAACTCCCGCTATCAGGAGCAGTATGAAAAAAAGGAGCACTATTCGCCGTATTACCCGTTTCATCAAAATTCACCCTTTCTATTCCATACTCATTATCTCCCTGCGGCCTGTTCGGGATCGCACCGCATGTGGCCGACCAGCAGACACGGTTTTTTAGATGCAAAAAGACACCTACCACCTCAGGTCAATTCCCCAAGGCAGGTAAGTGTCTTTTATTATTTAAGGGTACAGATTTTAGCGCAGGACAAAGGCGCACAGCTGTGCTGTGCTGTGCTGTGCTGTGCTGTGCTGTGCTGTGCTGTGCTGTGCTGTGAAATTATATCATAAAACTCCATTTTTGTCAATCCTTTTGTCGCCTTTATTCATGTTTTGAGCCTATTTTCTCACTGCCAAGACGCCGGGCCGAAAATAAAAAGGCCTCTCTTATGTCCGGCTCTCCAGATTTTTTGAGAACATCATAACATAACCGCTCCTATTGTGCAAGACCTTTTTTGACTTCCGGCACTTCCATTCCTTCCAGGTGCTTGCCGCAGTTTATATTAGCAAAAATCACAAAAAAATGGATCTGTCAGCCCTAATTGACCCTGAACAGGCCTGAATAGGCACCTCTCTCTCAGCAAGCTGTCCGGGCACAAAAACAGCACTGAGCCAGCGGCCGCAGTGCTGTTTCTTTTATACTGTTTCAATATCCGCCCGGCCCGAATCTGTCACGTCTGTTCCGCAGTGATTCGAACGGCCAGTCCATTCACCTCCACCGACTCCTCGGCTGGGATCAGGATGTACTTTCTGCCGTCGATCATCCGGGTCTCCACCAGGTAGCTGTTCTCCGGCGGGAGGGACAGGGTGGCCTGGGTGGTTTTGACCTCAAACCGGCCGGCATCAATCAGGTTGGCCGGACTCAAGCCGGCATCCGTGCCGAACTGTTCGTCACATCTGCGGCGGAACTCCTCCACCCGCTCCGGCTCCACGCCGCAGTCCTGAAGGATTCCCCCCACCTCCCGGGCTGTCAGGACCAGGGGCTCCGGGTCTTTGCTCTCCTTGTGCTGGACAATCCGGTCGGTAAGCCGCTCATGGACCGCCTGGACCACATCCAGGCGGAAGGACTCCTCCAGTGCGTCCGCCAGAGCGCTCTGGAAGGTCTCCCTCTGCTCCCCTGCGGACATGGGGGGCTCTGTGTGAAAGACCGCATCGATAAACTCCTGGTGCAGTTCGTCCGGCCGGCGGGAGTAAAACAGGGCGTTATAGATGTTGGCCGTCCGGCTGTCAAAGGCTGGAAACAGGAAGCCCAGCTCCGGGGGCGACACGGTCTGGCTCGCCGCGCAGTGGAACTCGTTGTCTCCAGGGTAGTAGTTCAGCTCCGGCCTGCCCAGCTTTAAGGGACAGACCCCGCACAGGAAGTAGGAGAATACCTCCTCGGAGGCGTCCTCCTGAACCTCGCCGTCCCTCCCCCGATGGGGCACGTCGTAGTCGTCCTGGGCCAGCAGGAGCAGATAGCTGGCCCCGCCCATGTCCAGACTGTCAATGACCTTCCGGTAGAAGGTCTGGCGGACCGCTCCGTCCTTCAGCCCGCTGGCCCGCAGGGCGGACAGCAGCCTGTGCTCCTCACTGTCCATCACCTGCCGGGTGGAAAACACGATGTCGATCAGGTTTTTTCCCAGGGCACCGGACAGGACTTTTTTCAGCAGACCCAGATACTGCTCTGCCTCCTCCTGGGGCATGGGGCCCAGGGACTCGTCCAGGTCGGAGACGATTTCTCTGTTGGCGTTGACAAAACAGCCGTAAATCCGGCTCACCGCGTTCTTCTCCGGCCGCCACCGGCGGCGCAGCTCGCTGACTTCTTTTTGATTCATACCGTTTCTCCTTTGTGCATTACCATTTTGGCAAAAAAAGCCCGGGGCAATGACCAATCGCCTCGGGCTCTCTCTATCAGTTGGGGCTGATGGTGTAGTTGGGCGCTTCCTTCGTGATATAGATATCGTGGGGGTGGGATTCCTTCAAGCCGGCGGCGGTGATCTGCATGAACTGGGCCTTGGAGTGCAGCTCGCCGATGTTGTGGCAGCCGGTGTAGCCCATGCCGGCCCGCAGGCCGCCCATGAGCTGATAGATGGTCTCACCCACCCCTCCCTTATAGGGGACCCGGCCCTCCACGCCCTCAGGAACCAGCTTCTTGTTGGACTCTTGGAAGTAGCGGTCCCGGGAGCCGTGATTCATAGCGGCCAGGGAGCCCATGCCCCGGTAGACCTTGAACTGACGGCCCTGGAAGATTTCAGTATCGCCGGGAGACTCCTCGCAGCCGGCCAGCAGGGAGCCCAGCATGACCACGTCGCCGCCCGCGGCGATGGCCTTGGCGATGTCGCCGGAGAACTTCACGCCGCCGTCGGCGATGATGGGGATATCGTACTCGGCGGCCACCCGGGCGGCATCGTAGATGGCGGTGATCTGAGGCACGCCGATGCCGGCCACCACGCGGGTGGTGCAGATGGAGCCGGGTCCGATACCGATCTTCACGCAGTCCGCCCCCGCTTCAATAAGGGCGCGGCAGCCCTCGGCGGTGGCCACGTTGCCGGCAATGAGCTGGACGTCGGGGTACAGGGCCTTGATGCGCTTGACGGTCTCCAGCACATTCTGGGTGTGGCCGTGGGCGGAATCCAAGGTGAGCACGTCGGCCCCCGCGTCGGTGAGGGCGGCCACCCGATCCAGCACATCGGCGGTGGCGCCGATGGCGGCGCCCACCAGCAGACGGCCCTTCTCGTCACGGGCGGAGTTGGGATAGACCTCCGCCTTCTCGATGTCCTTGATGGTGATAAGGCCCTTGAGCCGGCCCTCCTCGTCCACAATGGGCAGCTTCTCGATCTTGTGCTGGCGGAGGATCTCCTTGGCCTGGGCCAGGGTGGTGCCCTCGGGGGCGGTGACCAGGTTGTCCTTGGTCATGACGTGGTCGATGAGGACGGTCATGTCCTTCTCAAACTTCATATCCCGGTTGGTGATGATGCCGATGAGCTTGCCGTTGTCGCAGATGGGCACGCCGGAGATGCGGAACTTGGCCATCAGTTCGTCGGCCTCGGCCAGGGTGTGGCCGGGGGCCAGCCAGAAGGGGTTGGTGATGACGCCGTTCTCCGACCGCTTCACCATGTCCACCTGCTCGGCCTGCTGGCTGATGGACATATTTTTATGGATGATGCCGATGCCCCCCTCCCGGGCGATGGCGATGGCCATGCGGTACTCCGTGACGGTATCCATAGCCGCGCTCATCAGGGGGATGTTGAGATGTATTTTCTTGGTCAGCCGAGTGCGAAGGTCGATGTCGGCGGGCAGCACGTCGCTGGCTGCGGGGATCAGCAGTACGTCGTCAAAGGTGAGACCCTGCTTCACAAACTTCTGGGCGGCGTCTTGATTCACCATAGTTCCACGTCTCCTTTTCGATATTTTATCTATTGTACCTTGTGCGTTTGGCCTTGTCAAGACGGGAGTTTGCGTAAGAAGAATCCCCCCGCCGCTTCGCGGCCCTCCCCCCTTTAGCAAGGGGGGCTTTTTGCTCCTCTGAATGTTTCAGGTTTCCTCCAAAGGCCCCCTTGCAAAAGGGGGCTGGCACCGCCGCAGGCGGTGACTGGGGGATTCCGTTTTACAGTTGAACTCCTCCCTCTAAACCGGCAGCTCCCCAAAGTACAGCACCGCCGCAGGCGGTGACTGGGGGATTCCGTTTTGCAGTTGAACTCCTCCCTCTAAACCGGCGTCTCCCCAAAGTACAGCGCCGCCTCAAACCGGGGCTTTCCGGCATCGTCCACCCCCCGGACAAATCGGCTGTCCCCCAGGCCGCTGGTCTGGATGGACAGAACCTCCCCCGGGCGGCACTCAGCCAGATAGCCGATCTGCAGCTCGGCCAGGTAGCGGTCGTCGGACAGCCGCTCCATCCCCACCGCATCGCAGGCAAAGTCGGCGTAGCGGGTGTTGTTCACGTGGCCGTTCAGGTCGGTGTCGCTGTACCGCATGGGCCGGCGTTCCACCTCCACCAAATCCCCGGGCTGGCGGAGCTTGGCCAGGGTCATGGTCTTGCACAGCGCCCCGCCCCCGGTGCCCTGAAGCTCGGCGATGGTCCCCAGCTTCATCAGCTTGTGGGTCTCCAGGCTGGCCAGCACCCAGGCGGACACCGACTCCCCCACCAGCTGTCCGTTGGCCAAAATGTCATAGTCCCGGTACATCAGAGCCGCCCTGCCCCCCCGGTGCCAGGTACGGATGGTCACCTTGTCCTCATACCGCAGGGGCTGGGACAGGCGAAAGCGGGACCGGGCCAGCATCCAGAAGGCCCCATACCGCTCCACCAGCACCTCCCGGGAGAATCCCCCGTCCTCCGCCGCCAGGGTGGCGGCGTTTTGCAGATGGTTCAGCAGACCGGAGGCCTTGCAGATTCCCCGCCCATCCACGTCCAAGCCGGACAGGCGGACCTCATACTCAAAAAACATACTCATTTTTCCTTGCCTCGAATCAAAATTGAAGTTTTACAGCACAGATCGTCAATGTCATCGGCGGTGCCGGCCGGGATACGGATTTTTCCGCCGCAATCCTGGCAGTACAGGTCCACCGAGCTGAAATGGACATCAAAGGCCCACTTCTTGCTGCCGCAGGTGCAGGAGATGCCCCCCTGGGCCGCGATGTCCCGCAGCTCGGACAGGACCTCCTCCATGACGATCCCGTCCAGAAAGGCCCCGTTATCGGCGGCGTCCTCTCCCAGCTTGTCCACCGCCTGCTCCAGCCGGGCGGTGGCGGCGTAGACCGGGGCCTCCTCCCCCACGTAGCAGCAGTCCAGCCCGGAGGCGGCGCAGGAGAAGGCCAGGGCCTTCTCCCGGATGAAGGCCCGGGAGGAGCAGGACACCGTGTGTTCCCGGCCGCAGAACAGGCAGGGCACCGTCAGCTTCACCCGGTTGGGGAGAAATTCCACCCCCAGCTCTGACTTGCCGCAGGGGCATTTGATGCGGACCGGGGCCGCCGCCAGGGAAAACAGGTCCCGCTCCACAATCACCGACTGCATACAGTGGGGGCAGATGTAGGACAAAAAGCGCTTTGTCTCTTGTACCATATTTCATTGCTCCTCTTTTCAGCGTTCCAACCTTATTATAGCGCAATCCCCGGGAAAAAACAAGGTAAGCGCGCCGTCTTTCCCGACGGCGCGCTCAGTCAGTCTTTTACTTGGCCCAGGCCAGCACCGCGTCCCGAAGGAACCGGGCGCAGCCGGGGCGCTCTCTGTCGTAGTAGGCGGTAAACCGCTCATCCTGGACATACAGCTCCGCCAGGCCCCGGTGGCGCTGGAGGTCGTACTTGTCCCCCATAACGGTGAGCCAGCGGTGGTGGAGGGCGGTGATCTCCTCCCCCGCCTCCCCTGCCGGGTCGGACCCGGCGGCCACGGCGGCGGACAGCTTTTCCAGAATTTCCTGGCCCAGCCGCTCCCACTCCTCATACTGCCCGCGGGTTACGCCCTTCACACGGGTGAGCATCCTATCCACCTCCTGGTCGCCGTACTTCTCCCTGCTCTCGGCCTCATAGGTGTCGCCGTAGTTCTTCAGCATATCCCGCTTAAAGGCCTCGAATTTCTTCTCGTCAGACATAATCTCGTTCCTTTCCTGTGTCAATATCGTCTCCTTCACAGAGCTAATCAGTCCTTGGATCCGCCTCTGCTCCGCTTCCAGAGCGGCCAGGTGGCCGCGGAGAACGGCCAGCCGGTCATAGGAGGGGTCGTCCAGAATCGCCTTTACCTGAGCCAGCTCCACCCCGAGGGCCCGGTAATACAGGATGTCCTGGAGGCGGTCCACCTCTGCCGGACCGTACAGCCGATAACCGCCCTCCGTCCGGCCAGCCGGCTTCAGCAGGCCGATCTTGTCATACCAGCGCAGGGCGCGGGTGGTCACCCCGGACAGGCGCGACAGCTCCTGAATGGCATATTCCATCGCAATCACCTCTCTGAACAGGATATTACCACTTGACGCAGCGTCAAAGTCAAGGGATTTTTTCATAAATATGGGGCAGCCTTCCGACCGCCCCCAATTTTTATTTCTCTGTTTTGTCCGCCTCTTTCTGCTTTTGCAGCTTTTTCACCTCGCGCCGGCCAACGATTCCAGCCGCCACTGCCACACCGGCCAAAATGGCCACCAGGAACAGATTGTAAGACACCCAGACAAGGAAGCTCTGCATGCCCTGGCCCAGATTGCGGACACTGGTCTGGAAGCCGGCGGCCATGCGGGCCCCCAGGGAGGCGGTCTCCCCCACCTCCTGGGTCACCCGGCCCACCTCGCGGAGGCAGACGCTGAAGGTGGCAAAATCCACCAGGGCGTCGTACCGGTTCAGTTCGGAGGCGTACTGTTCAATCTGATACTCCACATCGCTGAGGGCGTTTTCCAGAGAGATGATATCCTCCATCGTCTCCGCCCGCTCCAGCAGGGACAGCAGCCGCTCCTGCTTGGTGCGCTGGGTCTTCAGGCGGGTCTCGGTGTCGTAGTACCGCTCGCCTATGTCCTCGCTGCTCTCGTCTCTGCCGGTCACATAGCCCAGGTCCCCCGCGCCGCTGAGGAATCGGTCATACTGCGCCGCCGGTACCCGGACCACGTACTCCCCGCTGCGGCTGGCGTTTACATCCCGGCGGCTGCCCCCGTAGAGGCTGGCCTTCTCAAAGTAGCCGCCGCAGTCCGCCGTCAGCTGGTTCAGCGCGGCCACGCTCTGGTCAAACTGTTCCGTCTCGATGTTCAGCTCCGCCCGGCGGATCAGCTTGGTGCTGGCGCTCTGGTAAACCGAGCCGGCCGCAGACTCCGGGGCCTCCGGCATACTGTCCCCGCCGGCGCTCATCTCCCAATTCCAGCCGCTGTCGTAACCGCCCTCTCCGCTGAGCGAGCTGCTGGCCGGCGCGCTGTCTGCCACCGCGCCGTCGGAGGCCAAGCTGCCTCCCCCGCACCCCGCTAACAGCAGGGCGGCCGCCATACAAATCACAAATAGCTTCTGTCTCATCATGATCCTCCCTTTCGTCACGGTAAAGTCCACATCAAATTGTGCTCTCACCTGTCAAGACGCAAAATCTTTGCCCAGGTTGCACATTTTTCCGCCAAACTTTACAGCACCATCGTCCGCAGCGGGCAGTCCGACAGAGACACCCGATCCACCAGCCCGTGCAGGCCGTTGTCCCGCAAATAGTCCTGAAAGATGGCCATGGACTGGGTGGAGTCCGGCCCGATGATAATCTCCGCCACCAGGTCCTCCATACCGATGCCGATCTCCCCGCACATGGCCAGCAGGTCCAGGGGGTAGTACTTCTTAATCCGCTCCTTTGTAATATGGTAGCACGGCTGCACACCAAAGTTATCCTGCTCAAAGGGAGACACCACCAGGCGCATCTCGTACTCGGTGGAAAAGGAGGGGTGCTTAAACGACACCGAACAGGCCCAGGCATCCCGCATGGCCTCTCTCAGGTCCGGATTCTCTCCGGACAGCTCCGCCCCGTCTCGGACCAGTCCGCAGAACCGCTCCACCATGGGGTGGCCGGTCATGTCGTCCTGGTAAAAGACCGCTTGGAGGGACAGGGCTCCCCTGGCGATTCTTTGCAGATACTCCCGCCGGAAGGCAACGCACACACCCCGCCCCCGGTTTCCGTAACGTTCCCACTGGGCGGCGTCGTCCCGATGGAAGGAGAAGCAGGCCGCAAAAGCGGAGTACTCCTTTTTCATCTCCTGGGCGAACAGCGCCTGAAGCTGGCCGGCCTGGGCGGAATAGCCGTCGTGTACCAGCCGCTCCGAAATGGCGGTGCGGAGCCGGTTCATAAAGTGCCGCATCTCCGCGGAATCGTTCATGGTGAGCACATTGTTGACCCGAAGCTGCGCACAGCGCAAAATGCCGTCCACCGCCTGAAAATCGGTGTAGTGGTAGAGTATTTTTCTCTGCTGCTGTTCCATAGCGTTCTCTCCTTTGGGTTGTTTTCCAGGGTTCTCCGTACCGCAGAATCAATTATATCAGTTTCTTCCCCCTGCGGCCAGTAAAATATCTTTATCCTGAAATCTTTTCAAAAAGGGATAAAATAACTCCCGGAGAACGGCCGTTCCCCGGGAGTCTGTCTTTTTTATCTGGTGCGGCAGCATTACGTCTTAGGCTTTGGTTTGCAGATGAGGGCCACCAGAAAGCCGAAGAAGATGGCCGCCGTGATGCCTCCGGCGGCGGCGGTGGAGCCGCCGGTGAGGGCCCCCATGAGGCCGTCCTCCGCCACCGCTTTCCGTACTCCCTTGGCCAGCAGGTGACCGAAGCCGGTGAGGGGCACCGTGGCCCCCGCGCCCCCCCAGTCCACCAGGTACTGGTACAGGCCCACGCCGCTGAGGATCACCCCGGCGGTGACGTAGCTCACCAGAATTTTGGCTGGAGTGAGTGGCGTCTTGTCGATGAGGACCTGTCCGATGACGCACAGAATGCCTCCGCAGAGGAATGCGTTCAGATATTCCATGGCTGATACAACCTTTCCTGCGGGCCGCCGGGATCGGCGGCCCCTATGATTTCACCGTTGAAATGGAAATTGCGTGGCAGATGCCGGGGATGGACTCCCCCTGGAAGGCGGAGGTTGGAGAGTGGAGGGCCCCGGTGGGGCAAAAGAGGATGTTTTTCCACTTGCCCGCCTTCAGATTGTTCAGGATATGTCCGGTGAGCACTGAGGCGCAGCACCCGCACCCAGACCCGCCGCAGTGGACGTCCTGATGCTCAATGTCGAAGATCATTGCCCCGCAGTCGGCGTGGTTCTTGATTTGAACGCCGTCCTTCCGCAGCAGTTCAACCAGCAGCTCGCTGCCCAGCACCCCCAGGTCGCCGGTGAAGATCATGTCGTAGCTGCTGGGGGAGCAGCCTGTGTCCTGAAAGTGGGCGGTGAGGGTGGCCGCCGCCGCGGGGGCCATGGCGGCACCCATGTTGTTGGTGTCGGTAACCCCCTTATCCACGATTTTACCCACGGTGACATGGGTGATATAGGGCCCCGGGCCCTCCCGGGCCAGGACGGCCGCTCCGGCGGCGGTCGTCGTCCACTGGGACGTGGGGGTCCTCCCCGCCGTACTCCAGGGGGGTGCGGTACTGCCGCTCCGCCGAGCAGAAGTGGGAGGAGGCCGTCACCGCCGCCCACTCCCCAAAGCCGCCGTCCAGGGTCATAGCGGCCAGGGCCAGGCCCTCGCCCATGGTGGAGCAGGCCCCGTAGAGCCCGAAGAAGGGCACCTGCTGTTCCCGCGCGGCAAAGGAGGAGCCGATACACTGGTTGAGCAGGTCGCCGGCGAAAAGCCAGTCCAGGGCGGAGGCCGCCTGCCCCGCCTTGTTCAGGGCCAGCGTGAGCGCCTGCTTCTGCATGGCGCTCTCCGACTTCTCCCAGGTGGATTCGCCGAAGGTGTCGTCCTTGTCAATATAGTCAAATGTGTCGGCCAGGGGGCCCTCCCCCTCCTTCTTGCCCGCCACGTTGGCCCATGCGGCCAGAGAAGGCGGGTTGGCCATTGCCGCCGTCTGGGTCCCGATTTTTTTTGTTGTCATGTGTTCACGTCCCGTCTGTGATGTTTGCAGTTAGTTTTTCACCGGTTTGGGGAAAATATGTTTGACCAATGGGATTTTTTTTCGTATAATAGGGAAAACGAAGGGAGGCGGCCTATGGAGCACGAGGTCTATATCGACGCAGAGGTGGAGACGCCGGCGGCGGTGGAGGAACAGATCAGACGTTCTGTTCTGACTGCCCTGGAGGAGGAGCAGGTGGACGTGCCATGTATTGTGGCGGTGTGCGTCACCGACGACGGGGGCATCCATCAGACCAATTTGGAGATGCGGGGGGTGGACCGGCCTACCGATGTGCTGTCCTTCCCCATGTTCGAGCTGGAGCCGGGGGAAAAGCCCCGGGCGGAGTGGGCCGAGCCGGACACGGACAAGGTGCCGCTGGGGGACATGATGCTCTCTCTGGAGCGGGCCCGGGCCCAGGCGGAGGAGTTCGGCCATTCCCCGGAGCGGGAGGTGTGTTATCTGGCCGTCCACTCGGTACTCCACCTGCTGGGCTACGACCACCTGGACGAGGGGCCCATGAAGGCCCGGATGCGGGCGCGGGAGGAGGCTATTTTGGGTAAGCTGGGGATTACCAGGGAGGGCGCGGAATGAAAGTCAGGCTGTCTGCGCTGATGCTGTGCGCTCTTCTGCTGGCCGGGTGCCGGCAGGTGGAGGAGGGATCCGCTTCGCTTCCGCCGGAACCGGTTCCCCAAACCGCCCAGGAGCTGCTGGAGGGACAGACCATCGACGACACCCACGACGCCTTCCTGGTGGACACCGGCGGGCAGCTGGGGACGCTGCTGGTGACAGTGGAGCAGTATCAGGATGGATATGAGCGGTACGGCCTGTTTGAGGTATGGGCCCCCCACAACGTGGCGCAGCCCATCCAGCGGGAGATCAAGCCGCTGGACCTCGTTGGCTCGCACCTGACGGAGGACGCCAACTTTGACGGCTACGGGGATTTTGGCTATCTCTATGCCATGGGAAACCAGCCTAACTACTGGTATTTTTGGCTCTGGGACGAGGAACAGGGCAGGTTCATAGAGGAGCCCGCCTTTGCGGACATCTCCGAACCGGTGTTTGATCAGGAGAAACAACTGGTCTATGGCTGGGCCCGAAGCAGCGGGGCATCCACCGGTTTGACTACGACCCACCGATGGATCGACGGGAAATTGATCTGTGTTCGTCGGATTGAGACGGAGCTCGATGCAAGCACCGGATTTGAGAGCGTCTTCCTGTCTGTAGAGGACTGGATAGACGGTACCCAGGTGGAGATGTTTTACCGGACCTATGACGCTGAGGACGGCAGCTGGTTCGAGAAGCGGGACAAGTGGAAGGAAGACCTGGACTACCGCGGGGAGCCTGGAGACGTTTACGACCAGATCTCCGGTTGGCTGGACGGCCGCTGGTCCCATGTGTTTACGGTGGATACCGGGGGGAGTCTGGGAGTTGTGCTGGTAACGGCGGAGCGGGGGATATCCGATGAGGGGACCGCCCTCTGTGTTTGGGATATGTCGGACCTGTCCCAGCCGATACAGACGCTTCACGCCCACATCGTCCAGCCGGAGGATGCCCTTGGAAGCTGGCGCTGCCGGGCGGATGCCAACTTTGACGGCTATGGGGACCTTGGTTACCTGTGGGCTTTCAACGGAGACGATCACACGGGCTTTTACAATTTCTGGTGCTGGGACGAGGGAGCGAGACAGTTTGTGATGATGGACGGGTTTGAGGACCTGGAGCTGATGTGGTTTGACCCGGATACGAAAACGGTATATGGCCGTCTGGACGGATACTTCCAGCGGGAAAATGAGAAATTCACACTATATGAGGAACAAAACTGAAAATAAAGGAGAATCGTTATGAAAAAAATCAGACTGACCGCCATTGAGGACGAATTTGATGACTATGAGGACATGGGCCGTCGGGAGGGGAGGAGCTGGAGCTTTGAGTTTGACCTGACCCCCTATGTGGTCACCTGCGCCATGGCCTGCGTCCTTATGTTCGTGACCCGTCTGGTGCGCAAGCATGTGTTCCACGAGGACCTGTACAAGAAATATCATTAACCGAAAACGTCCGGGGAACCGCTCACACCCGGCAAGAAAGTGAGGATTATCTATGATTAAAAAATCAGGCATTATTACCATTTGCGGACGGCCCAACGTGGGCAAGTCCACCCTGACCAACGCCTTTGTGGGGGAGAAGGTGGCCATTGTCACCAGCAAGCCCCAGACCACCCGCAACCGCATCTGCGGCATCAAGAACCGGGGGGAATGCCAGTTCGTCTTTGTGGACACCCCCGGGCTCCACAGAGCCCGCACCCGGCTGGGGGACTACATGGTCAATGTGGTGCGGGAGTCCGTGGCCGACGTGGACGCCGTGCTGCTGCTGGTGGAGCCCATCCCCAACGTGGGGGAGCCGGAACAGCAGCTCATTGGGCGCATCAAGACCCTGGGCTGTCCCGCCGTGCTGGCCATCAACAAGGCGGACACCGTCCCCCAGAAGGACAGGCTGCTGGAGGTGATCCAGGTCTACAGCCAGGAGCACGACTTCGACGCGGTGGTGCCCATTTCCGCCAGGACCGGCCAGGGGGTGGAGGAGCTCCTCAATGTGCTGGAGGGCTTCCTCCCCGAGGGCCCTCAGCTGTTCCCCGATGATATGACCTCCGACCAGCCCGAGCGGCAGATGATGGCCGAAATTATGCGGGAGAAGCTGCTGCTCCTGCTGGACAAGGAGATTCCCCACGGCACCGCGGTGGAGATCACCCGCTTTGCGGAGCGGGACGACGAGGTGGTGGAGGTGGAGGCCACCATCTACTGTGAGAAAAACAGCCACAAGGGCATCATCATCGGCAAGGGCGGGGGGATGCTGAAAAAGGCGTCCACCCTGGCCCGGCAGGACATGGAGAAGTTTATGGGGACCAAGGTTTTTTTGAAGACCTGGGTGAAGGTGAAGGAGAACTGGCGGGACAACCCGGCGGCCATCCAGAATTTCGGCTACGTGAAGGAGTAACATGGAGTACACAAAAGACGATTTGACGGAAGCCAAGCGTCAGATTGATTCCACCCTGCACAAGCTGCGGGAGACCGTTAAAACCTTGCGGGGCAAGGAGCGGCCGGAGCGGTACAAGTCTCAGATCACCTTGGCGGAGCGGCGGATCAGAGCCTTTGAGCTTGCAGATTTTTTGATTGCACGGGAGATAAATGGCAGATCAGACTAAAATTTCCCGCTTATAGTTTCCCGTTAAAACAGCCAGCCTAAGCACAGAAAGAAAGGGAGGGCTGTACCATGGATGAACAGGGACTTTGGGAGCTGTTTTACAAGACCGGCTTGCCGGAGATCTATCTGGCCATCGCCGGAAACCGTCAGGAGTGGTTCCTGTGGGAGGAGCCGGCCAAGACGGCCTTTCAGCCAAAGATCGAAAAGGCGTGATGAAAAGCGGGGCGGGCTGAAGCCCGCCCCGTTACATAGGAGTGACATTATGCACATTACCACCAAAGCCCTGGTCCTGCGGGGGGTGGACTACAGGGAGTCGGACAGGATCTTGACCCTGTTTACCCAGGAGCAGGGAAAGCTCACCGTCTCCGCCCGAGGGTGCCGGAAGAAAGGGAGCGCCATCGCCGCCGGGTGCCAGCTGCTGGCCTGGTCGGAGATGGTGCTCTATGACTATCAGGGCCGCTGGGCGGTGAAGGAGGCGTCCACGGAGCGCCTGTTTCAGGGGATTCGGGATGACATCGGACGGCTGGCCCTGGGGTGCTACTTCGCCGAGGCAGCCGAGCTGCTGGCGGTGGAGGGGGAAGAAAATTCGGAGTTGCTGTCCCTGATCTTGAACAGTCTCCATGCCCTTGACAGAATGCAGGAGAAACCGCTGTCTCTGGTGAAGGCCGCCTTCGAGTGGAAGGCCATGGCCCTGGCGGGGTATGAGCCCCTCATCGACGGCGGCAGGGTCTCCGGGGAGGGAGTCTCCCTGTCTCTGTCCACGCCTGCCCTGGCCGCCTTGGACCACATCCTCCACGGCGACCCCAAGCGGCTGTTCTCCTTCCGCCTGAAAAGGGAAGACCTGACGCAGCTGGCCGATGCGGCGGAGGCCTATGTGTATACCCAACTGGAACGGGGGTTTTCTACACTGGATTATTACAAAAGCCTTTCAATCTAACGGCAAATCCCAGGGCAGATTGTAGGGGCTGTCAGGGCGGAGCCAGAGTGCTCTGTGGATGGCCCGGCGCATATCCGCGCCAAGGGAGGGATCTTCCATCCACTGTAAGCAGCGGGCCAGGAAGCTCTCGCTCATCTCCTGCCAGCCGGAGAAGGTCTTTTGAATCAGCTTGCCCACCCGGCAGGAGCGCCGCACCATGTCCTGCCGGCTGATCCAGCCCAGGCGGAAGGCGACGGCCAGCAGCTGGGTGCAGCGGCACAGCTCCCAGGCCTGGTCGGCCTTGGTCAGGCACCGCTGGAAGCCGGGGCCGGTACTCATGTATTCCACCGTCTCCAGCAGTTCCCGCTTGCTGTGGATGTCCCAAGGGCTGTCCAGCATATTCAAAAAATACTGCCGCTGCTCAACGCTGTTATAGGGGCCGCGCCGCCCGCCCAGCAGGATGGGAGTGCTGTCATAGTTAGGTACGAGGATATTGTCCGGGACGTACTCATAGTTATATAAAGCCCAGTTGGCGTAGGTGCCGAAAATCCACCGCTCCACATCATTCCGGGGCTCTAGATCCTGGTCACGCCGGCGCAGGGCGCGCACAGCGAAAACAACGGCCACAGCCAGGAGCAAGGGCAGGCCGGGCAGACCGATCCGAACCGTTACTGCCAGCGCCAGACCCAGCAGGCCGGCATACAGGTATGTCATAGATATCCCTCCGTCTATTATGGATAAAAACAAGCCCTCCGGTATCGCCGGAGGGCTTTTCCACTTACTGCTGGGCCTCGACCTGGCCGAAGGAACGGCCGTTATAGGTCAGGCAATTTTTGCACATACGGTGAGGCAGCCGGTAAGCCCCGCACTTGGGGCAGGTCACGATACCGGGAGTTTCCAGCTTCCAGTGGGAGCTGCGCCGCTTATCGCGCCGGGCCTTGGATACTTTTCCCTTGGGGACCGCCATGGGTGACACCTCCTTCGGCTGTGCCGGTCAGGGCACATCTACTACTCACTCAGCTTCCTTATCCAACAGCTGCGCAAGGGCCGCCAGTCTTGGATCGACATCAGGTCTGCACCCGCAGGGGCCGAGGTTCAAATCGGCTCCGCACTTGGCGCACAGCCCTTTGCAGTCGTCTGAGCAAAGGTTTTTGGTATCCATCGCGAGGATGAAGGCGGCAGACACCGCTTCGTCCAGATCCAGCTCGGTGCCGTCCAGCAGGAGGATGTCGTCGTTTTCCTCGTCCTCCAGCTCCTGGGCCACCAGGTTGTCCAGAACCACTGTCTTTTCCCGGGAAAATGCTGTCCCGCAGCGGTCGCAGGTCAGCTCCAGCAGAGAGCGGGCCGTTCCCTCCAGCACCAGGGCGCCGGCGTGGTTGGTCACACCGCCCTCCACCTGAACAGGGCGGACAATGGGACGGCTTCCGTAGAAATCCTCTCCGGACAGGTCCAGCTGGAATTGGAACGTCTTTTTTGCGTCCGGGACATGGATAATATCGCGCAGATCCAGACGCATGGCGTTCCTCCCCGGGGGTGATCCCCCCATACTCGCAGAATGGTACGCAGGATATTATAAAGACTTTTCTCCCAAATGTCAAATACTTTTCACAAATTTCTCCACGAAATTTATTGACAGTGGGCGCGGAATATGGTGAAATATTTTTGACAGACCGCAGGGGGCGGCCTCCGGGCCGCCCTGCCGGTACAAAATCCGGAAAAGGCGGGGCGGCACAGAGGCCGCCCCCTACAGGAGAGGGCACACCCCATGAAAGAATTTACCATCGGAAAAAACGACGCCGGACAGCGGCTGGACCGCTGGCTGGCCAAAACCCTGCCCCTGCTCCCCGCGCCGCTGGCCCAGAAGTACATCCGGCTCAAGCGGGTGAAAGTGAACGGCAAGGGGAGCAAGCGGGATGTGCGGCTGGTGATGGGAGATGTACTCCAGCTGTACATCAATGACGAGTTTTTCGACAAGCCTACCCCGGAAAACGCTTTTCTCTCCCTCTACCAGCCCAGGCTGAATATCCTCTATGAGGACGAACACATTATGCTGGTGGACAAGCGGCCCGGGCTGGTGGTCCACCCCGACGAGAACGAGCGGGTGAACACCCTGCTCACCCACATACAGGCCTATCTGTATCAGAAGAAGGAGTGGTCCCCCTATTGGGAAAACTCCTTCGCCCCCGCCCTGTGCAACCGCATCGACCGGAACACCGGGGGGATTGTGATTGCCGCCAAGACCGCCGAGGGACTGCGGGTGATGAACCAGAAGATCAAGGACCGGGAGCTGACCAAGCTGTATCTGTGCGTGGTCCAGGGAAGAATGTCGCCCCCACAGGGGCGGCTGGAGGGCTTCCTCTTTAAGGACGAGGTGAAAAAGCAGGTGTATGTGCGAGCGCGGCCTGAGCCGGGGGCCAAAAGCGCCGTTACCGCCTACCGGACGCTGGCGGCGGAAAACGGCCTGTCCCTGGTGGAGTGCGACCTGATTACCGGCCGGACCCATCAGATTCGGGCCCAGTTTGCCGCCGCCGGCCATCCCCTTATCGGGGATGGCAAGTACGGCAGTGAGCGGGAGAATCGGAAATACGGCCGCCACGGACAGGCCCTGTACTCCTATAAGCTCACCTTCCGGTTTACCACCGACGCAGGCCCTTTGGAGGCCCTCAACGGCCGGAGCTTTCAGGTGGAGGACGTGGAGTTTGTGA
The DNA here is from genome assembly GCA_910578735.1 of uncultured Oscillospiraceae bacterium. Lineage (GTDB taxonomy): Bacteria > Bacillota > Clostridia > Oscillospirales > Oscillospiraceae > Lawsonibacter. The sequence goes on from CAJTSQ010000016.1 coordinate 45,357, forward strand.
AGGAATTTTTCTCGGACCTTGCCATACGGCCCGAACTATGATAGGATAAAAATACAAATACACAAAAGGAGAATGGCTATGAAGCAGGATATGATTGCTGTACTGGACCTGGGCAGTGAGGAGAACCCCAAGATCGCCCGTGAAATCCGCGCCCTGGGGGTCTACTCCGAGATACACCCCCACGACATCACCCTGGCCGAGCTGAAGGCCCTGCCCAACGTGAAGGGGATTATCCTCAACGGCGGGCCCAACCGGGTGGTGGACGGGGTTTCCATCGACGTGGCGAAGGAGATTTATGACTGCGATATCCCCGCCCTGCTGGTGGACCACCGGGGAGACGCCCCCTGGCCTGCAGATGACGGGGAGCGGGAGACCGCACTGAAGAACTTTATTTTCACCATCTGCGGCGCCGAGGCCAACTGGAATATGGACAACTTTATTGCCGATCAGGTGGAGCTCATCCGCAATCAGGTGGGGGACAAAAAGGTGCTGCTGGCCCTGTCCGGCGGGGTGGACTCCTCTGTGGTGGCGGCCCTGCTGATCAAGGCCATCGGCAAGCAGCTTACCTGTGTCCATGTGAACCACGGCCTGCTCCGCAAGGGGGAACCGGAACAGGTGGTGCAGGTCTTCCGGGACGAGATGGACGCCAACCTGGTGTATGTGGACGCGGTGGACCGCTTCCTGGACAAGCTGGCCGGGGTGGCCGAGCCGGAGAAAAAGCGGAAGATTATCGGCGGGGAGTTTATCCGGGTGTTTGAGGAGGAGGCCCGCAAGCTGGACGGCATCCAGTTCCTGGGCCAGGGCACCATCTATCCCGACATCATTGAGAGCGGCACCAAGACCGTCAAGGCGGTAAAGAGCCACCACAACGTGGGCGGCCTGCCTGAGGACCTGGATTTTGAGCTGGTGGAGCCGCTGAAGATGCTCTTTAAGGACGAGGTCCGGGCCTGCGGCAAGGCTTTGGGGCTGCCCGACTCTATGGTATACCGCCAGCCCTTCCCCGGCCCCGGTTTGGGAGTGCGGTGCCTGGGGGCCATCACCCGGGACCGGCTGGAGGCCGTCCGGGAGTCCGACGCCATCCTCCGGGAGGAGTTCGCCAAAAACGGCCTGGAGGGCAAGGTGTGGCAGTACTTTACCGCTATCCCTGACCTGAAGTCGGTGGGCGTCCGGGACAACCGGCGCACCGAGGAGTGGTGCGTGATTATTCGGGCCGTCAATACGGTGGACGCCATGACCGCAACTGTGGAGAATGTGCCCTTTGACCTGCTCCAGCATATTATGACCCGCATCACCAGCGAGGTGAAGGGAGTCAACCGGGTGCTCTTCGATTTGACGACAAAGCCCACCGGAACCATAGAGTGGGAATGACCGTTAAAACGGCGCAAACCCGCATGAATACAGGGTTTTTGACCTGTCACTTTGCCTTGTGATACTGGATTGATACTATTCGTTTCAACCCGGTCACACAAGAGAATGATTGCAAAGGGCAAGCGAACCGCCCTGCTGAACGACAAATTCAGCAGGGCGGTTTCGCTTGCCCTATTTTTCTTTTCTCCAGGGCACATAGTATTTCGATTCTTTCCCGTCATCGCAGGTACTCGGCCAGTTGATTTTCCATTCAAAGTATTCTTCCCTGGTAATCTCCCCGGCGTGTAGCTCCTGCTGGCGCAAGAGCCATTCCCTCATAAACTCGTCCACAAGGCCATAGTTGAAGTAGATACCCACAGGAGGTTGAGCGGGCCAGTCGTCCGTGTCATTGTAGCGGACGGCGGTATCATCGGAGGCCCCCGTCTTGCCGGGGTTGCGGACGAGCTGAAACAGGCA
>CAJTSQ010000017.1 GCA_910578735.1 uncultured Oscillospiraceae bacterium
ATCATTGAGCTGGGCGAGAAGCTGTACAGCGGCAAGCTGAAGCTGAACGACAGCGCCCGTGATGTCTTTGGCCGTCCTTCCCGCCAGTGGGAGTACGACGGCAAGCCCGTGGGCACCTATGCCAAGTACGAGCTCATCAGCCAGGAGTACACCAAGGAGGTCACCGGCCGCGAGCTGTATGACCTGCTGGGCGCCGACACCATCACCAGCATCAACCGGGGCGGCATCAACGACTATGTCCTCAATGTCGCCATCGACGGCATCTCCGATTCCAAGATCGACAGCAACGTGTTCAACGTGACCGCCATCAACCGGAACAACAAGGCCGGCGTGGGCGCCACCGGCAACGGCGTGCTGACTCAGGTCTTTGTGGACGGCGACAAGAAGGTCGTTGACATCGCTGTCATCAACACCTATCTGGCCCGGGCCAGCAAGGACTACGACACCAAGAAGGAGACTGTGGATCTCACCGTCTACGGTCTGAAGAAGAGCGGCTCGAACCTGCTCAAGGAGATCACCGCCGGCGACGACTCTGTAACCCTGAAGGTCTCCTCCGAGGACTTCGTGGTTGAGGACGTGAAGGAGAAGGACTCCTTCCTGGTCACCGTGGCTGACGGCGAGGTTCAGAGCATGGCCTCTGTGTCCCCCATGGCCGGCGTGGAGATCACCTCCTTCCAGGCCCGGAAGCCCGCTGACCGCAGCTCCGGCAACCTGACCACCGACGGCACCAAGTATGACTTCTCTGACGCTGCCGAGTATGACAACCCCTGCCTGAAGGTCTACACCGACGGCGGCGACAACGTCAACCTGAAGAACGTCACCTACGACGTCTATCTGGACCGCTACGGCTATGTTATCGGCGTGGTTGAGGTGGACAAGGTCACCAACTATGTCTTCATCACCGGCGTGGACAGCGGCAACAACAACCTGGCCAACACCACCCTGGAGGCCAACGCCATCTTCATGGACGGCTCCATGAAGAAGATCGAGATCGACCGCAACAACAGCAAGACCTTCGTGGAAGAGGTGCGCGAGATTTCCAAGGCAAGCCACCAGGACAACTCCACCTTCAACAAGTGGTGCACCTACTCTGTGAACAACAAGGACGTCTACAGCCTGGACCTGGTCGCTGTTGACGGCGGCTCCGGCAAGGCCGGCCAGACTGTGGGCAAGACCCAGCTGAAGGAAATCAACAACAAGCACCTGTCCGTGGAGACCAAGCAGACCACCGGCACCTACATGGTCTACGGCAACAACAAGTCCGTCTATCTGGGCGTGACTGTGGATGAGATCCAGACCATCGCCGGGCGCACCGACTGCATCATCGACGGTGTGGACAGCGTCACCACCGGCATCGACAACGTGGACGTGGTGCCTCTGTACGGTGACAAGGCCCGCGAGGCCGCCGGCGACGACAACCACAACGCCGCCACCTTCTCCCAGGGCATCTACACCCTGTACGACAAGAACGGCTGGATTATCGCCATGGTCATTGTCGGCGACGACAACGGCAAGAACAGCCAGCTGGTCTATGTCCACAATGAGAGCGTAGCCCAGGAGTACTACATGGGCGACGACGGCTACAAGTGGGAGCGCACCGTTATCGTGGACGGCGAGGAAGTCACTCTCACCGAGGTCAACGATGTGAAGCTCTCCATGCTCCAGCAGATGGACGCCAACAACTGGTACCGCGTGAAGACCAACGCCAGGGACGAGGTCACCGCCATTGACGGTTCCTACAACAAGACCCTCGGCGGCAGCATCATCGACGACGACGGCGATCTTGCCAACGCCGCCAAGTCCAAGATCGGCAACTGGGGCTTCAAGGCTGACGGCACCACCCGTACCGCCTATGTCACCGATTACGACGCGGCCAACAATGGCATCGTGGACAACCTGCGCCGGGACAGCGTGGATACCATCCTGTTCCACGAGAAGTTCATCAACGAGAAACCCTCCGCTGACAACCAGACCATCTACGTCACCACCGGCAAGGACTCCGGCATCCGCTTCGCCGAGGACGTGAAGGTTGTTCTGGACCAGGAGAACGACAAGAAGCGTACCACCGAGTACGGCACCGGCGAGACTCAGCTGAAGAACATGCTCAAGGAGCTGCACAAGAACGCTAACGACAAGTACGACTACGAAATCAGCGCCATCATCGAGGGCCCCTACGCTACCTCTATCGTCATTAAGGACCTGGTCGAGGATGGGTATACTGGTGAAACCACTACTACTACTGGCGTGGCTGGTGTGAAAGTTGCGATTGCTGGCCTTGACACTGGTACTACCCTCAATGTCGGCTACTTTGGCGTTGCCAAGCCCGACCTCGCCGGGGTCGATCAGGCCGTGCGCGCATGGGCTACCACCGAGAAGAACGCCAAGTCCGTCGTGGGCCCGACCGCTACTTCGGCGAATGTGTATCAGTGGACCATTTATGACGGCCTGGTGTACACGAATTACACCCTGAATGTTGCTACCGGCGTTCTTGAGGGTGTCCGCGTCCGCTATACCACCGAGACTGGTGCTATCGCTGGCGCTGGCTATGAGATCGTTTCTGGCACTCACGCCGGTGCGGCCGTTAGTGTCGGCAACGAGCCTGCCTCTTACGCTGTGAAGGACACCGACGCAGATGGCAAGGCTGATGTTGTGTGGATGAAGAACCACAACAACACCAGCGGCTACTACATCGCCGTCCGTTCCGCTGGTTCCAGCACCTGGACCTGGAGTGACGCTAAGGCTGCTGCTGCTGCCGTTCCCGCCGCCGCTACTGAGGACGGTGTTGTCGCCATCAACGGCCACGACTTCGACGTATTCCTGAGCACTTACACCATTAAGTATAAAATCAATGATGAGGCTTGGAAGTATTCTGCTGATGGTAAGGTGATTGCCGCCTCCGGTGCTCCCTACACCACCACTACCTTCCCGACTGCTTATCCTGGTACTGTAATTGCTAGTAGTACTGACGGAACCACTTGGACTTATGCCGCTGTAGCCAACGAGACCGCTTCGGATGGCGAGATGTACAAGACCGGCTTCGTGAAGATTGCCAAAGAGCTGGAGAGCGGCAAGGGCACCATTACCGCTAAGGTTGGCAACACCACCTATGCGATTGGCACTCACCAGGTCGGTGCTGAGAGCAACTTTGCCATTCCCGCTAACAGCAGCGTGGAAGTGACCGCGCTTAAGGGGAACGCCCTCTCCTACCGCGCCAACGATGCCGCCAAGACCGAGTTTACCACTACCACTACTGAGGACGCTGTGAAGACCATCCAAACCAGCACCACTGACATTACTTTCGGAAAACTGCTGACAATTACGCCGAAGGAACTTGTTGATGCGGATAGCAAGGGCCATATGACCCTGGTTTGGAAACTTAATGGCACCGTGGTTCCGGCGGAGACAGCATTTAAAGCTGCTGCTGGTGAAACTGTTACCGCCGAGTTGACCTTTGACAGTACTGGTGTAACATTTGAGGACGGCCAGACAATTGCTCTTGCGACTGCGAACGGGACTGTCAAGGTTGCCGGATTGGACACAGATCTTTTGAAGGCCCTTCCCACCGGTGGTACTGTGACGCTTAAGGCGGTGGATGTAAAGGATGTAACTGTTACATTCACGATTACTGTTGACGCTAGCGACACGCAGTATGCAATCACAGTTGATCCCGAAGCCTGATTTATCACCGAAAACTGGAGAACCCCCGGGCTTTTGCCCGGGGGTTCCCCTGTTCATCGAAACCCCTCGTCCCCCGCAGGGGAAGGCCCCCTTGCGAAAGGGGGCTGGCATTCGCGAAGCGAATGACTGGGGGATTCCGTCTAATCGACAAATATCCTTCGTTGGAATCCCCCCGCCACCGGGTTTCACCCGGCGGCCCTCCCCCCTTTCGCAAGGGGGGCTTAGGGTGCCCTCAGTTCTGCTGGCGGTTACGCGGGCAGGATCGCAACGACCTGATAAGAAGTGCCGGAGGCAGCCATCATGACCCAGGCCTCGCCGCCGTACCAAGAGACGGAATTACCGTTCCAAGTGGTATTGACGTTGTGGGTCGCGTTGGGGAAGACCGAAGTAGCCTTGGCCATCCCGGGCAGCATCACCATAAAGCCGTTGGGTGCAATGACAAAAACGATACTTGGGCGTTTGGGAAAGTTGATCGACGGGGCGCTTCCGGTGCCATAGTAGCTGGTGGTCCAGAGCTGACCGTTGCCTTTCCTGGCCAGGACCGCGTCGTGCGCGGCCAGAGCGGCGTCCAGCTTGGCGTTGTCCTCGTTGAAGTCGGTCCGCAGGACCCGATCCTCCCCCTCCCACTGGGAGAGACCGTAGTTGGCAGTGTGATTGGCAGACATGATGTGATTCCTCCTAAAATGTAGTTGGGAGCGGCGATTTTCCCCCCTGCATAGGGCGGGAATCCCCCCGATGTGGTACGTTTCCATACATTTATTGGAAACGAGGACGCACTGCGCCCAAAAACAGGCGCAAAAAAAGCCCGCCGGAAGGCGGGCTTTTTGGGAGTTACCGGTCGTATTCCTCAAAGGCCTTGACCACATCGGCCTCGGGGGCGGGGGTCAGCAGGGAGACCACCACAATGGCGGCCAGCGCCACCAGGAAGGCGGGGAGCAGCTCATAGATATCCAGCGCGCCGCCCATGGGCCGGACCAGGAACTTCCAGATGAAGATCATGGCCCCGCCGGCCACCAGGCCGGCCATGATGCCCTGGCGGTTGCTCCGCTTCCAGAACAGGGCGCACAGCATGGCGGGCCCGAAGGTGGCGCCAAAGCCCGCCCAGGCGAAGGAGACAATCTGGAACACATTGCTGTTGGGGTCCCGAGCCAGGAACAGGGCGATCACCGCAATAACCACCACAGTGAGCCGGGCCGTGAGCATGGTCTGCTTCTGAGTCAGCTTCACGCCGAACACATTCTGCACCATGTTCTCTGAAAAGGCGGAGGAGGCGGCCAACAGCTGACTGTCGGCGGTGGACATGGTGGCGGCCAGGATACCGGCCAGGATGCAGCCGGCCACAACGGCGGGGAAGATGCCGTAGCTGGACAGCAGGTCAGACAGGCGGACAATCACCGTCTCGGTGGCGCTGCCCTCCAGGAAGGGGATGCGGCCCGCGGCGGATACGGCGTGGCCCACAATGCCGATGAACACCGCCACTCCCATGGAAATCACCACCCACACAGCGGCAATGCGCCGGGAGAGCTTCAGCTCATTTTCGTCCCGAATGGCCATAAAGCGGACCAGAATGTGGGGCATTCCGAAGTACCCCAGGCCCCAGGCCATCATGGAGATGATACGGATAAAGCCGTAGGGCTCAGCGGAGCCGGTGGCGGCGTTGTAGGTCTCACCGAAGCTGAGGAAGCCGGGCAGAGTACGGGCGTGGTCCAGCACCGCATCCATGCCCCCGGCCTGGACAATGCCGAACACCACAATGATGGCCAGGGCGATGGTCATGATGACGGACTGAATCAGGTCCATGGTGGCCACGGCGGAGAAGCCGCCCACCGAGGTGTAGCTGATGATGACCATAGCGCCGATGACCACAGCCAGCATGTAGTCCCAGCCGAATAGGCTGTTGAACAGCTTGCCGATGGCGGCCAGGCCGGAGGCCACATAGGGCACGAAGAAGATGAGGATAATCAGAGCGGAGATGCACATGATTACCGGCTTCTTCTCGCCGTACCGCTTGGAGATGAAGCTGGGGATGGTGATGGCGTCCAGCTTGACGCTGTAGCGGCGCAGCCGCTTGGCCACCAGCAGGAAGTTGAGGTAGGTACCCACAGCCAGGCCGATGGCGGTCCAGCTGGCGTCGGCCACGCCGGACAGGTAGGCCAGACCGGGGATGCCCATAAGCAGGTAGCTGCTCATGTCGCTGGCCTCGGCGCTCATGGCGGTGACCAGGGGACCCATCCCCCGGCCGCCCAGGTAGAAGCCCTCGGCGCTCTTTTTGGACCGGCGGCCGATCATCACGCCTGTGAAAATCACGAAGCAGAGGTACAGGATGATGGTCGCCATAATACAAACTTGCGCGGTTGTCATACAATTCCTCCCAAAACTCGTCCAGCGAATCACATACGCTGAAAGCAGATTGTTGGTATCATACCAGAAAAAGAACCGGAGCGCAATATAGAATAAACTCCGTACGATAAAATAATAAACAGCTTATTTTCCCCTGTAAATCAAGGAAAATAAGCTGTACATTTTATAAAATAATATTTTGTACGTTCTTACAAACTTTTATTTTTAGGTCCGAAAGCCTTGTAAAAACATGGGCATCATGGTTTTGCCGTACTGAGACAGAGAGTAGTCCCCCTCGGACAGGCACCAGTCGTAGATGAGGGCCCGCTCGCACAGGGCGTAGGCCCGGACAATCTCGTTGGCGGTGACGTCCCCCCGCAGCTCCCCCCGCTCCTGGCCCTGGAGGGCGATCTGCCGCAGCAGCCGGTAGTAGGTGCGGTTGCGGTCCATCAGGGACTTGTCCCCCCGGGTGATGAGCTGGGAGGAGTACAGCCGGGCGGCCAGGTCCAGGGAGATGGAGTTTTCCAGCATGGCGAACAGCTCCCGGTTCAGGTACATCAGCTGGTCGAAGCGGTCCTGATTTGGGTCCAGGGTTTCGGTCAATTCCTCATACTTCCGGTCAAAGACGTCGGCCAGGGTGGACAGAAGGGCGTCCTTGCCCTGGAAGTAGTGGTAGAAGGACCCCCGGGAGGTGCCCGACTCCTCGATGATCTCCTCCACGGTGGTGTCGTCGTAGCCCTGGCGGTAAAACAGCTTCCAGGCCGCGTCTATGATCTTCTCCCGGGTGTTTCGGGCGGTTTTTTTGGCCATTTGGACCCCTCCAACCCCTCCGCAACTGCTGGTTGCGGGAATTTCCAAGCGGACTTGATTGATTTTTGCCGCTCTGACACTATAATAGAAGAAAATCGAGAGGAGGTCAAGGTCTATGACATTGGCAGAAAAAATATTGTTCCTGCGCACCCAGCGGGGCATGTCCCAGGACGACCTGGCGGAAAAAATGGAGGTCTCCCGGCAGAGTGTAAGCAAATGGGAGACCGCCCAGTCCACCCCCGACCTGGACAAAATCATCCGGCTGGCTGATTTGTTCGGCGTGAGTGTGGATGAGCTGGTTCGGGACGGGGAGGCCCCTCAGCCCCCGGAGCCGTCCCAGCCCCAGGTGGTCTATGTGGAGCGGGAAGGAAAGCGAGAAAGCCTTACCGCAGTACAAATAATAGGTGTCATTCTCGAGGTCGTGGGCGCAGCCCTGGCGATTCTCGGTATCATGGGCGCACCGGTGCTGGTATTCGCCGCTTTAGCGCTGGTCGTCCTGGGCCTGCCCCTGCTGCTGGCAAAAAAGCATCCCTGGCTTATTATGGGCTGGCTGGCCGTTGGGCTGAGCTGTCTGGCTTTGAACCCATACACCAGTGTGTCCCCCTGGGGGCTGATAGGCGGACTTCGGCGGCTGTACTATTATATTACAATACCGGGGATTCGAGATCCGTCCACAGTTTTCGCCATTGCGGTGGGCATTGTCCGGGGCCTGCTGATCCTGGCGCTCGCGTTTTTCACCTGGCGGGCGTGGAAAAACAGAACCGCATCAAAGAAGGACGGCTGAAAAGCCGTCCTTTTTCAGTTTACAACCTCCTTCCGTTATGGTAGAATAGGGGGACTTCAGAAAAGGAGAGAAAACCTGCCGTGGCCTACAACTTTTTTCCCATGATCTCCCGTATGCGGTACATTAACCGCTGGGGCCTGATGCGCAACACCCGGCTGGAGAACATCCAGGAGCACTCCCATCAGGTGGCCGTTCTAGCCCACGCCCTGGCTGTCATTGAAAACCGGTACTTCGGCGGTCGGATCGACCCCGGTGCGGTGGCGGTGGCCGCTTTGTACCACGACGCCAGCGAAATTCTCACCGGCGACATGCCCACCCCCATCAAGTACGACAACCCGGATATCCAGACCGCCTACAAAGACGTGGAAGCGGTGGCCGAGCGCAAGCTGCTGTCCATGCTCCCCCCCGACCTGCGTCCCGACTTCGAGGAGGCCGTCACCATCCCAGACCCCGAGGTCCACGCCATTGTCAAGGCGGCGGACAAGCTCTCCGCCTACCTCAAGTGCGTGGAGGAACTGAAGGCGGGGAACACCGAGTTTAAAAAGGCCAAAGAGCAGACCTATGCCGCTCTTTGTAAAAACCCCAGCCCCGCCCTGAAATACTTTATGGAGCATTTTCTGGATGGGTTTGAATTGACCTTGGATGAACTGAATTAGAAAGGAATTTTGTTATGAAAGCCATTGTCACCGTCATCGGCAAGGACCGGGTGGGCATCACCGCCGCCGTGTGCTCCCTGCTGGCCAAATACAACATCAACATCCTGGACATCACCCAGACCGTTTTGCAGGAGTTTTTCACCATGGTCATGCTGGTGGACACCGCCGCCTGTGAGAAGTCCATCGGCGAGCTGACCGACATCCTGGCCCAGTCCGGCCAGGAGGAGGGCCTGTCCATCCGCATCCAGCGGGAGGACATCTTTAACGCCATGCACCGTATTTAAGGGGTGAACGTCATGCTCAACCAACACGAAATCATGCAGACCATCCAGATGATCGACCAGCAGCATCTGGACGTGCGCACCATCACCATGGGCATCTCTCTGCTGTCCTGTGCCCACAGCGACGTAAAGACCGCCTGTGACAAGGTGTACGATAAAATCACCCGATACGCCGAGAAGCTGGTGGCTACCGGCCAGGCCATTGAAAAGGAGTTCGGCATCCCCATCGTCAACAAGCGCATCTCGGTCACCCCCATCGCCCTGGTGGCCGCCGCGGCGGAGACGGACAGCTATGTCCCCTTTGCCCAGGCCCTGGACCGGGCCGCCAAGACCTGCGGGGTCAACTTTATCGGCGGCTTCTCTGCCCTGGTCCAGAAGGGGATGACCGACGCCGACCGCATCCTGATCCGCTCCATCCCCGAGGCCCTGGCCGTCACCGATATTGTCTGCGCCTCGGTCAACGTGGGCTCCACCAAGGCGGGGATCGACATGGACGCTGTGGCCCTCATGGGCCGGACCATCAAGGAGCTGGCGGAGCGGACCGCAGACCGGGGCGGCTTCGGCTGCGCCAAGCTGGTAGTGTTCTGCAACGCCGTGGAAGACAACCCCTTTATGGCGGGGGCCTTCCACGGGGTGGGCGAGCCGGAGCGGGTCATTAACGTGGGTGTCTCCGGCCCCGGGGTGGTGTACCACGCCCTCCAGGATGTTAAGGGCCAGCCCTTCGACGTGGTGGCCGAGACGGTGAAGAAGACCGCCTTCCGCATCACCCGCATGGGTCAGCTGGTGGCCCAGGAGGCCAGCCGGCGGCTGGACACCCCCTTCGGCATTGTGGACCTGTCCCTGGCCCCCACCCCCGCCATCGGAGACAGCGTGGCCCGGATTTTGGAGGAGATGGGTCTGGAGGTGTGCGGCACCCACGGCACCACCGCCGCCCTGGCCCTGCTCAATGACGCGGTGAAGAAGGGAGGCGTGATGGCCTCCTCCCACGTGGGCGGGCTGTCCGGAGCCTTTATCCCGGTGAGCGAGGACGAGGGCATGATTGCCGCCGCCGCATCCGGGGCCCTCACTCTGGACAAGCTGGAGGCCATGACCTGCGTGTGTTCTGTGGGCCTGGATATGATCGCCGTCCCCGGCGATACCCCCGCCGAGACCATCTCCGCCATCATCGCCGATGAGGCCGCCATCGGCATGGTCAATTCCAAGACCACCGCCGTGCGCATCATCCCCGCCCCCGGCTGTACCGTGGGGGATACAGTGGAGTTCGGCGGCCTGCTGGGCTCCGCTCCAGTCCAGCCGGTGCACCCCTTCTCGGCCAAGGAGTTTATCGGCCGAGGCGGCCGGGTCCCCGCGCCGATGCAGAGTTTGAAAAACTGACCGCCGCCAAACGGCTGTGATTTTGCAGAAAAAGAAGGAGGATCCCCTATGACTTATCAGGAGATTTTAGAAACCGCCCGCACCTGCAGCGGGCCCTACTGCAAGGCCTGTCCCGTGTGCAACGGTCGGGCCTGCAAGAACACCATGCCCGGCCCGGGCTCCAAGGGCACCGGAACCGTGGCCGCCCGGAACTATGACGCCTGGCAGGACATCTGCCTGAACATGGACACCATCTGTGAAAACATCCCGGCGGACACCGGCTTCACTCTCTTTGGTCAGACCTACGACCTGCCTGTCTTTGCCGGGCCGGTGGGGGCGGTGAAGCTCCACTATGGCGACAAATTTACCGATCTGGAGTACAACGACATTCTGGTCCCCGCCTGTGTCCAGGCCGGCATCGCCGCCTTCACCGGCGACGGCACCGATCCCGCCGTCTTCGCTGCGGCGGCCAAGGCCATCGGGTCCAACGGCGGCAAGGGCATCCCCACCGTGAAGCCCTGGGACCGGGACACCCTCTACGCCAAGCTGGACGCAGGCAAGGCCTCCGGCGCGAAGATGTTCGCCATGGACATCGACGCCGCCGGCCTGCCCTTCCTCAAGGGGCTCAATCCCCCCGCCGGCTCCAAGACGGTGGCCGAGCTGCGGGAGGTCATCGAGTACGCCAAGGTTCCCTTTATCATCAAGGGCGTCATGACCGTCAAGGGCGCCCGGAAGGCCCTGGAGGCGGGAGCGGCGGGGATCGTGGTGTCTAACCACGGCGGCCGGGTGCAGGACGGAGTCCCCTCCACCGCTGAGGTCCTCCCCGCCATCGCCGAGGCGGTGAAGGGGCAGATGGTGGTCATGGTGGACGGCGGCATCCGCTCCGGCGTGGACGTGTGCAAGGCCCTGGCCCTGGGGGCCGACGCCTGTATCCTGGCCCGGCCCTATGTCACCGCCGTCTACGGCGGGGGCGCCGAGGGCGTGAAGGTACTTACCGACAAAATCAAGGGGGAGCTGGCCGACACCATGGCCATGTGCGGGGTCCACTCCCTGGCAGAGATTTCCAGAGATATGATTTTCTAAGCGGAGAGCCGCCCTCGGGCGGCTCTCCTTCTTTTTGTCCGCAACAATTTTGACCGCTCAAGCGTCTATATGGGTGAAAGGAGGTGACCTGCATGTCCCAGATATCCAACCGGCCGGTGGATTGGGAGGCACTTGTCACACACAACGAGACCCGTCTGTACCGGGCGGCGCTGGCCATCCTGGGCGACCCCCAGGAGGCGGAGGATGCCGTGCAGGACGCATTTGTCCGGTATCTGGAAAAGGCCCCGGCGGACCTGGAAAACTCCTCCGCCTGGCTGATGCGGGTGCTGGTAAACGGCTGCAAAAGCCGCCTGCGCCTGGCCTGGCGGCGGGTGGGGCCACTCCCTGAGATGCTGCCCACCCCCGGCCCGGAGGAGCGGCAGGAGCTGGAGGAGCTGTTTGCCCTCCCTCCGGAGGACCGGGTTGTCATCCATCTGCATTACTACGAGGGGTATTCCACCGATGAGATTGCCCAAATACTGGGCTGCCGCCCGGGAACCGTGCGCTCCCGGCTGTCCCGGGCCCGGGACAGGCTGCGGAAGCTGATCGAAGCAAATTAGACGCGACAAAAAGGAGTTTTTTATGAAATATTACAATTCGTATATGGAACGTCAGGAGGTCTCTCCCGAGCTCCACGAAAGACTGCTGGGCCTGGATGTAAAAAAGAAGCGGTCCGGCTCCCGCTGGATGAAATACGGGGCTCTGGCCGCCTGCGCCGCCCTCATCATCGGGGTAGGGGCGTGGAAGCTGGCACCCACCCCTGCCACTACCCCGAACCCGCCCCAGAGCTCCGGCCAGTTCGCCGCCGGCTACAACCCCCTGCCCGGGGAGAAGGACGTGGTGGAGTCCGATGACCTCTTTGTGGTCAGCAGTCCCGCCGGAGGCGGCAAGCTGGCGTTCCCCATGATTCCCGACATCAACTACCAGGATATCACCGACCAGTCTCAGTTGTCCTCCGACGCGGCCCGGGCCTATCTGCCGGGCAGCTTTATGACAGACCTGAAGAAGGAGGACATCCAGACCATCTTCTGGGGGCCAGAGGGCAAGCCCCAGGCGGACCACCCCAAGACGGAGCAGGGGGACCTGCCCTGGATGCTCTTCTGGGACGGCTATACCCTCCAGGGCCGGGCCCTGTACGACGGCCAGGGCCAGCTGATGGAGCTGTGGCTCTGGGGCGAACAGGACCGGGCCAGCTTTGAGCTGGAGCTGTGCCTAGGTGCCCTGCCCTTCACCTGCTGCATCGACGTGAACCGGGGAGACATCATCAGCGAGTTTAACGGCGTCTCTGTGGCCGGCTGGAGCCAGGTCTACGACCGGGACGGCGACGGCCAGGACGACTATATCTGCGGCAGTGCGTTTATGACCAAAAACGATATCGGCGTCCGGTTTGTTAACCGGAACAGCCTGATGAGGGCGGAATATGAGCAGGACGGAAGCATGGACCTGGGCGGGGCCCAGGCCTTCAACGCCCTGTTTGTCCGCCAGGCCCTGGCCGACGGCGGCGGGCTGTACCTGGATCACCTGGCAGAAAACGAAAACATTCCCGCCTGGCGGGAGGAGAACTTCTCCACCCTGGCCCAGGCCCGGCAGGAGGCGGACTTCGCCCCCTATCTGCCCACGGCGGAGCCGGAGGGCTATAACGAGTTCTACGGCCGACTCAGCTATCAGGAAGGCCACAGCAACAGCCTGTTTGTCCGCTGGAGTAGGGTAGGGGCCTACGACGATGTGGAGGTGGCCGTCTACCGGGACGGATACTACTCCTATAATCTGGTTGACCCCGATGATCCGGAGACCTACGACCTGCGCCTCTACTCCATCCCCTGGTGCGACAGTGTTCCTGAGAAGTACCGGGAGACGGTAGACCGCCCCGCCTTTAAGGCTGAGGACATGTCCCTGGCCATCGTGGAGGCCCGGGGCCGGGAACACGACACAGGCGGGATGACCTACTCCTTTGATGTGCTCCACCCCGACGGAACGGTGGTGTCCTACCGCTGTGACGGCCTGACGGCGCAGCAGGTGTGGGCCATGGTGGAGGAGACCTTTTGACGGCGGGTACCTTCGGCCACAGGGTGACATAAATCTTAACTTTTTATGAATTGACGTAACTAACCCTTGCCGAAATGGGGCGAACCGAGTATACTTGGGAGGAATCATGTTTCGGGGAGGGACCCCTGTGGAAGAACGATATATGAACGTATCCCGGCACCCCCAGGGCCGTCGGCAGGCGCCCCGCCGGGAGGAAGCGTGGGACGAGCCGCCCCGCCGCGCCCCCTCGCGCCGGGGGAATATGCCCCCCAAACGGCGGCGGAGCGGAGCCTCCGTTGCGGTCTCGGTGCTGATGGGCTGTTATAAAGTCATTGTGGTGCTCTCCGTCCTGATCGTAGCCGGGTATGTAGGCTTTCGACTGATGGTCCGGGCCCCGGAGCAGAAGCCTTTGCCCACCCCAGGGCAGAACGGCACCCAGACCGTACCGCCGGGCACTGTGGATCAGACCCAGCCCAACACCCTGCCCGCCGGGCTGACACGCAGGGAGGGCGTATACACCGTCCTCCTGGCCGCCACCGACAAGGACGGCACGCGCACCGATACCATGATGGTCATGTGCTATGACACGGTAAAGCAGACTGTGGGAGTGGTCTCAATCCCCCGGGACACCCTCATTGACCGCGGGAGCGGACATCACCCCAAGCTGGTCTATGGCAAAGGGGGCGTGGAGCAGCGGGTGGAGGACATCTCCCAAATGCTGGGCATTCCCATTGACTATTATATCAAGGTAAACATCAAGGGCTTTATCTCCCTGGTGGACTACCTGGGCGGCATCGACTTCTATGTCCCCTGCAATATGAACTATGACGACCCCTATCAGGACCTGCACATCCACTACAAGGAGGGCCAGCGCAAGCTGAGCGGCCAGCAGGCTATGGAGGTAGCCCGGTTCCGGAAAAACAACGACGGCAGCGGCTATTCCGACGTGGGCCGCACCGAGACCCAGCAGAAGCTGCTTATCGCCTTGTCCAAGAAGGTACTGGCCTGGGGTACCCTCACCAAGATCAACGGCTTTGTGGAGATTTTCAACAAGAACGTTTCCACCGACCTGACGCTGGACAATATGATGTACTTTGCCAGCCAGGCCATCAACCTGGAGCCCTCCTCCGCCGTGGAAACAGCCACCCTCCCCGGCCGGGGGGACGGGGTGTTTCGGGGGTATACCTGGTGCTTCGAGCTGGACGCCGAGGGGACGCTGGAGGCGGTAAACCGCCTCATCAACCCCTACGACCGGGACTTGACCCTGAAGGACATGAATCTCACCAAAGCTACAAGCTATAAATAGGGATAAAACAGCGCGGCCCCCGGCCTTTCAGCCGGGAGCCGCGTTCTTATCTGATTTTCTCGCCGTTGAGGACGGCCTCGGCCAGCCGGTCTCCCTCGTAACGCACCTTCAGGGAGAAAAAGGGGGCGTCCCGCCAGATCAGGTCCAGGAAAATGGCGTCCCCCTCCCAGTGGGGGATCCGCAGGAGCTGTTCCCGGGGCAGCCACTCCAGCACCCCCTCGTCACACTCCTGAATCTCCCCTGCAAAGCCGTCGGCGGTGAACAGGTGCATATACTCGGTGGGCCAGCGGTCAGAGACAAAGGTGACAATCCCCCGGTACTGATAGCGGGTGAGCGTCAGTCCGGTCTCCTCCTTCACCTCCCGGAGCAGGCAGTCCTCGGGGCTCTCCTTGTCCTGAAACTTGCCCCCGATGCCGATCCACTTGTCGCGGTTCAGGTCATTCTCCTTCTTGATCCGGTGGAGCATCAGATATTCCTCTCCCCGCCGGATGTAGCAAAGTGTTGTGTTAATCATGCCGCAATCAACTCCACGTCCACAGTATGGCTCTCCCCATCCCGCAGATAGGTGAGGGTGACCACATCCCCCGCCCCCAGGCTCAGCTTCAGCCGGGACAGATCCTCGATCCCGGTGACCGGCACCCCGTTGGCGGCAATGATGATGTCTCCCGCCCGCAGGCCCTTGGCCCAGGCATCGCTGTCTTCCTCCACCTCCACCAGCTCCAGGCCGCCGCCTGCCCGCGCATATGTGTTCACTTTAAAGCCGAACACGCCGGCCTGGACCGTCTCCCCCGCGATGAGCCGGTCTACCACATACTTCACCCGGGCGGAGGGGATGGCAAAGCCCAGGCCCTCCGCAGAGCCGTCCTCGGTGACAATCTTGATGGTGTTGATGCCCATCACCTGGCCGTACTGGTTCAGCAGCGGCCCGCCGGAGTTGCCGAAGTTGATGGCGGCGCTGGTCTGGATCAGGACCATGGTAGTGCCGTCCACCTCCACCTCCCGGTCCAGGGAGGAGACAATACCGTCGGTAAGGGTGGCCCGGTAGCCCAGGGAATCCCCCAGGGCGGCCACCGGCTCGCCGATGCGCAGGGTGTTGGAGTCGCCAAACTGGGCGGGAGTCAGTCCCTCCGCCTCAATCTTCAGCACCGCCAGGTCCTCCACCGCGTCAAAGCCCACCAGGCTGGCGGGCAGGATCCGGTTGTTGTGGAGCAGAACCCGGACCGCCCGGGCCCCGGCCACCACATGGGCGTTGGTGATGATATAGCCGTCCTCCGTCAGCACCACGCCGCTGCCGGCGCTGTAGCCCTCGTTGGAGGCCGCCTCGATGGACACAGCGGAGGGGACTACCTTCTCGTAGATCTGCACATAGTCCATTGCCTCCCCCTGGACCGGGAGGAGGGGAACCGTCACGCCGGTGCCCGTCTCGGCCCGGGGAATGGAGGGGGGCTCGGTGCTGTAGCTGTCCCCCCAGTCGTAGTCCTCCTCCGGGGCGGAGGGGAGGTAGCCCGGAATGGAAAAATTAGGGGTGACATACTGCCGCAGGAGCAGGGTGGACAGGCAGATCACCAGAATCAGGGACAGCAGGCCCAAAAACCAGGGCCACTTCCGCCCGCGCCGGCGCACCCGCAGCACCGGCCGGCGGGAAACTGCCGGCGGGACGCGGACGGCGGGCGGGTTCGGGAAGGCGGGAGCGGGCTGTTCCCAGGGGCCGCCCTGCCACAGGTCATGGTTAAAATCGTTCATTGTGATTCCCCCTGTAGGGTCGGCTTTAGCCGCCCCCGCATGCCTTATGCCAGCGTAAGGGTAAAGTGGAACTGTGTGACCCCGTCCTCGCTGGTTACTGTGATGTTCTCCTTCAGGTTGCCCAGAATCGTTTTGACGATATACAGCCCCAGGCCCACCCCCTCCCGGTCCATGGAGCGGGAGTAATCCGCCTTGTGGAACCGTTCAAAGAGCAGGGGCAGCTCATCAGGGGCAATGGTGGCCCCCAGGTTGCGGATGGTGGTATGGGCTTTGCCGTCCTTTTTAGTGATCTGAACGGTGATGGCGGTGCCCGGCGCAGCGAATTTGGCCGCGTTGTCCAGCAGATTGTAGCACACCTGGGTGATGGCGTCCGGGTCGCCCCACACCATCAGTTTGCCCTCCGGCATCTTCACATCCACATCCAGCTGCCGTCCGGTGATCTTAGACTCCAGGCTGATGAGTACCTGAGACATGACCTCGGTGAGGTCGAAGGTCTCTTGGGCGGTAATTGTACTCTCCGCCAGGGCGTTGAGCCGGGACAGGTCCAGCATCCGCCGCACCAGCCGGCTCAACCGCCGGGTCTCAGATACTACGATCTCCAGTGACTCCCGCTCCCGCCCCGGGGGGATGGTGCCGTCCAGAATGCCCTCGGCAAAGCCGGCGATGGTGGTCATGGGGGTTTTCAGCTCGTGGGAGACGTTGGCAATAAACTCCGCCCGCTGGCTCTCCACCTTCTCCAGGGAGTTG
Source organism: uncultured Oscillospiraceae bacterium (assembly GCA_910578735.1). GTDB lineage: Bacteria > Bacillota > Clostridia > Oscillospirales > Oscillospiraceae > Lawsonibacter. Next base: position 16,807 of record CAJTSQ010000017.1, read on the forward strand.
GCCATAGAATTGAAGGCCTCAGCCAGGTCGCTTACCTCGTCGCAGCGGTCCTCATAGCCGGTGACGCGGATGTCAAACTCGCCCTGACCGAATTTCCGGGCGGCCTCGGCCATCTCGTTCAGGGGGCGGGTCTGGTAGGCGGAGGTCAGGGTGCTGGCCACCACGGAGATCAGAAAGACCACCACAGCGGAGAAGAAAAAGATGGTGGCGGTGGAGGACCACATTTCAGACAGGTTGGAGGCGTCCGCCGCCACCAGCACCATCCCCTGGGTCACCGTCAGCGGGCCCACCTGATTGGTGACCGGCAGGGCGGACATATACCGCCGCTCCGGGTAGATGCCCCCCAGATTGGTCATGCCGTTGCAGGAGCCCTCGTTCAGCACCTGATTGACCACATTTTCCGGCAGCATGCTGCCCTGAAAGTCGTAGAAGCGGCCCTCGGCAGTGGCGTAGAGGATTTTTCCGGTCCCGTCCGCAACAATGATATGGGAGCCGGAGATCATGGCGATGGAGGCCACATAGCTGCTGTAAAACTCGTCCTGGACCTCCAGGCTGAGATACCGGCGGTAGTAGGAGGAGGTGAAGCTGGACACATAGCCCGCGTTGCGCTCTACGGAGTCCCGGGTCTCCCCGATGATGTAGCGGTAAGACAGCAGCATAAAGGCCCCGGCCAGCAGCGTGAAGGATACCAGCATGATGCTGACCATCATGGTCAGCTGACGGCGATATAATGAACGCATGGTCAGCCCGCCGTTCCCAGTTCAAATTTGTAGCCCACTCCCCAGACGGTTTTCAGCCGCCACTGGTCGCTGACTCCCTCCAGCTTCTCCCGCAGGCGCTTGATGTGGACGTCCACCGTACGGCTGTCGCCAAAGTAGTCAAAGCCCCACACCTCGTCCAGCAGCTGGTTCCGGGTGAACACCCGGTTGGGGGAGGAGGCCAGGTGGAACAGCAGCTCCAGCTCCTTTGGGGGGGTATCCACCCGCTGGCCGTCCACCAGCAGCTCGTAGGAGTCCAGGTTGATGACCAGCTTGTCGAAGGACAGCTTTTTCTCCCCCATCTCCTCCTCGGCCCCGGCGCGGCGCAGCACCGCCCGGATGCGGGCCAGCACCTCCTTCATCTCGAAGGGCTTGACAATGTAGTCGTCGGCCCCCTGCTCCAGGCCGGAGACCTTGTCCTCGGTCTCCCCCTTTGCGGTGAGCATGATGACGGGGGTCTTGTCCCCCTCCCGGATTTTTTTCAGCACAGACCAGCCATCCATGATGGGCAGCATGATGTCCAGCAGCACCAGGTCGGGCTGATAGGAGCGGAACAGCTCCACTCCCTTGCCTCCGTCCTTGGCCACCTGGGTCTCAAAGCCCTCCTTCTCCAGGTAGAGGTGGAGCAGCTCGGCGATGTTGGCGTCATCCTCCACGATCAGGACCTTTTTTGACATAAAACGGCACCTCGTTTTCCTCGCATGTAGGGGCGCACACTGTGTACCCGTTCCCGGATATTATTGGGGCAGAGCGGGCGGACAATGTCAGCCCCTACAGAATACTGTCTTTATTATATCGCAAATCAGATCACTTGGGTGAATAATTTGTAAACTGGCGGGCCAAAACACCGCTAAATCAAGGTTTTTGCTCCTCCACGTAGGAGTGGTCCACCTGAATGACGGGAAAATAGCGGTCGGACATCTCCTTCAGTCCCTGGGTGAGGGCGGCCTTCACCTGGGCGTCGGTCAGCTTGAGGTCGTAGGGCACCACCACGTCGAAGAGAATGTTGGTGTGGATGGGCCCGGCGGTAACCCGGAAGTCGTGAATGGAGAGGAGAGGATCGATTCCCCGGGCCAGCTGAACCGTCTGCTGCCGGAGGGCCTCGGTGCGCTCGTCCCGCACCACCGGGTCCATGTGGATGCAGGCCTCGAGCCGGTGCCGGGCCTTCAATTCCCGCTCGATGTGGTCGATGATGTCGTGAATCTCCAGCAGGTTGGCGTCGGCGGGAACCTCGGCGTGGAAGGATATCATGGCCCGGCCGGGACCATAGTCGTGGTAGACCAGGTCATGAATGCCCAGGATATACTTGTGTCCCAAGACGATGCGGTCAATGTCCTCGGCCAGGGCCCGGTCCATCGCCCGGCCCAGCAGGGGGTCCGCCGTGTCCTTGGCGGCGCCCCAGCCGGTGCGCAGAATAAACAGGGCCACAGCCAATCCCAGCCAGCCGTCCAGGGGCAGCCGGAAGAAGTGTCCGGCCAGCAGCCCTAACAGCAGAGTGCCGGTGGCGGCGGCGTCAGACAGGGAGTCGGCGGCGGTGGCAGACAGGGCGGGAGATTGAATTTTTTGGGACAGCAGCCGGTTAAACCAGAACATCCACAGCTTTACCGCCACAGAGACGGCCAGGATAGCCGCCGGCAGGGTGGAGAAATCCACCGGTTCCGGGTGGATGATCTTGGTCAGGGAGGATTTCGCCAGCTCCAGTCCCACCAGAAGGATGAGCACAGACACCGCCAGCCCGGCCAGATACTCCATCCGCCCGTGGCCGAAAGGATGTTCCTCGTCCGCCTCCCGGCCGGCCAACCGGAAACCCACCAGGGTAACCACCGAGGAGGCTGCGTCTGACAGATTGTTGAAGGCATCGGCAGTGATGGCGATGGAGGCAGTAATCAGCCCCGCCGCCAGCTTGGTCAGAAACAGCATCAAGTTCAAGGCGATGCCGATCCCCCCGGACAGTATGCCGCACCGTCTGCGGGTATCGGGGGCCTGGGGGTTCCGCTCCCCGATACAAAAACGCAGGATCATATTCATGAGATGAATACACCTCACAATCAAATTTAGACTTGATTATTTTACCATGAGAACAGGGGGATAGCAAGAAAAACCGCAGCGGACAGCTTTCAGCGGAATGTTCACAAAAAATTCACCAGAACGTCACAGTTTGGCCTTATTCCCAGTTTATGATGATATCGTACCAGATGAACAAGATGTATCTCCTTTCTCTCTCCTTTACAACACACAGGCAAGAGGCCCCGGTGAATGCCGGGGCCTCTTGTCGTCTTGAATCATTGCGTCTGGTGTTTACAAAAAGTTCACGTGCAGGTCACGAAATCGCCGTATTTGTATTCTATGATGTCATTGTAGCCAAGCTACAACATGTATCTCCCATTTCTCCCTCTCCTTTTACAACACACACAGGCAGAACGCTCTGGCCAACCGGTCAGAGCGTTCTGTCGTCTATGCCTGCCCTCCACCCGCAGGGCCGGAGACGCTGCCACGTCTCCGGCCCTGGCTGTATTGCGACTGGCTGTATTGTTGTGATTGCCTCAGCGCTGCACCCGGCCTGAGCCGTCGCCGGCGGCCAGGCGTTTGACCTCCTCGGCGGTGGACAGGTTGAAGTCCAACTCCATGGTCTGCTTCAGGCAGGAGGCCGCCGCCGCGTACTCGATGGTCTCCTGGGGGCCGTAGTCGTTCATCAGCCCGTATAGTAGCCCGGCGGTGAAGGAATCGCCGCCTCCCACCCGGTCCACCAGGTGGATCATATACTTCTTGGAGAAGTAGGCCTGTCCCCCGGTGTAGAGCATGGCACTCCACTCGTTGTCCGAGGCGCTGATGCTCCGCCGCAGGGTGACGGCCACCATCTTTGTGCCATAGGTGGTGCAGATTTGCTCCGCCACGTCCACATAGCCCTCCCGGTTCAGCTTGCCGGAGGTGACATCGGTGTCCCGTGCCTTGATGCCCAGCACCTTCTCCGCGTCCTCCTCGTTGGCCACCAGCACGTCGATATAGGGCATGATCTGAGTCATACAGGCCTTGGCCTCCGCCTCGGTCCACAGGTTCTTCCGGTAGTTCAGGTCGCAGCTGACGGTGACGCCCAGCTCCTTGGCCTTCTTGCAGGCCTGGATACACACCTGGGGAATGGTCTTGCTCAGGGCGGGAGTGATGCCCGTCATGTGGAAGTTGGTGGCGCCGGCAAAGATGGCGTCCCAGTCGAAGTCCTCAAAGGCGCAGGTGGCGATGGAGGAGAACTTCCGGTCATACACCACCTTGGAGGGCCGCTGGGAGGCCCCCTTCTCCACATAGAACACCCCCATCCGGTCCCCACCGTAGGCGATGTGCCGGGTATCCACCCCGAATTTGCGCAGCTGGGCCACGCCGGCGGCGGCAATGTCGTTGTCCGGCAGGCGGGTGACAAAGGCGGTGTCCATCCCCATCACGGCCAGGGAGACGCACACGTTGGCCTCCGCCCCGGTGTAGTTCACCTGAAAATGGTCCGCCTGGAGGAAGCGCAAATAGCCGTCCGGGTTAAGACGGAGCATGTAGTCCCCAAACCCTATCATTTTTTTCATTTTGATGTTCTCCTTGTCGTCAGGACTTTTTTACGACGTGAACGGCAAAGCCGCCCACCTCCTCGGCCAGATAGACCGCCACCAGCTTGCCGCTGCTGTCCACATTCCGGAATTCTTCCCGCAGGGGAATGCCCTTGGCCTTGAAGTAGGCCTCCGCCCGCAGAGGGGAGAGGGTGAAGATGCCGATATGGCCGAACTTACCGGGGAACTGCTGGTTGCAGCACTCCACATAGGTGGCGGCAAAATTGGACTTGCCCCCCTCCTTCACCGGGAAGCCAAACCGTTTGGCAAACCACTGGGCGGTGGCCAGGCCCTCCTCCCGGCTCTCCCCGTTGATGCCAATGTGAGCCAGGGAGAAGCCCAGGGACTTCTCCACCGCCATCTGGCACAGGGCGGTGATACCGTCCCAGTGTTGGCTGTCCACCATGGCGGCGGGGGCCATAAAACTGCCTCCCACGGCGGCGATCCTGTCGCTGATGAGGTAGTCCTGCATGTTGGTCAGGGTAATGCCGGCGGTGGGAATAAACTGGATATTGCTGTAGGGGCCGCACAGCTGCTTGATATTGGCCATGCCCCCCAGGGCCTCGGAGGGGAAGAACTTAAAGGTGGTCAGGCCCAGCTCCATCCCGGCCTCGATCTCAGTGGGGGTGACACAGCCCGGCACCACCGGCAGGCCCAGCTCCTGGCAGTGGGCCACCAGCTTGGGATTGAAGCCGGGGGTGACGATGAAGTCAGCTCCGGCCGCCTTGGCCTGGTCCACCTGCTCCATGCGCAGGATGGTGCCGGCACCCACCAGCATATCGGGCTTGGCCGCCTTTACGGCCTTCAGGCAGTCCATGGCCAGGGGGGCCCGCATGGTAATCTCCAGCAGGGGCAGGCCGCCCTTGCACAGGGCCTCGGCCAGCTGAGGGGCGGTGGCGGGGTCCTTCAGTCCCAGCACAGGGATTACACCGTGTTCCCGAATAATAGTCATTACGTCCATACTCAATCAGCTTCCTTTCATTGTGTTACGCAAAACAAAGGCGGCAGACAGCCAGGCTGCCTGCCGTGGCAGGAATCTCTTATTTCTGCGCCTTGCGCCGGTCCAGAATCTTTTTGAGCAGGGGCCAGCAGAAGGTGAGAATGATAGCGATGAACAGCACACAGGACACAGGACGGGTGACGAAGGTCATCCAGCTGCCGTGGCTCATCACCAGGGCCCGGCGCATGTTGGACTCCAGCATGGAGCCCAGCAGCAGGCCCAGCACAAAGGGTCCGGTGGGGAAGTCGCATACCTTGAAGAAGAAGCCCAGCAGGGCGGCGATAAACATGATGCCCACATCGAAAAACCGGTTGTTCAGCGCGAACGAACCAACTACACACAGGATGGACACAGCGGTCCACACGGTGGGCTGGGACACGTTGAGCACCTTGGCGGAGATCTTGGCAGTGGCCAGGCCGAAGATCAGGAAGACCACGTTGGCCAGCAGCATGAGAATCATGATTTGCGCGGTAAAGGAGGCGTTCTCGGTAAACATCTTGATGCCCGGCTGCATGCCGTACATGGTCAGCGAGCCGATGAGGATGGCGGTCACCGCGTCGCCGGGGATGCCCAGGGTCATCATAGTGGTCATGGCGCCGCCGATGACCGAGTTGTTGGCAGTGGAACTGACAGCCAGACCCTCGATAGAGCCCTTGCCATACTCCTCAGGGTGCTTACTCATCTTCTTGCCGTTGCCCCAGGCGATGATGGCGGCGATGTCCCCGCCGGCGGCGGGGATGGCGCCGATGACGGTGCCCTCAACCGCGGCGATCATAGTGGGGACTACCAGCTCCTTGGCCTGCTGAGCGGTGGGAAGCACCCGGCCCAGGGCCAGGTTGACCTTCCGGGCCTCCAGCTCCTTCTCCTGCTCCTCCTTGCGGTGGGTGTAGATCTGATAGAGTACCTCGCCGATGCCGAACATGCCGATCATCACGGGGATGAAGGAGATTCCGCCCAGCAGGGCGGTCTGCCCAAAGGTAAACCGTTTCACACTCAGGATGGGGTCCAGGCCCACGCAGGACAGCAGGATGCCCGCGGCCCCCAGAATCAGGCCCTTGAGCACATTGCCGCCGGACACAGCCACCATCATGGACAGGCCGAACAGAGCCAGCATACAGTACTCCGGCGCATTGAAGGAGATGGTAAACTTGGCGATGGGGGTGGAGAACAGAATCAGGCAGATCGTGGAGAAAAATCCGCCGATAAAGGAATAGATCACGTTGATGCCCAGGGCCAGACCGCCCTTGCCCTGGCGATACAGGGAGTAGCCGTCGAAGGACTGGGTGATCGAGGCAGGCGTGCCGGGGGTATTCACCAGGATGGCGGAGATGCCGCCGGCGAAGATGGCCGCGTTCCACAGGCCCATCAGCATGGCAAAGCCGTCAGCCGGGTCGAACCAGAAGGTGATAGGGGTCATAATGGCGATGCCCATGGTGGCCGACAGGCCGGGCAGCGCGCCGATGGCCGTTCCGATGATGACGCCAACGGCCAGGAAAAAGATCACAGAGGGCTGCAGGCACAACTGCAGGGCGCCCATCCATACTTCAGCAGTCATTGATGTCTCATCTCCTTTACATGTTGAATTGGACCTTAAAGCCAACCACAAAGGCGGCGTAAAGGAACACAGTAAAGACCACGGTGTAAATCAGGTTGTATTTCAGGTTCCGGCCAAAGATGAAGTTGAGGAAGAAGCACAGAACAGGGACGCAGAAGATGAACTGCTTGGTGGTCTGCCACAGAACAAAAAACACCAGGATACCGATGACAGCCAGCACCAGGATTTTCAGATTCTTCTTCAGCTCCTCGTCCAGCTTAAAGTACTGTACGCTGCCCCTCTGAGACAGGCCGCGGATCATCAGGGCCACGCCCAGAATGCCCACTACAAAGCCCAGCAGCACGGGGAAGAAACCAGCGCCGGGTACGCCGTCTGAGGATTGGGCCCGAAATTTCATAGTATCTTCCGAGAGCGTGTAGAGCGCCACGGCAAAGCCAAAAATGGCGGTCAGCAGTCCAGGGATGGTATCGCCTTTATGCATATTCGGGGGCCTCCTTTTCTTCTAGTTATAAGAAGGCCGCGCCCACACCTGCCTGGGCGCGGCCTATTTCAGCGTCTATTTACGCAATGCCGAGCTTGGGAATCAGATCGCCGTAGTAGGCCAGCTCAGAGGCGGCCTTGGCGTCCATGTCAGTGCCGTTCAGATAGGCGTGCTCGAAGCCGCGCTCGGCCAGCAGGTCCTTCACGGCGTCGGAGTTGATAGCGGTCTCAGAGGCGGCGACCAGAACATCGATCACATCCTGGGGAGTGTCCTTGGGCACAGCGAAGCCGCCCCAGCCCTGGATGGTGATGTCGATGCCCATCTCCTGGGCGGTCTGCACGTCGGGCACCACGGAGGAGTGACCCTCGCCCAGAATGGCCAGAACCTTGAAGTCGCCGGAGTCCACGTTGGTCTTCACCTCAGAGGGACTGACAGTGACGGCCTGAATGTTGTTGCCCAGCAGGGCGGCCACGGCGGGAGCCGCACCGTCGAAGGGGACGTGAGTGAACTCCACACCGCACTTGTCCTCAATAGAGGCAGCGGCCACGTGCCAGATGGAACCGGTGCCGGAGTTGCCCACCTGGACCTCACCGGGATGCTCCTTGGCGTAGTCGACAAACTCCTGGAAGGTGTTCCAGGGGGCATCGGCCCGGACGGTGACGGCGGCGGGGATGGTCATGGCGCGGCCGATGAACTTGAAGTCGTCGGTGGACAGGTCGGTGAAGCCCAGGGCCCGCAGCATGGTGGACTCAACGGGCATATAGGCGATGGTGTAGCCGTCGGGGTTGGAGTTGCGGACCTGCTCCAGGCCGATGGCGCCGGAAGCGCCGGTGACGTTGGAGACCACGATGGTGGTGCCCAGAGCCTTCTCCAGCTCGGAGGCGTAGATGCGGGCGGTGGTGTCAGAAGCGCCGCCGGCAGAGTAGGGGACGATCAGGGAGATCTGCTTGTTGCCGGGGAAGTCGGTCTTCGGGGTGCTGCTCTTGTCAGCGGAGGTGCTGGCGGAGGAGGGGGTGCCGGCGCTGCTGTTGCTCTTGTTGTCGTTGCCGCCGCCGCAAGCGGCCAGAGACAGGAGCATAGCTGCGGACAGGGCGAGGCTGAGAATCTTTTTCATTTTCAATCCCTTTCTTTTCATCAGAATTATGTTGACAGTGTGTGAGATTCACACGGAGTCACGAAACTTAGAGGTAGGGGGCGACGGTCTCCTTCAGCTGAGCCACCTGCTCAGGGGTGAGGTCCAGCAGGGGCTTGTGCATGTAGCCGCCGGTCACGCCCCGGAAGGTGAGGATGTTTTTGAAGATGGACATGTCGCCGCCGAACTGCATGATCTGCACCAGCTTGGTGGCGGCAACCTGGGCCTTGCGGGCTTCGGCCAGGTCGCCGGCCTGGAAGGCCTTGTACACGGCCACGAAGGCCTCAGGGAAGGGGCCGGAACAGCCGGACACCACGCCGTCACAGCCGCAGACCAGGCAGGGCAGGAACAGGTCGTCCGCTCCGGGCACCACAGAGAAGTCTCCGCCCCGCACTTGAAGGTACTCGTTCACCCGGCGCACGTCGGGCCAGCTGTACTTGACGCCCACCACATTCTTGCAGGCGGCGGCAATCTCCTCCATGGTGGCGGCGGTGATGTCGTTCTTGGCCAGCTGGGGGATGACGTAGACATAGACGGAGAAGTCCTCCGGCAGCGCGGCGCACACCCGCTTGTAGTACTCCACCATGGCCCGGGGGCTCACGCCGAAGTAGCTGGGGGTGACCACGCCCACACCGTCCGCGCCAATCTTATGGGCATGCCGGGCCAGGCGGATGGTCTCCGCCTCGGTCATGGCGCCGGTGTGGATGAACACGGTCACCCGGCCGGCGGCCTTCTTGACCACGGTCTCGGCCACCAGCTCCCGCTCCTCCGCGGACATGAGATACATCTCACCGGTGGTACCACAGGGATACAGGCACTGCACCCCTTTTTGAATGAGGAACTCGGTCTGTTCCTCCAGGGCGGCCACATCCACTTTTCCATCCTCGGTGAAGGGGGTGGTCATGGCCGTGATGACTCCAAACAGTTTTTTCATCAAATTACCTCCTTTTCTCTTGTAATTCGTTCAGAATTGCTGAATGAACGTTCCGCATTTTTCATGTTCAAGCGGATTTTAGCACATCTAATTCCGCTTGTCAACATGGTCATTGTAATTTTTATAACCTTTATACAGTTTTTTGATTTAGCCATTGACATCTTCCACAAAGCACGCTAGGATAGAGAAAAGCAGGCGTGCCCTCCCTGACGCCGCCCGGGTGCGCCAACAACTACAGACAATGAAGGTGACGACCATGCACCCGATCCGAAATTCCCTGGAATCGACAGAGGCCGGTGAGGCAGCCGGCAGCCGGGTCTCCTCCACCGCGAAGGCCCTGCGTATTTTAGATTGTTTTACCCTGACACAGCCAGAGTTGAGCCTGGCCCAGATCAGCCGGATGCTGGAGATGCCCAAGAGCACCCTGCTCAACCAGCTGCGCACTCTGGAGGAGGGCGGCTTTCTCTCCCGCTCCCGAGACAACCACACCTACCGCCTGGGCTATAAGCTGATGGAGCGCAGCTACTGTGCCCGCTCCTCCATCCCGGTGGTCCAGTATGCCATCCCGGTGATGGAAGACCTGCAGGTGGCCACCGGTGAGATCATCTACCTTACCACCCACATCAACGGCCTGGTCTTCTATTTGGAGTGCGTCTTTCCCAGCCGGCGGTCTATTTCCTACTCCATCTCGGGCAAGCTGCTGCCCATGCACTGCACCGGCTGCGGCAAGGCCATGCTCAGTCAGATGCCCACGGAACAGGTGGAGTCTATCATCGCCCACCACGGCCTGCCCGCCATAACCCAGAATACCATCACCGACCGTGACCGGCTGATGGAGACCTTGGCCGCCTACCGCCGGCAGGGCTATGCGCTGGACAACGAGGAGGAGACGGTGGGCGTCAAGTGCGTCGCCATGGCCATCCGCACCGGCCGGGGCGACGTGGCCGGCGCGTTGAGCATCTCCGGCTCCACCGTCTCCATCGACGGGGAGTTGGTGGAGCGATACGCCGCCCTGCTGGGCCGGGCCTGCAACGCCCTGTCCCCCTACGCCCATCTGTTCCCCGCCATTCAGCTGGAGTCCAGCCTGTAGACCAGCAAGCTTTCAATCAGCCTCTCCGGGCCGGAGAGGTTGATTTTTTCTCTGCCAAAAGGGCATTTTTATACATGGCTTTTTTTGATGAAAATAACCTGTTCACAGGCGGGATTTCTTGCTATAATAAGGACAATACTAAAGGGGGCACGCGCATGAAAGACAGGGAGGACAAGCTGGGGCTGTATGTCCACATCCCATTCTGCCGCAGCAAATGCGATTACTGTGACTTTTACTCTCTGGCGGGGCAGGACGCCCGGATGGCCGACTATCAGAAGGCCCTCCTGGCCCATCTGAAAGAAACTGCCCTGTCGGCTCACAGTTTTTCGGTGGATACCATCTACTTTGGCGGCGGCACCCCCACCTATTTTGGGGAAAAGCGCCTGCGGGAACTGCTCTCCACAATCAAGAAACACTACCATGTGGACAAGGACGCGGAAATCACCTTTGAGGCCAACCCGGACAGCGCCGATTTTAAAGCCCTGCGCGCCCTGCGCCGGGCGGGGTTTAACCGGATTTCCCTGGGCCTGCAGTCCGCCTGCCCGCAGGAGCTGGCCGCCGTCCGCCGTCCCCACACCGTGGAACAGGGGGATGAGGCGGTGGCCGCCGCCCGCCGGGCCAAGCTGAAAAATCTCTCTCTTGACCTGATTTACGGCCTGCCCGGTCAGACTATGGCCAGCTGGCAGCGGACTGTGGAGCACGCCCTGTCCCTGTCTCCGGAACATCTGTCCTGCTACGGATTGAAGGTGGAGGAGGGCACCCCTCTGGCCGCCCGTGTGGCCGCAGGGGAGGTCCTGCCCGACGACGACGCCCAGGCCGATCTGTACCTGTGGACCGTGGAGCGGCTGGCCCAGGCCGGATATGAGCAGTATGAAATTTCTAACTTCGCCAGGCCCGGCCTGGCGTCCAGGCATAACCTGCGCTATTGGCTCACCCAGCCCTACATCGGCTTTGGCCCCGGGGCCCACTCCGACTTTGGGGGCCGGCGGTACGCCTGGGTCCGGGACCTGGACAGCTATGTCAAGGGCGTGCTGGAGGGGGGCAGGCTCCTGGACAGCGAGGAGCTGATCCCCCAGGACGAGCGGGGCAGCGAGTACCTGATGCTCCGCCTGCGCACCACCCGGGGTATTGAGGAGTGGGAGTACCGCGGCAGTTATTTTATGGAGTTCACCCCCATTCAGGCCCGGCTGGTCCAATTTGCCCGACAGGGGTGGGCAGAAAAAACTCCGGAGGGCCGCTGGCGGCTGACCCCCAGGGGTTTTCTGGTCTCCAACCAACTGATCGGCGACCTGCTGGAGCGGCAGGAGCGGGCCCAGCTGTCCGATCTGCTCCCCCTGGTCCAGGCCCGGTATCAGGGGAAAAAGCCCTAGGCCCGGGCACCGCCCGCCCGCGCGCCGGACGTATTTTTTACAAATTATTACAGGTAAATTTTCTCCATCGGACAGCGAAAGCTTAATTTTTTCCTCCTCGGTCCGTCTTTTTTTACAATTCCTCGATCTCCACGCAATTTTTGTTGCAAGCGGGATATAATAGTGCTATAATATAAAAGATTTAGTCTGTTCTGCGGCCCTGCCGCGCTGAACCGATATTACATATGGCGCGCGCGCCGTATCGCCGATAGAGTCCAAGCTATGGAGAAGAGGGTGCATTCGTTGACCAAATATCTGATCCGCGGGGGAAATCCCCTGCGTGGTACCATCCAGATCAGCGGGGCCAAAAACGCCGCTGTCGCGATTATTCCCGCAGCCCTTCTGGTAGACGGTGTCTGCCGCATTGAAAATGTTCCGCAAATCAGCGATGTGACGCTGATTCTTCAAATTTTACGTGAGCTGGGGGCGGACGTCCGCAGCATCAATCGAACCACGGTGGAGGTGGACTGTTCCCACATCCGCAACCGCCAGGTCCCCTACGAGCTGGCCCGGAAAATCAGGGCCAGCTATTATCTGGTGGGCGCCCTTCTCAGCCGGTTTGGCTGGGCTGAGGTCCCCCTGCCCGGCGGCTGCGACCTGGGCGGGCGCCCGGTAGACCAGCACATCAAGGGCTTTGTGGCCATGGGGGCTGAGGTGGATGTGCGCAACGGCCTGATCTACGCCCGCGTACCCAACGGGGCCCGCCTGTCCGGGGGCCAGGTGTATCTGGACATCGTGTCTGTGGGCGCCACTATGAATATTATGCTGGCCGCCACCCTGGCCAGCGGTATGACCATCATCGAAAACGCCGCCAAGGAGCCCCACATCGTGGACCTGGCCAACTTCCTCAACTCCATGGGCGCCGATATCCGGGGCGCCGGCACGGATGTTATCAAGGTCCGCGGGGTGGAGCGGCTGAAGGGCGGCGCCTACTCCATTATCCCCGATCAGATCGAGGCGGGCACCTATATGGCCGCCGTGGCCGCCGCGGGGGGCGAGGTACTCATCAAAAATGTCATCCCCAAACACCTGGAGTGCATCACCGCCAAGCTGGTGGAGATGGGGGTGGATGTGGAAGAACAGGACGACGACATCCTCCTGCGCCGGAACGGTCCGCTCACCCGGGTCAATGTGAAGACCATGCCCTACCCCGGCTTCCCCACCGATATGCAGCCCCAAATCGCCGCCGTACTGTGCATCGCTCAGGGGACCAGCGTACTCACCGAGGGGGTGTGGGACAACCGCTACCGCTATGTGGACGAGTTCCGCCGCATGGGGGCCCAGATCCAGGTGGACGGCAAGGTGGCCGTTGTCGAGGGAGTGGACCACCTGACGGGGGCCCCCGTCCACGCCTGCGACCTGCGGGCCGGGGCCGCCATGGTCATCGCCGGGCTGGCTGCGCAGGGCGTCACCGAGATCGATGGCGTTCACCACATCGAGCGGGGCTACGAGACCATCGTAGAGAAGCTGGCCGCCGTGGGGGCTGACATCCGGATCGTCAACACCCCCGAGGAGGAGAACCAGGCCCAAGCGGGATAAAAAATTGGCAGGGGCGGCCCAGAGGCCGCCCCCATTTCTTTTGAAAGGAGATACGCCTGTGTTCACCTTTACCACCCTGGCCAGCAGTTCCCTGGGCAACACCGCTCTGGTGTCCTGCGGGGACACCCACATCCTGCTGGACGCGGGCATCTCCGCCAAGCGCATCACCGCCGGCCTGGCGGAGCTGGGGGTGATGCCCCACCAACTGTCGGCTATCCTCCTCACCCACGAGCACAGCGACCACGTATCCGGCCTGCGGGTGCTCACCAAAAAGGCGGGGGCCCCCATCTACGCCACCCGCCCCACCTGTCAGGAGTGGTACCGAAAAAACCGCTGCGACCAGGTAAAGGACCTGTTTCAGCCGATAGAGCCGGGAGACGGGGTGCAGCTCGGTCCTCTGTGGGCGGAGTCCTTCCCCACCCCCCACGACGCGGCGGGCAGCGTGGGCTGGTCCATCGCCGGAGAAGGGGGGCGCATGGTGCTGTGCACCGACCTGGGGCATGTCACTGACCAGGTCCGCCGGGCGGCGGCGGGCTGCGACCTGCTGGTGTGTGAGACCAACCACGACGAGGACTGGGTCCGCACTGGACCTTACCCCTACTACTTAAAGCAGCGCATCCTGGGGGACTACGGCCACCTGTCCAATGAGGCGGGGGCGGAGCTGGCCGCCTTTGCGGTGGAGTCCGGAACGAGAGCTGTCATCCTGGCCCACCTGTCCCAGACCAACAACACCCCCGTCCGGGCCTATGAGGCGGTGTCTCTGCGGCTGCGGGCCATGGACTGCGACCCGGAGCGGGACATCTCCCTGACCGTGGCCCCTAGGGATACCGTCGGAACCACCTGGAGCTCCAAGGAGGTATCGGTATGCTGAGTGTCTACCTCATCTGCGTGGGCAAGCTGAAGGAGAAATTCTATAAGGATGCCTGCGCCGAATATGTGAAGCGGCTGTCCGCCTACTGCAAGCTGACCGTGCTGGAAATTCCCGAGGCCAAGCTGCCCAAGGACCCCACCCTGGGTGAGATTACCAACGCCCTGGCCAAGGAGGGGGAGGCCATCCGGGCAAAAATCCCCCCCGGCTCCCGGGTGGCGGCCCTGTGCGTGGAGGGCCGGATGCGCTCCAGCGAGGAAATTCCCCAGATGTTCCCCGTGCCGGGCCGCAGCCCGGAGAAGCATATGGTTTTCATCATCGGCGGCAGCTACGGCCTGCACCCCTCCATCAAGGCGGAGGCCAACACCCAGCTGTCCATGTCTCCCATGACCTTTCCCCACCACCTGGCCCGGGTCATGCTGCTGGAGCAGATCTACCGGGCATTTAAAATCAACGAGGGGTCGGCCTACCATAAATAAAACGGCCCCGTCTCAAAGAAACGGAGCCGTCCCACAACTTGACACACCCGCAAAAATGTGGTATGCTACGGTTGTGTAGGGGAATCGCCCGGCGCTGGCGGTTTGGCCCTAACAGGGAAAATTTCTTAACGCAAAGCTAAGAAACCGTCACTTGCCAGAGTGGCGGTTTCACTTTACCCTGACCTGAATCGTTACTGTGTATCCACGAACGTGGAATGTAACTGTCAATGTCATCGTGCTCACCCCCTTTGCAGAGGTGTGCCAAAACCGCCCTCGCCTTAACCGGCATTCCTTTGTGTCGAATTATAGCAGAAAGCTACCTATACGTCAACAGAATAACCCGAAAAACGACAAAAGGAGCCTGACACGACATGTCAGGCTCCTTTTAGCGTCAACGTTCTTTTTCCGCCTGAAACAGGGCGCACGCCTCCAACTGTTGCAGCCGTTGACAGACGGCAATCTCACTGTCCAAAAGCCGCAGCAGGGCTTTTCTGCTGACCGGCTCCAGGAAGTGGTCCCCCGTCCGACTGCCCTCTTGAATGTTCTCCTCATACCAGCACCTGCCGTCCTCGGTGACAAACCAAATCCGGGACTCCACAGGTCCGAAGCACAGCTTTTTGAGAATTACCCGCCGGCCGTTGACAAATTCCCTCTCAGGCGGGCAGTGGAGCCAGTGAGCAACCCAAAAATCCTTCATTCTCCACACCTCATCTGGTCCTTATTTGGTCAGCTTCCGGTTCATATACTTGGGGTTGATGACCAGAATATAGACCAGCGCTGTGATGAGCATCAGCAACCCGCCCACAAGGCCGATTCCAGCGTACATGATGAGAAACGCGATTCCCAGCTGTACCAAGCAGTACAGCAATTCAATTTGTGTATTTTTCTTTCGCTGTTGCAGGTCTTGGGTGAAGCGGTGGTTGGAGGCCATCCATATGGAGGCCAGCAACAGAAAAACAGCGGAAAAAATGACCGCGCCGAAATCTGAACCGTGGACCCTCGCGCTCCATAGGTGCTGTGCGGTGGCGTAACCAAAAGCAGCGTGGCACTCAATCGCCAGCCAGGTCAGATTGGTCCGCAGGATGGGATTGGGCTTTTTACCCTGGGGGACCTCGCTGTATGTTACCTTATTGCCAATTAACTCATCTAACGAGATATGAAACAGCTTAGCCAGGGCGATCAGCTTTTCCGAGCTGGGGGCGGACTGGTCGGCCTCCCACTTCGTGACGGCCTGCCGGCTGACCCCCATCGTCTCGGCCAGCGTCTCCTGGGACAATCCATGTGCGGTTCGTTGTTCTTTGATTTTTTCGCCTAATGTCATATGAATCACCTCTAAGACCAGCATACCGAATTTTGAGCAAAAATCTACCAACTATCCGGCAACTATTGGTTGCAATCGGTTTTTTGCCTCAAATTCCTGTCAAATCGAAGGGCGGGGTATACTCCTCCCGGGCGCTTGTCCGCTCCTGGGTAAAGCCGTCCAGACCCAAATTTTCCATGTACTCCCGGGCGGCCCGCATCTCCCCGGGGCGCAGGCGGCGGTTCAGCTCCGGGAGGGCGGACAGGTCCCCCCAGGGGGTGTACTGGCTCATGAGGGAGAACAGCACCGTCCCCGGTAAAAACGTCCGGGCCACCCAGTCCATCACCGCCTTGGCCTGATTCAGCTGGCCGGGGAGGATAAGGTGGCGTATAATTGTACCGCTTAATAACAGACCGTTATCATCAAACCGGCAGGGCCCGGTCTGACGGACCATCTCCCGGATGGCGTCCTGGGCGATCTCCGGGTAATCGGAGGCCCCGGAGTAACGGTTAGCGGTCTCCCTGTCCAGATATTTCAGGTCGGGGAGGTAGATGTCAATTTTCCCCTCCAGCCCCCGCAGGGTCTCCGCCCTGTCATATCCGCCGGTGTTGAATACGACAGGTATAGGGGGCCGCCACTCCTCCAGCAGGGCGGCCAGGGTGTGGACGTAGTGGGTGGGGTTGACGAAATTGAGGTTGTGGGCCCCCTGATCAATGAGCGCCTGGCAGATCTCCCGCAGGCGGTCCAGGGTGACAGGCCTGCCGAAATCCTGATGGCTGATCTTCTCATTCTGACAGAACACGCAGCCCAGGGAGCAGCCGGAGAAGAAGACCGTCCCCGAGCCCCGGGTGCCGGAGATGGGTGGCTCCTCCCAATGGTGGAGGGCGGCCCGGGCCAGGACGGGAAGGGCGGGCATGCGACAATAGCCGGTCCCCTCCGTCTCAGTGCGGATGGCCCCGCAGCGCCGGGGGCACAGATTGCAGATCATGGCGCGCCCTCCTCTCAAAAATGCCCCAGACGGTCGGCCACAAGCCGGGAAAAGCTCTGGAAGGCGTTGGGGACGGCGTAGGTGTCCCGCAGCTCCTCCCGGCCGGCCCACACCCAGCCCTCGGGCAGGTCCGGACCGTCCAGCTCTCCGGCCAGAGCGATCATATGCCACTCGATATGGGTGAAGATGTGTTTTCCTGTCCCCGCCTTTTCCAGCGGAGAGAGGGACAGCCCCCAGCGGGCTGGCCAGTCGGTCCTGTCCGCCGGTTCGTTGGGATACTCCCACAGCCCGGCCAGCAGGCCCCGGTCCGGACGGCGGCGGAGGGCCACACGGTCCCCCTGAAAGAGGAGGTAGACAGTGCGCTCCTCCACCCGGCGAGCCTTCTTGGCCGACTTGACGGGCAGCTCCCCTGTCCGGCCCTCCTGGAAGGCCCGGCATAGGTGGGCCGCCGGGCACTTCTCGCACAGGGGCGCGCCGTTGGGCAGGCAGATTGTGGCCCCCAGCTCCATCAGGGCCTGGTTGAAGTCCCCGGGGGCCTCCAGGGGAATCACCTCGGCCAGGGCGGCGGTGACCCTTTTCTTCATGGCGGGAGTGGTGATGTCGCCGCTGTCTCCGGTGATCCGGGCAATTACCCGCAGGACGTTTCCGTCCACCGCGGGGACGGGCAGGCCGAAGGCGATGGAGGAAATGGCCCCGGCGGTGTAGTCCCCCACCCCGGCCAGGGCCCGGATAGTCTCATAAGTATTTGGGAATACTCCGGCGTGATTGGTCATGATTTGTCCTGCCGCCTTTTGAAGGTTTCTGGCCCGGCTGTAGTAGCCCAGCCCCTGCCACAGCTTCATCAGCTGGTCCTGGGGCAGGGCGGCCAGGGCGGCCACGTGGGGGGCCGCCTCCAAAAAGCGGCGGTAGTAGTCCAGCACCGCCGCCACCCGGGTCTGCTGGAGCATGATTTCAGACACCCACACATGGTATGGGGTGGGATCGCTGCGCCAGGGGAGTGTCCTGGCGTTCTCCCGATACCAGACCAGCAGGGGGATGGGAAGCTGCTGCAGTGTGTTCAAGGCCAGGCTCCTCTCTATGCTAAAGATACTTCTCTGCCGCGCTACCTTTGGGGGCAAATTTGGTTGATCGGTCGCTGCGCAGATGAATAACAAATTACTAATACTTTATATAATGTATTTGGGGATGGCGTTTCCCCGGCTGGAGTGGTAAAGTGTGTGACAGAGCAAGGGTTAAAAATTTAACGAAGAATCGGCTGCCGCTCTTGCCGGCTTTTCAGCAGATTTATAATCTTTCGCTCTATCATTCCTTTTTCATCCATCCTTCCAGATCACCACACAGGGGCGCCCCGCCGGGGCGCCCCTGTGTGGTTTCGTGGGGGCAACAGAGACACCCGCCTGGCAGCTTTTCACTCCAGCATCTGCACCACGTCAAAGACCAGACCGTCGCAGTGCTCCTTGCGGGGGATGCCCGCGTCGTGGGATTTCTTCAGCAGGGCGGCGCAGTTGATCTCCCCGTGGTCCTCCAGGAATTTGCGCCGGAAGCTGTCCACCTCCTCCGGGGGATAGTGGGTCATGCCCAGCACCATCAGCCCGCCGGTGAGGGCGCCGCAGGCCGAGCCGCAGCGCATCCCGGAGCCGAAGCTGGATCCCAGGTCATAGGCCTGCTCCTCAGTCAGCCCCATCTCCTGGGCGAAGGTGACCAGCACGGACTGGCAGCAGTTGAAATGTACGTCGGTGCAGGCCCGGAGCTGGCGGGCTTTTTCTAAATGTGTCATAATAAGTTCTCCTCTCGTCTATCTGGTTTTATCCAATACCATCTGGTCGTAGCGCAAAAATTGATACCCCGCCCTCTGATACAGGCGGACGGCCCCCTGGTTGGCCTGGGTGACCTCCAGGCGGAAGCGGCGGGCGGCGGGGTAGTCCTCCTCCAGCCAGGCCATCACCGCGGCCCCCAGTCCCCGGCCCCGGAACTCCGGCTTGAGGTATACCTCCTCCAGAAAGACACACCGGCCCCCCACCTCGGCGGAGTAGCACTGGGTGACATACAGATAGCCGGCGGCCTCCCCGTCCCACTGGATGAGCAGGCCCCGAAGCAGGGGTTCGGCGGGGTCGGCGGCGTCCTGGAAGGATCGCTCCAGAATGGCGGCATCCACCGGGTGGTCCACCGCGTCGCTGTGATAAAAATCCTGCACCATAGGAACCACCAGGTCGTGGTCCTCCGGCACGAGGTCGCGAAGGGTAAGCATAACATCCACTCCTAATTAAAAATATCCGGCGTGTCGGCAAAGAGCCGGCACACCCGCTCCCAGACGGGGCGGTTTTCCGGGGCAGTGAGCTGGGGGTCCTGCTCCAGCAGCTGTCGGGCGGCCTCCTGGGCCTCGCTGAGCAGGCGCATATCTCCGGCCAGGTCGGCCAGCTTCATCTGAGGCAGGCCGTGCTGGCGGTTGCCGAAGAAGTCCCCCGGCCCCCGGGCTTTCAGGTCCTCCTCGGATATTTTGAAGCCGTCGGTGGTGGAGGCCAGAGTGTGCAGCCGCTCCATGGCCTCCAGGCTGCGGGTGCCGGTGATAAGTACGCAGTGGGAGGGGTGCTCCCCCCTCCCCACCCGTCCCCGGAGCTGGTGGAGCTGGCTGAGGCCGAAGCGGTCGGCGTTCTCGATGATGATAAGGGAGGCGTTGGGCACGTCCACCCCCACCTCCACTACAGTGGTGGCCACCAGCACCTGGGTCCGGCCGGAGGCAAAGGCGGACATGGCCTCCTCCTTCTCCCTGGGCTTCATCTTCCCGTGGAGGATGCCCAGCCGCAGATCGGGGAAGACCTCCTTTTGCAGCTTGTCCGCATAGGTTTTCACCGCCTTCAAATTCAGAGCGGCGGCCTCCTCTCCGGGCAGGGCGGCATCCGGGTTCTCCTCCACGGCGGGACAGATGATATAGGCCTGGCGCCCCTGGGCGGTCTGCTGGCGGACAAACTGATACATCCGCTGCCGCTTGTCCTCCCGGACCACATAGGTGGCGATGGGGGTGCGCCCCGGGGGGAGCTGGTCAATAACAGACACGTCCAGGTCGCCGTAGATGATGAGGGCCAGGGTACGGGGGATGGGGGTGGCAGACATGACCAGCACATGGGGGGCGGTGTCCTTCCCGCCCTTCGCCGCCAAGGCGGCCCGCTGGGCCACCCCGAACCGGTGCTGCTCGTCGGCCACGATGAGGGCCAGCCTGTGGAAAGCCACCCTCTCAGCGATGAGGGCGTGGGTGCCGATCACAAAGTCGATCTCCCCCGCGGCCAGAGCGGCCTGGGTCTTTTTCTTCTCCGCCGCGGTCAGGGAGCCGGTGAGCAGTCCCACCTGCACCCCTGCAGGTGAGAGCAAAGCGGACAGGGACTTGTAATGCTGCTCGGCCAGCACCTCAGTGGGGGCCATCAGAGCCCCCTGATACCCCCCCTTGGCGCACAGCCAGCCGGCGTAGGCCGCCACCACGGTTTTTCCGGAACCCACGTCCCCCTGAACCAGCCGGTTCATAGGCTTTCCAGAGGCCATATCCCCGGCCGCCTCGTCCATCACCCGGCTTTGGGCCCGGGTGGGGGCGAAGGGCAGCAGGGAGAGGAACTCCTCCTTGGGCCGGGGAGGGATGGCAAAGCCCGCCTCCCCCTTATCCCGGCGGGTCTTCAAATAGCTGAGCCCCACGGCCAGGTAAAACAGTTCCTCAAAGGCCAGCCGCCGCCGGGCCAGGGCGAGGGCCTCCTCGTCTTCCGGGAAGTGGATATTCCTCACGGAAAATTCCGCCGCTGCCAGCCGGTGGTCCTGGCGGATGTACGGAGGCAGGGTCTCAGGCAGCCCTCCGGCGCAGGGGAGGGCCTGCCGTGTGAGGGAGGCCAGCAGATGGTTGGAGATCCCCGCCGTCAGCCGGTAGACGGGCATGATGCAGCCGGTGAAGGACTGCTTTCCCAGCCGCTCAAAGATGGGATTGACCATAGACCGGCGGCGGCCCTGTTCCTCCACCGTGCCGTAGAAGATATACTCCTCCCCGGCCCGGATGGCCCGCTCCACATACCCCTGGTTGAAGAAGGTGAGGTGGAGGGCTCCGGTGTGGTCTGCCACCTTCACCTGGACCAGCTCCAGCCCCTTCCGGATGCGGGAGAGCCTGGGGTGCTCGGCGGCCATAGCGGCGATGCATACCCGGCCCTCCAGGGGGGCCTCCTTGATGGCATACACCTTTCGCCTGTCCTCATAGTCCCGAGGATAGTAGGCCAGCAGGTCTCCGACGGCAGTCAGGCCCAGCTTCTCCAGCTTTTTGGCCCTGGCCTCCCCCACGCCCGGGAGGTCGGTGAGCGGGGTGTCTTGGGTGACGGACACGGGGGCAGCCTCCTTTCATAGCGGTTTGCTCTATTTTATCACAGCTTGTTCAGGGAGTAAAGGCGAAGAATGGGACGTCCCTTTTGAAACATGTATTGTACTCCTGCACAACACCAATCTGAAAAGGGAGAATGGTACTTGCCACACAGAGCGGGGTCCGGTATAATGGGAAAGTGGGCGGATATTGTCCGCCTAAATTTGAAAGGAGCGCCGCCTATGTCTGAATATATTTTAAACCTCCTTCCCCTCCATGAGGGGGAGCGCGAGGAATTTGAGGCCATCGCCCCCGATGCCGTCCATGTCTGCGCCCGCAGCAGCACCGTCACCCCTGAACAGCTGGCCGCCGCAACGATAATCTTCGGCTGGCCCCGGCCGGAGGTCATGAAAGGGGCCGTCAGCCTCAAATGGTTCCAGACCATGTGGGCGGGCACCGACGAGTATACGAATATGCTGCCGGAGGGAATCCTGTTCACCTCCTCCAGCGGGTCCAACAGCCGCAGCGTGGCCGAGCACATGCTCACCGGCCTGATGGCCGTCTGCCGCCGCCTGCCCGCCTACCTGAACAGCCAGCGCTCCCACGTGTGGCAGGATGAGGGGACGATGAAAACCATCCTGGGCGGCACCGTCCTGGTGGTCGGGGCGGGCAACGTGGGCTCCGCCTTCGCCGGGCTGTGTCAGGGGCTGGGCGCTGAGACCATCGGCCTGAAGCGGACTGTGACCGGCCCGGTAGAGGGCTTCAGCCAGGTGTGCGCCATGGACGAGCTGGATACCCTGCTGCCCCAGGCTGACGTGGTGGCCCTCACCCTGCCCCACTCCCCCCAGACAGCGGGGCTCATGAATGCCGGCCGCATCGCCCGGATGAAGGACGACGCCGTTCTTATCAGCGCCGGACGGGGCTCCGTGCTGGACCAGGACGCCCTGGTGAAGGCCATGCAGGGCGGCAAGCTGTGGGGCGCCGCCCTGGATGTCACCGACCCGGAGCCCCTGCCCCCCGACAGCCCCCTGTGGGACGTGCCCAACCTGCTCCTCACCCCCCACGTGGCCGGAGGGATGCGGCTGGAGATCACCCGGAGGAAGTGCGTGGAGATGGCTCAGGAGAACCTGCGCCGGTATCTGGCCGGAGAAAAGCTGGACAATATCGTGAAATAAAACAACAGGTCTGCCGTATCCCAACGGCAGACCTTATATTTCATCCGGGATATAGAGCAAAACCTCCTCCACCCTGCAATCTAAAATCCTGCAAATATCATTTAAGGTCACAGTAGAGATATTCCGCCCCTGTTTTAGGGAATCCAGTGTGCCTTTGCTGAAACTATAATCTTTGATGAGGGTATAGGTTGTGATATTTTTCCTCCGCATGGTCTCCCACATAGGGGCATAGGAAATCACAAGAAACACCTCCCTGTGATTTCCCATTATATTTTCCATATAATATCTTGAATATGCCCGATATATCGGGTATAATTGAAATTCGAGGTGATGAATATGGAATTTTCCATTCAGGATGAACTGTATGCCCGTGCTGTTAGAAGTGGAAGGAGATGCACTGTATATTTTGGAAAAAAATCAGACGATTTTAAACGATGATACCCTGGACGATCCCGAATGCTTCGAGCGTATAGAATTGATTGTCAAAACTTTTTATGCCAATGGATTGAGTACCAACCGCCATGATTGGGGATAAAACCGGCCCCGGCGCAAATGCGCCGGGGCCAAGCCTGTTAATCTTTCCAGTCCCACCAATTAGACTTTCCGGGCGGACAGCTTCCATACTCGGCGTAGTGGACCGCCAGGCGGTAGACGTAGAGCACGCACCGGTCCACCTGACAGCCCTGGGACAGGCAGTCCCGGCGGTACAGCTCCTCCGGGTCCTGGCCCCGGAGGGATTCCAGGGTGGGACAGCCGATGCGTTCCAAGTGCCTGGCCATGCTAGGCCCCACCCCGGGGATTTTTTGCAGCTCGGACTTCATCAGAACTCCGCGTTGCCCACAGTACGGGGGTGGGGCAGGGTGTCCCGGATGTTGTTGATGCCGGTGAGGTACATCACCATCCGCTCGAAGCCCAGGCCGTAGCCGGCGTGGCGGCAGGAGCCGAAGCGCCGCAGGTCCAGATACCACCAGTAGTCGTGGGGGTCCAGGCCCAGCTCGCCCATGCGGGCCTCCAGTACCTCATGCCGCTCCTCGCGCTGGGAGCCGCCGATGATCTCCCCGATGCCGGGCACCAGGCAGTCGGCGGCGGCCACGGTTTTGCCGTCGTCGTTGAGGCGCATGTAAAAGGCCTTGATCTCCTTGGGGTAGTCGGTGACGAACACCGGGCGCTGGAACACCTGCTCGGTGAGGTAGCGCTCGTGCTCGGTCTGGAGGTCGCAGCCCCACTCCACTTTGAAGTCGAATTTGTCGTTGTTCTTTTTAAGGATCTCCACCGCCTCGGTGTAGCTCACCCGGCCGAAGTCAGAGGAGGCCACATGCTCCAGCCGCTCCTTCAGGCCCTTGTCCACAAAGGAGTTGAAGAAGGCGATCTCGTCGGGGCATCTTTCCAGCACGGTGGTGATGACATACTTGATCATGGCCTCGGCATTGTCCATATAGTCGCCCAGGTCGGCGAAGGCCATTTCGGGCTCGATCATCCAGAACTCGGCGGCGTGGCGCTGGGTGTTGGAGTTCTCCGCCCGGAAGGTGGGGCCGAAGGTGTACACATTGCCGAAGGCCATGGCAAAGTTCTCGGCGTTGAGCTGGCCGGAGACGGTGAGGCTGGTCTGCTTGCCGAAAAAGTCCTTGGAGTAGTCGATGCCCCCGTCCTCCGTCCGGGGCAGATTGTTCAGGTCCAGGGTGGTCACCTGGAACATCTCACCCGCCCCCTCGCAGTCGGAGCCGGTGATGAGGGGGGTGTGGACGTAGACAAAGCCCCGGTCCTGGAAGAAGCAGTGGATGGCGTGGGCGGCCACCGACCGCACCCGGAAGGCGGCGGAGAACAGATGGGTCCGGGGCCGCAGGTGCTGGATGGAGCGCAGGTACTCCACGCTGTGGCGCTTCTTTTGCAGGGGGTAGTCGGGGGTGGAGGGACCCTCCACGGCGATGGAGGCGGCTTTTATCTCCAGGGGCTGCTTGGCCTCGGGGGTGAGCACCACCTGACCGGTGACAATCAGCGCGGCCCCCACGTTCTGGCCGGCGATCTCCTTGTAATTGCTCAGGACGTTGGCGTCCATAACCACCTGCAGATTCTTAAAGCAGGAGCCGTCGTTGAGCTCAATAAAGCCGAAGCCCTTCATATCCCGGATGGTCCGGGCCCAGCCCATCACGGTGACGGACTGCCCGCCCAGGCACTCCTGGTCGGCAAAAATAGCGGCAATGGTGGTGCGTTCCATATTGATCCTCTCCAAATCGTGCAAAATCATTGGTCCGCCTGAAAAATTCAGGCATGACTTATTTATTATATAGTCTTTTTTTCCACTTGACAAGTATTTGCCTTCATGTTTATTTTTAAATTGAAAACTCTGCGGTTAGCTTTGACAACCTAATAACGGTGTGCTATACTATATCTTGAGTGATTGTCTGCTGCCCCGCGAAAGGAACTGTTTCCGGCCAGAGGGGATCTGACCAAAAAGGAGTATACAATATGCGACATAACAAACGGCGCGGCATAATCTCCAGCTGGAGCAGCTGGAGATTCCTCTGGATTTTAGGACTGTTTATCGTGGTAGCGGCAGCCGGCATGATTCTCAGTCAGCAGCTTTTGCTGGACAACGCCAGAACGATGGGAAAAAATCTGGTCACCAGCTACTCCAACGACGAGAGCAGCCAGCTCAAAGAATATGACCGCATCCTGACCATGGCCATGTATTATATGGAGGATATGGACCGTCAGGGCGTAACCGAGACTGAATTCGAGTCCTGGCTGGCGGACTATCTTGAAAAGAGTTCTTCCCTGATCAACGTCCACAACACCAACAGCCTGAACTTATACGGGGTGCTGAACGGACGGGTGATATCCGCCTCCGGCGCTCCAAACGGGAAGTACGATTACCAGATTCAGGCGTGGTATCAGCAGGCGATGGAGGCAAACGGCGATGTGATTTTTACCAACGCCTATACCAGCCAGGCCAATCAGGGCCAGCAGGTGGTTACCATCGCGGTTTCCGCCGCCGGAAGCAGCAACGCGGTGGCCATCGACGTGCCGCTGGACCATTTCCGGGCCAACCACACCATTCAGGATCTGCCGTTAAATGCCGCCTACTACGTTTTGGACCGCCAGGGCAGCCTGCTGTATTACAGCGTACCCTTTGAGGCGGTCGAGGAGGACATCCAGGTCTATACCTCGGACCTCTTCAGCCGGATCAAGCGGGGTGAGCTGGACGGAAAACATAACTCTATCATCGGCATGCAGGGGCTTCAGCGGGGTCTGTACTATCAGCATACAGACAACGGCTGGCTGTGTATCCTCACGGTCCCCTATGATACCCTGCTTCAGGGCGTACAGGACATTTTGCTGTATTACGGCATAGGGCTGGTCCTGTTTTTGTCCATTGCGGTGGTGCTGTGGCTGCGGGATCGAAAACTGAACCGGCTGGCCAAGCGGACCGCGGAGACGGTCCAGGTGCTGGGAAACATGTACTACGCCATCTACCGCATCAATGTGAAAACGGGCGTTTATGAGATGACGAAGGGCTCCAGCATTGCAATCCAGGAGCTGGGCGAGGGGCAGGGCAATTACAGCGATTTGCTGCAGGTCATTATCTCCAGCCTGGACGAGTGGACAGGGGAGGAGTTCTCCAACAGCTTCTCCCTGGAGAATATCCAAAAGCTGGTGGACCAGCGGGTGCGGGACTTCGGCGGCGAGTTCCTCCGTCAGGTGGATGGCACTCAGCGCTGGATCAGCGTGCGCCTACTCACCGACCCGGTGCGCATCCCCAATGAGGTGGTGCTCTGCTTCCGTGATGTCGAGAAGGAGAAGGAGGAGCAGCAGCAGCAGGTCCACCTGCTCAAGGGCGCGCTGGCTGCGGCAGAGCAGAGTGAAAGGTCTCAAAAGCAGTTCTTCTCGGTCATGAGCCACGATATGCGCACCCCTTTGAATATCATTATCGGCATGGCAGGACTCGCCCTGCAGGATGACTGCGACCGGGATAAGATGGTGGACTACCTGAACAAGATTGGGGCGGCCAGCCAGCAGCTTCTGGCTTTGATTAACGACATCCTGGAGATATCCCGCTTGGAGCAGGGCAATATTTCCATGGAGATCAAATCCTTCAACCTCCGAACATCTATGGAGACCTGGACTTCCCCCTTCCAGGCCCAGGCCCAGACCAGCGGGAAACAGTTTTCGCTGACCATGGATATCAAGGATGAGATGATTAAGGGTGACCCCGCCCGGCTGGGTCAGATTATCAACAACCTGGTGTCCAATGCAATGAAATTTACCAATTCCGGCGACCAGGTGTCCGTCTCCCTGCGTCAGATGGACGAGGGAAAGCGCAACAACTACCTCTTTGTGGTGACGGATACCGGCGCCGGCATGTCGGAGGAGTTCCTGCCCAAGCTCTTTGACCCATACGAGCGGGAGGTCCGGTTTGGGGCCAAGGCCATTATGGGAACCGGCCTGGGCATGCCCATCGTCAAGAACCTGGTGACCCGTATGGGGGGCCAGATTTCGGTGAGCAGCACCCTGGGGCAGGGAACCACCTTCTCCGTCACACTGCCCTTCGATGTCAGCGACACCCCCGCCTCTCTCCAGCAGGCGGAGCCCGTAGCGGTTATCCAGCTGGAGGGACGGCATATCCTGCTGGCTGAGGACAACTTCCTGAACATGGAGATTGCCACCGAGCTGCTCCAGATGCGTGGCGCGGCGGTAACCCCGGCAGAAAACGGCCGGGAAGCGCTGGAGGCCTTCCAAAATGCCCAGTCCCACTTTTTCGACGCAATCCTGATGGATATGCAGATGCCCGAGATGGACGGCTGTCAGGCGGCTGAGGCGATCCGGGCCCTGGACCGGCCGGATGCCCGGACGGTCCCCATCATCGCGCTGACGGCCAACGCATTTGCGGAAGACATCAACCGGACCGCCCAGGCCGGCATGAACGCCCATCTGGCCAAGCCGATCAATATTGAACTGCTGTGTTCTACTTTAATCAAACTGATGCCCGAGCGGCCCTCCGCCCGGGACGAACAATCAACAGAACAGGAGTGAACCCTATGTCCTCAGCCAGTGAACAGCGATATACGATTCTGGTGGCCGACGACTCAGAGATGAACCGTTCCATCCTCCGTTCCATGCTGGAGGAATCCTACGATATTATCGAGGCGGAAGATGGGCTTCAGGCGATTGCCACTTTGCAGCAGATGGAGCAGGAGATTTCCCTTGTGCTGCTGGATATCGTAATGCCAAACGTGGATGGCTTCGGTGTCCTGTCCGCGATGAACAAGTACGACTGGATCGAAAGCGTACCTGTTATCATGATCTCAGCGGAAAACACGTGGGAATTTATTGAGCGGGCCTACGACATGGGTGTCACCGACTACATCAGCCGCCCCTTTGATATGATGGTGGTACGCCGCCGGGTTATCAACACCTTGATGCTCTACGCCAAGCAGCGCCGGCTGGCCGCCATGGTCAACGAGCAGATCTATCAAAAGGAAAAGGTCAACAACCTGATGATCTCCATCCTCAGCCATATTGTGGAATTTCGAAATGAGGAGAGCGGCCTGCATGTCCTCCATATCCAGACCATGACGGAAATTTTGCTCAAGAGCCTGATGCGCAAGACAGACAAATATAAGCTGGACCGTGAGACCATTAACCTCATCAGCAACGCCTCCACGCTCCACGACGTGGGCAAGATCGGTATCCCCACCGAGATTCTGAACAAGCCGGGAAAGTTTACCCCCGAAGAATTCGCCATCATGAAGCAGCACGCCCAGATGGGCGCGGAAATGATGAAGGGGGTCCCCGCCCAGGATGAGCCGCTGGTGAAATACGCCTATGAGATTTGCCACTGGCATCACGAGCGGTACGACGGGCGCGGCTATCCGGACGGGCTGGTTGGGGAGGAGATTCCCATCTCCGCCCAGGTGGTATCCCTGGCCGATGTGTATGACGCGCTGACCAGCGCGCGGGTCTATAAGCCGGCCCACTCCCACGAAAAAGCCATGTCTATGATTCTAAACGGCGAGTGCGGCACGTTCCAGCCTCTGCTTCTGGAGTGCCTGGTGGAGAGCAGCGACCTGATTCAGCAGGAGATGGCGGTGGACACCGTAACCCGGGGCGATCAGCGCATTATGGAGAATACGGCGGCCGAGATGCTCCAGCACGAGGAGCTGACCACTGCGGAACGCACCCTGCGCAGTTTGGAGCATGAGCGGGTCAAGCACCGTTTCTTTACATCTTTGTGCCAGGAAATTCAGTTTGAATATACACAGACGCCTCCCATGCTGACGCTCTCCCCTTGGGGCGCCCGGCGTATGGGCCTGGAGGAGGTCACAGTAGATCCCTACGGAAATGAACAGGTGATAGAGATGCTGGGGAGGGAACAGTTGTCACGGCTGGCCCAGCTGCTGCGCAGCACCACCCCGGAGCAGCCGGGCCTGGAGTACCGCTGCGAGATGCGCGTTGGGGATGCGGTAATCCCGGTTCAGCTGATATGTCAGGCCATGTGGTCCTTTGAAGAGCCCCCTCAGTATACGGGTGTCATCGGAAAAGTGATCGAACAAAAAGGAGAGGAGAAAATCCAATGACCATCCAGGAATGCTATGCCGCCTTAGACGGCGATTATACGGATGTTCTAAACCGGCTCTACAGTGAAGCTCTGGTAACAAAATTTGTCGGGAAGTTCCTGTCGGATCAGTCCTTCCAGCTGCTGGAAAGCTCTTTGAAAGCGGGCAGCTATGAGGAGGCTTTCCGGGCAGCCCACACTTTGAAGGGTGTTGCCCAAAATCTCAGCTTTACCAAGCTGTATCAGTCCAGCCATGAGATTACCGAGGCGCTGCGGACAAAAAACTACGATTTTGCTGTCCAACTGATGCCCCTGGTTGCGGAAGATTATGCACGAACTGCCGCCGCAATTCAGGCATTCCAGGCTAAATAGAGAACTTCCAGGGCCATCCCGCCGGATGGCCCTTTTTTGCGCCTGTTCCCCCCCCGTCTACCAAATGTCTACCAAAAAACCCGCCAAGTCCCTGGGGCGCAGGGGCT
>CAJTSQ010000018.1 GCA_910578735.1 uncultured Oscillospiraceae bacterium
CGCAGCTCCTGCTGCCGCCCCCGCCGCCGGAGAGACCGCTGTAAAGAGCCCCATGCCCGGCAGTGTGTTCAAGGTGGAGTGCAAGCCCGGCCAGGCCGTGAAGGCCGGCGATGTGCTGGTGGTTCTGGAGGCCATGAAGATGGAGATTGAGGTTACCGCCCCCGTGGACGGCACCGTCAAGTCCGTGGCTGCCTCTGTGGGCACCGCCGTCAATACCGATGACCTGCTGGTGACCCTGGGCTAAAACCCAATATTTGCAGACACTTCAAGCCCCTGGCCTGCGCCGGGGGCTTGCATTTACGGATCGGGGGATGCCGCTATGAAAAGGGAATCCGGGAGACTCCGGTCTGGGCATTGATAAAGCTGGCGCAGTATTATCACACCAGCACAGATTACATTCTTGGCTTGAGCAACACAAGAAATCCCCGGTGAAAACCGGGGATTTACCTTATCTTTGGGATTGTTTTTCTCTACAACAGCGTGTATAATATAAACTACCAAACCATTGACCGTATCAATTTTAGGAGGAATACCATGGAAAAGCTGCTGGAGCTGCTGGAGCAGGACTGCACTATGCCGGTATCGGCGCTGGCCACCGCCGCGGGAGTGAGCGAGGAGGAGGCCAAGGCCGCCATTAAGGAATTTGAGAATGACTGCACCATCCTGGGCTACCAGGCGATTATCGACTGGGACCACGTCCGCAAGGAGACGGTCACCGCCCTCATCGAGGTCAACGTCACCCCCCAGTCCAAGGACGGCTTCGACCGCATCGCCGAGCGCATCTACCAGTATGACGAGGTGGAGAGCATGTATCTTATGAGCGGCTCCTTCGACCTGACCGTTATCATCTCAGGCCGCACCCTGCGGGAGGTGGCCCAGTTCGTGGGCGAGCGGCTGGCCCCCATCCAGGGAGTCACCGGCACGGCCACCCACTTCATTTTGAAAAAATATAAGGAAAAGCATCTGGTGTTCCGCCCCCAGGACCCGGAGGAAAGGGAGTATATCTTCGTATGAATTATGATAACATCCTCAACAAGAGAATCCAGAATATCCAGCCCTCCGGTATCCGGAAGTTCTTCGATATCCTGGAGGAGATGACCGACGCCATCTCTCTGGGCATCGGCGAGCCCGACTTCGTCACCCCCTGGCACATCCGGGACGCGGGCATCTACTCCCTGGAGCGGGGCCGTACCAAATATACCTCCAACGCCGGCCTGCTCCAGCTGCGCCGGGAGATTGCTGCCTATCTGGAGCGGCGCTTCGACCTGCGGTATGACTATGCCAGCCAGGTCATTGTCACTGTAGGGGGCAGCGAGGGCATCGACCTGGCCATGCGGGTGCTGCTGGAGCCGGGGGATGAGGTCATCGTCCCCGTGCCCTCCTTTGTCTGCTACGGCCCCCTGGCCGAGATGGCGGGAGGAGTGCCCAAATACCTGCCCCTGAAGGCGGAGAATGAGTTCCGCCTCACCCCGGAGGAGCTGCGGTCGGCCATCACCGACAAGACCAAGGCGTTGATACTGCCCTTCCCCTGCAACCCCACCGGAGGTACGATGGAGCGCAAGGACCTGGAGGCCATTGCCGAGGTGCTGCGGGACACCGATATCATGGTCATCTCTGACGAGATTTACGCCGAGCTGACCTATGGCCGCCGCCACGTCTCCCCGGCCAACCTCACCGATATGTATGACCGGACGCTGGTGGTCAACGGTTTCTCCAAGAGCCACGCCATGACAGGCTGGCGGATGGGTTACCTCTGCGGCCCCGCCCCCATCATCCAACAGGCCCTCAAGCTGCATCAGTTCGGTATCATGTCCGCCCCCACCACCAGCCAATATGCCGCCGTGGAGGCCATGCGCAACGGTGACCCGGACATTGAGCATATGCGGGAGGAGTACGACCGCCGCCGGCGCTACCTGGTGGAGAACCTGAACCGCATCGGCCTGAGCTGCTTTGAGCCCAAGGGGGCCTTCTACGTCTTCCCCGACATCCGTTCCACCGGCCTGAGCAGCGAGGAGTTCTGCGAGCGCTTCCTCCTGGAGGAGAAGGTGGCCGTCATCCCCGGCTCCGCCTTCGGTCCCGGCGGCGAGGGCTTTGTCCGGGCCTGCTACGCCGCCTCTATGAAGGATATCGCCGAGGCGGTGGCCCGGATGGATAATTTCCTGACCAATTTGAGAAGAAAACAAGGACGAGAGGGTTAACGATGAATATTGTGTGTTTGGATATGGAGGGCGTCCTGGTCCCGGAGATCTGGATCGCCTTTGCTGAGGAGAGCGGCATCCCTGAACTGCGCCGCACCACCCGGGACGAGCCCGACTACGACAAACTGATGACCTGGCGGCTGGGCATCCTGAAGGAGCACGGCCTGGGCCTGAAGGAGATCCAAGCGGTGATTGCCAAGATCGACCCCCTGCCCGGGGCGAAGGAATTTCTGGACAAGCTGCGCGCTGAGACCCAGGTTATCATTTTGAGCGACACCTTTGAGCAGTTCGCCAAGCCCCTGATGGAGAAGCTGAACTGGCCCACCATCTTCTGCAACACCCTGGAGGTGGCGGAGAACGGGGAGATTACCGGCTACAAAATGCGCTGTGAGAAGTCCAAGCTGACCACCGTGAAGGCTTTGCAGTCTATGGGCTACGAGACCATCGCCGCCGGGGACAGCTTTAACGACCTGGCCATGATTCAGGCCAGCAAGGCGGGCTTCCTGTTCAAGTCCACCGAGGCCATTAAGGCCGCCCACCCTGAGCTGCCCGCCTTTGAGGAGTTCTGCGAGCTGCTGTCCGCCATCGAGGGAGCGTGGAACTGACGCTCAGAAAGGAGCGCCTCCATGTTTTGGATCGTACTGCTGATTATGTTCCTCTGCACCATCCCCGCTGTGGTACTGTTGGGCTGGCTTGGGATGCTGATTGGAGAAATGGCCTACCTTGTGGTCGGCTTCCTCCTGCTGGCGGGTATTGTTACGGCCTTTGTTACGGCCTATCAGAAGCTCACGGTCCGGCTGGACAATGTGGAGAAAAAACTGGATAAGCTGTTAGAGCAAAAGAAAGAGGAGTGACCTCCATGAACGATATTTTTGAAGGCCTGCCGTTTAAACCGGCGGATATCCTGCTGCCCCGGGACTGCGACCTGTCCCTTTGGTCGGTGGTGGCCTGCGACCAGTACACCTCCCGGCCCGAGTACTGGCAGCGGGTGGAGGACCGGGTGGGCCAGGCCCCCTCCACTCTGCGGCTGATTCTGCCCGAGAGCTGCCTGGAGGGTCCCAGCGTGGAGACGGACATTATGGAGATCAACAGCAACATGAGCCGCTATCTCCGGGAGGGCCGGTTCCAGGAGTACCCCGACGCCCTGATCTATGTGGAGCGCACCCTGTCCAACGGCGGCGTACGCCGGGGACTGGTGGGTATGGTGGATCTGGAGCAGTATGACTACGAGCCGGGGTCCAAGGCCGCTGTCCGGGCCACCGAGGGCACGGTGATGGCCCGCATTCCGCCCCGGGTGGCGGTGCGGAAAAACGCTCCCATCGAGCTGCCCCACGCCATGCTGCTGGCCGACTGCAACGATATCATCCCGCCCCTGTCCAGCCAGACGGGGGAGATGGAGCTGCTCTACGACTTCGACCTGATGGAGGAGGGCGGCCATATCAAGGGCTGGCTGCTGACCGAGAAGCAAAAGGAACAGACCGCCCAGGCCATCCAGGCGTGGAAGGTGTGGGCGGACCGGGAGCGGGACGGCCTGCTCTTTGTGGTGGGGGACGGCAACCACTCCCTGGCCGCCGCCAAGGAGTGCTACGAGCGGCGCAAGGGCCTCACCGACCCCTCCCAGTGGCCTGAGCTGCCCTCCCGCTACGCCCTGTGTGAGCTGGTCAGCTTCTACGACGGCTCGGTGGAGCTGGAACCCATCCACCGGGTGGTTTTCGGCGTGAAGCCGGAGGAACTGCTGGATGCCCTCATGCGTTATTACCCCTCCGTCGTCCAGGGGAGAGGAGAGGGGCATGTCCTCCCCTTTGCCATCAACCGCTGGAGCCAGGGGGAGATTACCGTGAAGGAGCCCGCCGCCCAGCTGCCGGTGGACACCCTCCAGCGCTTTTTGGACGACTACGTCGCGGCCAACCCCAGGGCCCGGATCGACTACATCCACGGGGAGGAGGAGGCCAGGCAGCTGGCTCAGGAGCGGGAGGACGCGGTGGCCTTCCTGCTGCCCCCGCCCGACTGGCAGGAGCTGTTTGACGCCATTGTGCGGGACGGCGTTCTGCCCCGGAAGACCTTCTCGGTGGGCCGGGCCCAGGACAAGCGGTTTTACTTAGAGGCGAGAAAGATTAGAAAATAAATGTGGGCTCCGCCCACCTGGGCGGGGCATTCTAAAGAGGAGGGAGCCGTTATGGAAGTACGGGCCAACGCCAAGCTGAATCTGACTCTGGACGTGCTGGGCAAGCGGCCCGACGGCTACCACGACCTGCGGATGATTATGCAGTCGGTGGAGCTGGCCGACGTCCTCAACCTGGAATACAACGAGACGGGGGAGCTGCGGATATGCACCAACCTCCACTTCCTGCCCAACAACGAGAAGAACCTGGCCGCTCAGGCCGCTTTGCGCTGGTATGAGTGCGAGGTCTCTCAGGAGCCAGGCAAGTGGACTGTGGAGGACTTGAAGCGCAGCGGTAACGTCAACGGGCTGGATATCACCATCAAGAAGCACATCCCCGTCTGCGCCGGCCTGGGCGGGGGAAGCAGCGACGCCGCCGCCGTCCTCCGGGCGCTGAACGAGATGGAGGATGCCTGTCTGAGCCCGGAAGCGGTGGCCAGGATCGGGGCGCTGGTGGGCTCCGACGTGCCCTACTGCGTCATGGGCGGCACCGCCCTGGCCGAGGGACGGGGGGAGATTCTAACCCCCCTGCCCACCCTGCCCCGGTGCTGGGTGGTGCTGTGCAAGCCGGAGTTCTCCATCTCCACCCCAGCACTGTTCGCCAAGATCGACAGCGTGCGCCTGCGCTGCCGCCCGGACACCCAGGGGGCTATCGACGCCCTGGAGGCGGGGGACCTGGCCGGGGTGGCCCGGCGGATGTACAACGTCTTTGAGGACGCCCTGCCCGACCGCCAGCGGGCCCGGGTGAACGACGTCAAAAACGCGCTGATTCAGTGCGGGGCCCTGGGAGCCAGCATGAGCGGCACCGGCCCCACCGCTTTCGGTCTGTTCGAAGATGAGGCCCGGGCCCGGGAGGCCCAGGAGCGGATGCTGGAATTTGGCGGTGAGATATTTTTGACCTATACGATCTGAAATCCCGGCCCTGCGGCCGGGATTTTTTAGAGTAGCTCCCACTGAAAGTTCTCCAGCTTCAGCCGGCTGCCCAGGGTGGTGCCCTCCGGGAGCAGGAACATGGTGATGGAGTGCTCCTGCCCGTCGTCCGTCACCAGGTCGGCGTAATCGCCGTTGATGGCGCGAACCGTGTAAAAGATGGTGTCCAATTAAATACCCTCCCCTCAAAGAAAAGTCCGGTTTATAGGACTGCTCCTCTTGTATACTAAGGTCACAATACAGGAAAGGAGCAAGACACTATGGATTATAACATTGTTTGGGTGAGAGGTCACGTAGAAGTTTACGACTGGGCGGGGCGGTTTTGCTTCTCCGCCGACAACGAGCGGGAGGCCCGGGAGGAGTTGGCCCTGACTGCGTAAGTTTTCCACACGTTTTTTCAAAATTACCCGCACAGAGCTTGACACATCAGACGCGAAATGCTAATATACTGATACTATCAGCGCAAAGAACGGAAGAGTAGCGTCTTATCCGGCCAACAGAGAGGGCCCCTCACCGGCTGCAAGGGGGTCCGGGCCGGCAGAATGTGAAGTGCGTCCGGGAGCGCGGCGGGCAATGCCGCCCGGCTTGGCCCCGATACCGGCCTGTTGAGCGAAAAATAAGAGTGGAACCGCGAGTAATCGCCTCTTATGCCCGCAGGGGCATAGGGGCGTTTTTGTTTTGCCTCTCTCGTTGGAAAAGAGGCGCTGTAGGGGCGGACATTGTCCGCCTGCGGGGGCGCAGTGCGCACCCCTACACACATTTGGATGGAGGTCAACCATGTTCAAAGCATTAAACGAGATGCTGGAGGCCTACCAGCGCCGGGACCCGGCGGCCCGGTCCAAGCTGGAGATTTTTCTGCTGTACCAGGGTGTTCACGCCACCATCTACCACCGGCTGGCCCACTGGCTGTACTGCCGCAAGCTGAGATTTCTGGCCCGGGTAGTCTCCCAGTGGTCCCGGTTTTGGACGGGCATCGAGATTCACCCCGGGGCCAAGATCGGCCGGCGGTTCGTCATCGACCACGGCATGGGCATCGTCATCGGCGAGACCGCCGAGGTGGGGGACGACGTGCTCATCTACCACGGGGTCACCCTGGGCGGCACCGGCAAGGACCAGGGCAAGCGCCACCCCACCATCGGCAACAACGTACTCATCTCCTGCGGGGCCAAGGTGCTGGGTCCCTTCAAGGTGGGGAACAACGCCCGCATCGCCGCCAACGCCGTGGTACTCTCCGAGGTCCCGGAGGACGCCACCGCCGTGGGCATACCCGCTCAGATTGTCCGCATCGCCGGCCGCTCCACCCGTTACGCCGACGATGTGGACCAAATCAGCGTCAACAACCCCACCCTGGAGAAGCTGTCCGCCATCAACGCCCGGCTGGAGCTGGTGGAAAAACTGCTGGATGAAGCGTTTTTGGAGCGGAAAAGATAGGGTGGTGATGTTTGCGTTTCACTGCCGCGCAGGGAGACGGAAGTTTGGAGGAGGGAGAAGATGGAAAACTTTTTTGCGCTGCTTTTTCGGTTTTCCTTTGGCCTTTTCTGCCATATACTGCTGCTTTCCCTGATTACAAACTGCCGCTTTGGCCAGCGGGTCTGTTTTGCGGCATGGTTTGGGATGTTTGTGCTGGGGACAGTGCTGGCCGCGCCGCTCATATGGTGGGAGAAAAACGTAAATGTGATCCTGGTGGTGGAAGCGCTGATTACGTTGATCCTGTACGGCGGTATGTATGTATTCCTCGCGGCGGGAACCCCGATGCGGAGCCTGTTTGCCTTTTCTGTCTATGGCACGTATTTCATGTTTTTGCTCACCTTTGCCAGCTGCTTCTCCCAGATATTTTTTGGCGGGAGTCACTACGGTACCGCTGGAATCCGCACTGTTTTTATGGCGCTCTACTGGATCGTTTTGCGGTTCGGTCCCTTCAGAGACCGGTTCCATGAGACAGAGAACCTTGACATGGGCTGGCGGAGTCCCGCAATCTTTTCCTGCATCTCCTGTACGACGGTGTATATCTCCGCCCTGTCCTTTTCCGTTTGGCAGGCGGATGTGTGGATTCGTTTGGCTGTGTCGGGGATTCTCATGATTCTGATCTCCTCTGCCTACCTCGTCGCGGCCCGCGTGATCTCGCTGATGGGCCGGGAACAGGCCGCCAGGGAGACGGAGATCCAGCGGAAGCTGCTGGAGAGCCGCCTGACCGCCGAGCGGGAGTTTGTGGCTCAGGCCAAGGCCTACCGCCACGATATCCGCCACCATATTGCCCTGCTTGACGACTATATCACGCGGCAGGAGTACGCTAGGGCGAAAGATTATTTGTTGCAGTACCAAGCCCAGTTGGACTCCGCGGCCCTGGACAGCTACTGCGATAACCACGTGGCAGACGCCCTGCTTCGTCTTACGGCCCGCCGGTGCAAGGAGGAGGGCATCCCGTTTTCTGTGCAGACTGCCATTCCTCAGGAGATGTCTGTTAACGGGCCGGAGTTTGCCATCGTATTGGGCAATATTTTGGAAAATGCGCGTGAGGCTGTCCAGGGGCTTGAAAATCCCCAGCTCTCTGTCGCCGCCTGGATCAGGAATGGATCTCTGCTGATTGAGGTAAAAAATTCCGTCTCCGGCCCCGTCCGGATGAAGGACGACTGGCCTGTCACCACCAAGCCCGGCGGCGGGCAGGGGCTGAAAAGTATCCGGCGTGTTTTAGATAAATATGATGGGATGATTCGCTTTGTCCAGCAGGAGGACCTTTTCTTTACCCAGGTGGTAATACCGCTGTAGAGACGCTTTACAGAGCGTCCGCCCGAATGAATGATCAGAAAACGGACGCATCGTGATGTGTCCCTACAAACAGAGGAGGAGAAAACCATGCAATTATACAACAGTGCCACCCATAAAAAGGAAGAATTTACCACCCATACCCCCGGTCATGTGGAGATGTACACCTGCGGGCCCACGGTGTACCACTTCGCCCACATCGGTAATCTGCGCTCCTACATCATGGAGGACGTACTGGAGAAGTTCCTGCGCTACGACGGCTATGACGTGAACCGGGTGATGAACATCACCGACGTGGGACACCTGGCCTCCGACGCCGACACCGGCGAGGACAAGATGCTCAAGGGGGCCAAACGGGAACACAAGACCGTGATGGAGATTGCCCGGTTCTACACCGACGCCTTCTTCGATGACTGCCGCAAGCTGAACATCAAGACCCCGGACGTGGTCCAGCCTGCCACCGGCCTCATTGATGAGTTTATCAAGATCGTGTCAGGCCTCATCGACAAGGGCTACGCCTATCTGGCCGGGGGCAATGTGTACTTCGACACCTCCAAGCTGGAGCGGTACTATATCTTCAACGCCCACGACGAGGAGGACCTGGCGGTGGGCGTCCGGGAGGGCGTGGAGGAGGACGTAAACAAGCGGAACAAGAACGACTTTGTCCTCTGGTTTACCAAGTCCAAATTCGAGGACCAGGCCCTGAAGTGGGACTCCCCCTGGGGGGTGGGCTACCCCGGCTGGCATATCGAGTGTTCCGGTATCTCCCTGAAATACAACGGTGAGTATCTGGACCTGCACTGCGGCGGCATCGACAACGCATTCCCCCACCACACCAACGAGATTGCCCAGTCGGAGAGCTACATCGGCCATCCCTGGTGCCGGCAGTGGTTCCATGTTCACCATTTGAATACGAACAGCGGAAAAATGTCTAAGTCCAAGGGGGAATTCCTCACCGTCTCCCTGCTGGAGGAGAAGGGCTACGACCCCATCGTCTACCGGTTCTTCTGCCTTCAGAGCCATTACCGCAAGGGGCTGGTCTTCACCTGGGAGAACCTGGACAACGCCGCCGGGGCTTTCCAGAAGCTCATCGCCAAAATCGCGGCCCTGGACCCCGATGACGGGCCCGTGGACGAGGCGGCTGTGGGCCAATACAGGGAAAAATTCTGCGCCCAGGTGGGCAACGACCTGAACACCGCTCTGGGCGTCACCGCCCTGTATGACGCCCTCAAGGCTAAAACCAACGGCGCCACCCGCCTGGCCATTCTGGACAGCTTCGACCAGGTGCTGTCCCTGTCCCTGCTGGACAAGGCGGCGGCCGTCCGGGAGGAGCAGAAGAAACAGAAGACCGCCTCTCAGGGGGACTATACCATCACCGGTGAGGGCGACCCCGCTGTGGATGCCCAGGTTATGGCCCGGTACGAGGCTAAAAAGGCGAAAAACTTTGCCGAGGCCGACCGGATCCGGGATGAGCTCAAGGCCCAGGGCATCGAGGTCACCGACCTGCCCGGCGGGGCCAGCTGGAAGCGAGTATAATATGCGCCGGAGCGCCGCCCATCGGGCGGCGCTCCGCATGTCCATGAAAGCGAAAATTTTGGTCAGTGCTTCTCAATGTAGGCGGCGATGGCTGACAGAAATGCCTCCCCGTAGCGGGCGGCCTTCACCTGGCCCACGCCGGATACCTCCAGGAACTGGTCGATGGTGCGGGGCCGCCGGGCTGCCATGTCCGCCAGGGCGGCGTTGGAAAAGACAATGTAGCCAGGGACATTCTCCCGCTGGGCGATCCGGTTCCGCACGGCTTTCAGCGCCGTCAGCAGTCCCTCGTCCGCAGGAGGCGGAGAGGCCTTGTCCTCCTGTCTGGGCAGCGGCTCCTCCTGCGGGCGCAGCTGGGACAGCATAGTGACCCGCTCCCCATGGAACAGCACCCCGGCCGCCGAGGCGCCCAGGCGCAGGGTGGAGTGGACGGGCTCGGTAAACACATAGCCCTTGGCGCTCAAGCAGTCCAGGAGGGCCCGCAGCTGCTCCTGGGAGGTCTCCCGCATCAGCCCGTAGGTGGGCAGGGCGTCCAGGCCCAGCTCCCGGACCCGCTGGTTCTTCCCGCCCCGGAGTACCTGAACGATCAGCCCGGCTCCCACAGAGTAGCCCAGCTTGTCCCGCACCCGCTTGACGCAGGACAGGATCATCTGGGCCTGGACGGTGACATCCGCCTCGGTAAAAACACCCTGGCAGGTGCCGCAATTTTCGCACCGCTCCGGGTGATCCTGGCCGAAGTAGTCCAGGATGTACCCCCGGAGACACCGGTTGGTCTTGCAGTAGTCCACCATGATCTGCAGCCGCTCCAGGTCCCGGCGGCGCAGCTCCTCCTGCTCGGACGGGGGCAGCTCGCCGCCGTCGGCGCTGTGCTGAATGAGATATTTTGCCGTGGTGACATCCCCGCCGCTGTAGAGGAGGATGCAGTCCGCCGCCTCCCCGTCCCGGCCGGCCCGGCCCGCCTCCTGGTAGTAGGACTCCAGGTTCTTGGGCATGTTGTAGTGGATCACAAAGCTGACATTGGATTTGTCGATTCCCATGCCAAAGGCGTTGGTGGCCACCATAACCGCTTTCCGGTCAAACTGAAAGTCGTCCTGGTTCTGCCGCCGCTCCTCCTCGGGCAGGCCAGCGTGGTAGCGGGCGGCGGGGATGCCCTGTCCGTTGAGGGCGGCCCATACCTTCTCCACCCCGCTGCGGGTGGCACAGTAGACGATGCCGCTGCGCCCCCGGCGCTGGGCCAGAAGGGAGAGCAGGGCGCTGTCCTTGCGCCTGGGCTTCTGCACGTCGAAAAACAGGTTGGGCCGGTCAAACCCGGTGACGGTCCGCACCGGGTCCTCCAGGGCCAGACGGCGCACAATGTCCTCCTGGACCTGGGCGGTGGCGGTGGCGGTAAAGGCGGCCACCACTGGCCGGCGGGGCAGGGTGTTTACAAAGTCCGCGATCCGGACGTAGCTGGGCCGGAAGTCCTGGCCCCACTGGGAGATGCAGTGGGCCTCGTCCACCGCCACCAGGGAGATGTCCTGTCCGGCCATCAGATCGGCAAACCGGGGCCGCTCCAGCCGCTCCGGGGCCACATAGAGCAGCCGGTAGGCCCGCCGCCGGATGCCGCTCCACACCGCCTGAGACTCCTCCAGGCTCTGGGAGCTGTTGCACAGGGCGGCGGGCACCCCCGCCGCGGTCAGCGCCACCACCTGGTCCTTCATCAGGGAGATCAGGGGGGAGATTACCAGGGTGATGCCCGGCAGCAGCAGCGCCGGAATCTGGTAGCAGAGAGATTTTCCGCCGCCGGTGGGCATGATGCCCAGCGCGTCCCGGCCCGCCAGGATGCCGTTTACCAGCGTCTCCTGTCCGGGGCGGAACTGGGTGTGGCCGAAATATTGTTTCAGGACAGAATATTGATCCATAGATGGTCCCTCCGCCCGAACGCACGGCGGCGGGCCAGGCCCGCCGCCGTGTGACAGATGTTTTTATCGGCTTCGGTCTTTGAAGCCGTCCTTCAGGCTGACAGCCCGGTTAAAGACCAGGGCGCCCGGCTTGGAGTCCTTGCTGTCGGCGCAGAAGTAGCCCAGACGCAGGAACTGGAACCGGTCCGCCGGCTGAGCGGCGGCCAGGGAGGCCTCCAGCTTGCAGCCCTTCAGCACCTCCAGGGAACCGGGGTTCAGGCAGTCCAGAAAATCCTTGTCCCCGCTGTCGGGGTCGGGGTGGTCGAACAGGCTGTCATACAGCCGGACCTCCGCGTCTACGGCGGTGGCGGCGTCTACCCAGTGAATGGTGGCCCCCTTCACCTTCC
The DNA here is from genome assembly GCA_910578735.1 of uncultured Oscillospiraceae bacterium. GTDB lineage: Bacteria > Bacillota > Clostridia > Oscillospirales > Oscillospiraceae > Lawsonibacter. The sequence goes on from CAJTSQ010000018.1 coordinate 11,873, forward strand.
GGCCGTCGGCGGGGTCGCCCCCCCGGCTGTCCGGGTCGTACTCGGCGGCGATTTCGGTGACATTGCCCGCCTCGTCGGTCTCATAGCCCACGCACTTAATCAGGTAGGCTCCCTTCAGCCGGCACTCAGGCCCGCCGGGGTAGAGCCGCTTGTACTTGGGCACGGGCTCGGGCAGGAAGTCCTCCGCCTCCACCCACAGCTCCCGGGAGAAATCCACTTCCCGGGTCCCGGCGGAGGGGTCCAGAGGGTTGTTTTCCACGGTGAGCTTCTCGGTCTTTCCGGCAGGGTAGTTGGTGATTACCAGCTTGACAGGCCGCAGCACGGCCATCACCCGCCGGGCGTGGTCGTTCAGGTCCTCCCGCAGGCAGTGTTCCAAAAAGGCGTACTCCACCGTGGAGGTGTTCTTGGCCACGCCGATGCGGTCGCAGAAGCTGCGGATGGCGGCGGGGGTGTAGCCCCGGCGGCGCAGGCCGCACAGGGTGGGCATGCGGGGGTCGTCCCAGCCGGAGACATAGTTCTCCTCCACCAGCTTGCGCAGCTTCCGTTTGGACATCACCGTGTAATTGATGCCCAGCCGGGCAAACTCGATCTGCCGGGGCTTGGAGGGCACGTCGGTGTTGTTGATGACCCAGTCATAGAGGGGCCGGTGGTCCTCATACTCCAGGGAGCAGAGGGAGTGGGTGATGCCCTCCAGGGCGTCCTGAATGGGGTGGGCGAAGTCATACATGGGGAAGATACACCACTTGGTGCCCTGGCGGTGGTGCTCGATATAGCGGATGCGGTAGAGTACCGGGTCCCGCATGTTGAAGTTGCCGCTGCTGAGGTCGATCTTGGCCCGGAGGGTGTACTTGCCCTCGGGGAACTCCCCGTTTCTCATCCGCTGGAACAGGTCCAGGCTCTCCTCGATAGGCCGGTCCCGCCAGGGGGAGCGGGCGGGGGTGTTCACGTCCCCCCGGTACTCCCGAAACTGCTCGGGGGTGAGCTCGCAGACGTAGGCCAGCCCCTTCTTGATGAGGCCCACGGCCAGCTCATAGGTTTTTTCAAAGTAGTCGCTGCCATAGAAGAACCGGTCTCCCCAGTCGAAGCCCAGCCAGTGGATGTCTTCCTGGATGGCGTCCACAAACTCGGTGTCCTCCTTGGCGGGGTTGGTGTCGTCCATGCGCAGGTTGCAAATACCGCCAAACTTCTCGGCGGAACCGAAGTCGATAATCAGGGCCTTGCAGTGGCCGATATGCAGATAGCCGTTGGGCTCGGGGGGAAAACGGGTGTGGACCTGCATCCCGGCAAAGCGGCCCCCTTCGGCGATGTCCTCCGTGATGAACTGGTGGATAAAGTTTTGGCTCTCCGGGGTCTCCTCCCCGGCGGCGGTTTTGATCTCGTCAGACATGGGCTTCTCTCCTCCTTTGTCAATGGGGATATTTTACACCAGAAAGGCCGTTCTTGCAAGTATTTCCTGAAAGCTCTTGTTCCAGAAAAGAAAATAGGGTATAATATGGAGGTACAGGGGGGAATCGTATGAGCTATGATATCATCGTATTGGGCAGCGGCCCGGCGGGGCTGGCGGCGGCCATCGCCGCCCGGGGCCGGGACAAGAGCGTTCTGGTGATTGGAAATCCCTGGCAGGACAGCCCTCTGGCCAAGGCGGAGCGGGTGGACAACTACCCCGGACTCCCCGGGCGGACGGGGCTGGAGCTGCTGGAGGAGCTTTTCCGCCACGCGGAGGCGCTGGGTACGGAATTTGTGACCGGCAAGGCCCTGTCTCTGCTGGCCTGGAACGGCTTCTCCCTCACGGTGGGCAGTCAGGTCTATCAGGGGCGGGCGCTGATTCTGGCCCCCGGCGTGGTGCGGGCGGCGAAATACCCCGGTGAAGCGGAATACTTAGGCCGGGGGGTGAGCTACTGCGCCACCTGCGACGGGATGCTCTACCGGAACCGCCCTGTCACCGTGGTGGGTCTGGCCCCCGACGCCCCCCAGGAGGCCAACTACCTCCGCAGCCTGGGCTGTCAGGTGGTCTATGTCTCGCCCCGGCAGCCCCAGGGACTGGATGAGACGATCCCCTATGTGAAGGCGGGAAAGCTGGCCATAAAGGGAGAACAGACTGTTACCGGGCTGGAGGCGGACGGCGCGCTCCTCCCCTGTGCCGGGGTATTCATCCTCCGCCGGGTGGTGGCCCCCGTCGACCTGCTGCCCACATTGGCGACAGAGGAGGGGGTTATCAAGGTGGACCGCCGCATGGCTTCCAACATTCCCGGGGTCTTTGCCGCCGGGGACTGCACCGGCGGGCCCCTCCAGGTGTCCAAGGCGGTGGGGGAGGGCCATGTGGCCGCCCTGTCCGCCTGTGAGTATCTGGACGCAAATCCGTAAGGGCGGCCCGGGGTCGCCCCTGTTGAGCGGCAAAATTTCAGAGGGCGGCCACAGGCCGCCCCTACAAAAGAAAGGAAGATACAGCATGATCCATTTCAACAAGGAGACCTTTGAGAAGACCCTCAGCGAGGGCAAGCTGATGATGGTGGACTTCTGGGCCGAGTGGTGCGGCCCCTGTCAGATGCTGGGCCCGGTCATCGAGAGCCTGGCCGAGCAGTATGAGGGCAAAGCCGTGATCGGCAAGGTCAATACCGACGAGGAGGGGGAACTGACCATGAGATTCGGGGTGGCCAACATTCCCACAGTTATCTTCTTTAAGGACGGCAAGGAGATTGACCGCAAGGTGGGGGTCATGCCCCCCAACGCATATATCCAGGTGCTGGAGCAGAACCAATAACCGCCCCCCCTCTGACGCGGCCCGCGCCGGAGGGGGTTCTCTTTGGAGGTCACAGGATGGTCAAGCCGGGCCGGCCCTGCCGTACCGCCTCCACCAGGGCCAGGGCGGGAGGCCGGTCCGGGCTGTGGGAGACCAGCTTCAGCCGCTTGGGCTCCAGGCCGCGGCTCCGGAGGGCGCACAGGACGTCCACCAGCCGCTCCGGCCGGTGGCACAGGGCGAACCGTCCCCCGTTTTTCACCAGCTGCCCGGCGGCGGCGCACAGCTCCGCCAGGGAGCAGAACTCCTCGCTCCGGGCGGGGCCGCCGCTTTTGCCGCTCCCCACCGGGAAGTAAGGCGGGTTGGAGATCACCAGGTCGAATCCGCCCGCCGGCAGGGGGACGGTTCGCAGGTCGCCGGTGACAATCTTTCCGGTCAGGCCGTTGGCCGCCAGGTTTTCCCGTGCGGTCCGGGCGGATAGGGGGTCCAGCTCCACGCCGGTGAGGGCCAGCCCCTCCGCCCGCCGGGCCAGCAGGAGGAGGAGCGCCCCGCTCCCCGTCCCCAGGTCGCACACCCGCCAGCCGGGCTTGACGGAGGCAAACTCCCCCAGGGCCAGGGCGTCGCCGCCCAGGGGAAAGACGCCCTTCTCCCAGGACAGGGTGTAGGGTCCCAGCTGTTCGGTCTTTTTCATAGCGAATACCTCTTGAAAGAAATTGTGAGAAAAGGATACCATAATTCTACCGACTGTGCTATAATATTCTGGAAAATTTTGAGGAAAGGCGGCGGCTGGATTGGCGGGCACTCTCTATCTGGTCCCTACTCCCATCGGCAACCTGGGGGATATCTCCCGGCGGATGGCGGAGACTCTGGAACAGGCGGACTTTATTGCCGCTGAGGACACCCGGGTATCGCTGAAGCTGCTCAACCACCTGGGACTGAAAAAGCCCATGCTCACCTACCACCGCCACAACACGGACACCGGAGGGCAGGCGGTGATTGACCGTCTGCTGGCCGGGGAGAGCTGTGCCCTGGTCACCGACGCGGGCACTCCCGCCATCTCCGACCCCGGCGAGGAGCTGGTGGCCCGGTGCGCCGCCCTGAGCATCCCGGTGTGCGCCATCCCCGGCCCCTGCGCCCTGGTCACTGCCCTGGCCGTCTCAGGCCAGCCCACAGGGCGGTTCACCTTCGAGGGTTTTTTGGCCATGAACAAGAAGAACCGCCGGGCTCACCTGGAGTCCCTCCGGGGGGAGGAGCGGACCATGATCTTCTACGAGGCGCCCCACAAGTTGGCGGCTACCCTCCAGGACCTGGCGGACACCTTCGGGCCCTGCCGTCCTCTCGCCCTGTGCCGGGAACTGACCAAGCTCCACGAGGAGATTCGGCGTACCACCCTGGGGGAGGCCGCTGCGTACTATCAGGAGAACACCCCCAAGGGGGAGCTTGTGCTGGTGGTCCGGGGGGCAGAGCCGGCAGGGGAGCGGGAGGCCAGCCTGGAGGACGGCCTGCTGCTGGTGGACAAGCTGCGGGGGGAGGGACTGTCCCTCCGGGACGCGGTGAAACGGGCGGCCAAGGAGCTGGGACTGTCCCGCAATCAGCTGTATGACGCGGCGGTGAATATGTAGGGGCGCACAATGTGCGCCCGCCGTTACCGGGGTAATTCCGTAAAATGCGGGCGGACAAGGTCCGCCCCTACAAGGGGAAAACCGGAAAACCCGCACCAATCCGCTAAAAATTGGATAGAATACAGAGAGAAACCTTAGAAACGAGGTGCTATCCCATGAACCGAAATATTGAGGACTATATTCAGCCGGGCAAACACGCTCATCTGGTGGGAATCGGCGGGGTGTCTATGGCCCCCCTGGCCGAGGTGCTGAAGGGCAACGGGGTGGAGATCACCGGCTCAGACATGCGGGAGAGCGAGGCGGTGGCCCATCTCCGCTCCCTGGGCATTCCGGTGACCATCGGCCACCTGCCTGAGAGCGTGGAGGGGGCGGGCTGCGTCATCCGCACCGCCGCTGTCCACGACGACAACCCGGAAATTGCTGCCGCCCTGGCCGTGGGCATCCCCGTCTTCGAACGGGCCCAGGCCTGGGGGGCCATCATGCGCCACTACAAAAACGCCCTTTGCGTGGCGGGCACCCACGGCAAAACCACCACCACCTCCATGTGCACCCACATCTTTCTGGCCGCCGGGCGGGACCCCTCGGTGATGATTGGAGGCACCCTGCCCATTCTGGGCTGCGGCCACCGGGTGGGCCGGGGGGACACCATCATTGCCGAGTCCTGTGAGTACTGCAACTCCTTTTTGTCCTTCGCCCCCACAGTGGCGGTAATCCTCAACGTGGAGGCCGACCACCTGGACTTTTTCAAGGACCTGGAGGACATCAAACACTCCTTCCGCCGCTTTGCCCAGTTGGTTCCCTCCACGGGCAGCGTGATTGTTAACGCAGACAACGACGGGGCCCGGAGCATCGCCTATGGGCTGGATGCCTTCACCTTCGGCCTGGAGGAGGGGGCGGAGTGTACCGCCGCAAGCCTCACCTGGAAGCGGGGGCTGCCCACCTTCGACATTGTGGTCCAGGGTAAGAAGTACGCCCATGTGTCCCTGCGGGTGGGTGGGAAGCACAACGTGTCCAACGCCCTGGCCGCCGCCTCCGCCGCCTGGGTGCTGGGGGTGCCGGGAAGCGCGGTGGAGGAGGGGCTGGACGCCTTCACCGGGGCGGGGCGGCGCTTTGAGAAAAAGGGCGTCTTCCATGGGGCCGACGTCTATGACGATTACGCCCACCACCCCGACGAGCTGCGGGCCCTGCTCACCATGGCCGGAACCCTGGGGTATCAGAGGATTGTCTGCGCCTTCCAGCCCCACACCTACACCCGCACCGCCGCCCTCTTCGACCAGTTTGCAGAGGTGCTGAAGCTGGCGGATGTGGCCGTCTTGGCCCCCATCTACGCCGCCCGGGAGACCGACACCTTGGGCATGTCCTCAGAAAAACTGGCGAAACAAATCCCCGAAGCCATTCCCTGTCCCAGCCTGGAAGCGGTTGCCGGCCGGCTGGCGGAGCTGGCCCGGCCCGGCGACCTGATTCTCACCGTGGGCGCGGGGGACATTTACCTGGCGGGAGAGTCCCTGCTGAAGGGGAGCTGAGTCCGGCGCAAGAATTTATTTGGAGTATTTACAGATATTGCTTTTCGAGGTAAAATAGGGAAAAGGCCTGTTACATTTCAAAACAGGGGGGAGGGAGCAGGTATGGTCGAACAAAAGGGGCGGAATACCGTATGGCTTGTAGTACTGCTCGGGGTAAGCGGCGGGATCCTGCTGGCAGTGCTTTTTGGGATGCTGGTCCTGCGCTATCGGGAGGTGGAGCAGCATCTGGACCGGATGCTGTCCGAAAGCCTGACGGCCCATACCGTGGAGATTGGCGACCGCGCAGGCGGCCTCATTCAGAATGCCCGGGCCACGCTGGAAAATGCCAATCGGTTTCTCGCCCAGTCGGACCGGAGACCGGAAAAAAGTTGGGTCACACCGGCTCTGAGCATGTTCAGTCTGGGCAGTGAGCCCTACACCTACGCCTATCTGGACCTGTCGGAGCTGACCGGCAGCTTTTGGGGCGGCGAGACAGCGGAGCTCGTCCGGCGCGTCCGGGCGGGCGAGACGGTGGTCAGCAATATCATAGTGCCGGACGGCCAGGCGGAGCCCTGCCTGGATGTGGTGCAGCCTGTCTCCTGGGAGGGCCAGGTGGTGGGCGTGCTGCAGGCCAGGATGCCGGCCGACGCGCTGCTTCACCAGGGCCAGCAGTCCACGTTTTTCCACAGCGTTCACAGCGTCATCGCCGGGGAGGACGGCAGCATTGTCTACGGGCAGGCCCCGGGGGCAGCCGGACTGGAGATTACCGACCTGGGAATTCAAGACGGGCTGACACAGACGGAGTCTCAGGCGTTTGCCGCCGCCTATCAGGAGAACGTATCCGGCTTCTTTTTCTACGATCCGGCGGGCGGGCGCTGTTATGTGGCCTGGGCCCCGGTCTCCTGCAATGGCTGGCGGGTGGTGCAGTTCTCCCAGTCCCCCAACGTCCAGATCGACCGCAACTCCATGATCCAGACCGTTGTGATGCTGGCCAGCCTGATGGTCTGCGCCCTGCTGGCCGTCACGATCTGGCGGCAGCGGGCCAAACTGAACGAGGAGCGGCTGCGCTACGACGCCCTGGCCCAGTTTAAGGACACCCTGCTCTTTGAGTATAACTGTGAGGACGACTCTATGGAGTTTACCTCCAACGCTATGGAGACCCTGGATTTGGAGAGCCCCCGCATGGAGGACATCACCAAGGAGGAGAGCAGCTGCCCCATTTTCCACCCGGATGACCTGAAAAAAGTGCGCCAGTGCCTGCGCGACGCCCAGAACCTGGCGCAGGACCAGATCGAACACGACCGCATCCGCATCAAAAACCGGGGGGGCGGCTACAGCTGGTACCGCAGCCAGTATAAGCCTATTGTGCTCCCCAACGGCCGGGTGGACCGGATCATCGGCACCCTGACAGACATCAGCCTCCAGATGGACCGGGAGCAGGAGCTGTATAAGCAGGCCCAGCAGGACCCGCTCACTGGGCTGTACAACCGGGCGGGCGTGATGCTGATCAATGCCCGGCTGGAGCAGATATCCCGGGGCCTGCTTTTCATGCTGGACCTGGACGACTTCAAATCGGTCAACGATACCTATGGCCACGCCGCCGGAGACAAGCTGCTGATTGCCATCGGCCACGTGCTGAAAGACGCCTTCCGCACAGACGACATTGTGGCCCGGGTGGGCGGAGACGAGTTTGTGGCGCTGCTGTCCGGCTCGGACAATGAGTCGATGGCCTGCCTGAAGGCCCAGGAGCTGTTGGACCGGGTAAAAAACCTGAAGGTTGAGGGCATTGACCGGGAAGCCAGCGTCAGCATCGGCATCTCCAGGGCCCCCGCCTGCGGCAGGAGCTATGAGAGCCTCAGCGCCGCTGCGGACAAGGCCCTGTATCAGGTCAAAAAGGACGGGAAGGGCGGCTTTGCCCTGTGCTGGAGCGAGTCCCCCACCCGAAAAAACGGCTGACGGGCCGTGGCCGAATCCTCCTGAAGCAGCCGCGAGAAACATGCGGCCTGCTTCAGGAGGAGTTGTTTTTGCCGGGATTTCATGCAGAAAATTTAAGTACTTCTTAATATTTTCCCACTTGCGATTTAAACAGTCTGTGTTATGCTAGGAGCAGAACGAAAGGGGAGAAGCGCCCTATGTACACTATCCTGATCTGCGATGACGACAGAGACATTGTATCCGCGCTGGACATCTACCTCACCAGCGAGGGCTACCAGACCGTCAAGGCCTACAACGGCCAGGAGGCCATCCGGGCGGCGGAGAGCCGTGAGGTCCACCTCATCCTCATGGACATCATGATGCCTGAGCTGGACGGTATCCGGGCCACCGCCAGGCTGCGGGAGGGGAGCAACGTGCCCATCATCCTGCTGACCGCCAAGAGCGAGGACACCGACAAGATTCTGGGCCTGAACATCGGGGCGGACGACTACATCACCAAGCCCTTCAACCCCCTGGAGGTCATTGCCCGGGTAAAGTCCCAGCTGCGGCGGTACACCGCCCTGGGCGGGGCGGAGAAGGGCCCCGGCCTGATTACCGCCGGGCCCATCGCCATGGACGACGGGGCCAAGGTGGTCACCGTGGACGGCGAGCCCATCAGCCTCACCCCCATCGAGTACAACATCCTCAAGCTGCTGCTGTCCCACCCGGGGCAGGTCTTTTCCTCCACTCAGATCTATGAGCAGGTGTGGAACGACCCGGCCTACGGCTCGGAGAATACGGTGGCTGTCCACATCCGGCATCTGCGGGAGAAGATCGAGATCAACCCCGCCGAGCCACGGTATTTAAAGGTGGTCTGGGGGCTGGGCTATAAGATTGAGAAGGGGGCTTAGCCGTGAAAAAGCTGCAAGGCAATGCCGTCGCCAAGGCGTGCGCAGTGATTGTCCTGCTGGCCGCCGCCTTTGGAACGGGAGTGTTCGGGGTGCGGGCGGTGCTCAGCTTCGGCTCGGTGACCGATGACAACTGGCAGTCCTCCTCCCGCTTTTACAGCGCCCTGGAGAGCCGCAGGCAGGAGTTGGTGGAGGGGATCGAGCTGGCCCAGATGCTGGAGCAGTTGGAGAAGCAGATTGCCGAGGAGACCGGCACCTCCCTGACCTATGCCGACGCGGAGGCCCTGCGGGAGGAGCGGGCACGGGTGGAGGCGCGATTTTCCCGGCAGAACACCTGGTTCCGCTTCCGGCTGCTCACCGACGGCGGACAGACCCTGCTGGGCACCAACCTCAACGATGACGAGGCCATAATCCGGACGGTGCGGGATATGTACCACTTCACCTTCGAACTCGTAGACGGGGATGATTATGAGAATGTATACTACTATGATCCGGAAACGGGCGAAAGATATTCTGAGCCGCCCGTTGCGGGATTAAATCCGGAGACCGAAGGCGCGCCATTGAAGCTGGTGCTGGAGTACGGGGTGCCTGATAAGATTGACGATACGATTCAGGACGAGTTCAGCCAGATCTGGAGACTGTGGGACATGGACCGGGCCTCCTTTGACCAGTACCTCACCGGTTTTTTGAACCTGGGGGCCCTGACCCTGCTGGCCCTGTTCTGGCTCCTCTGGACCGCCGGACACAAGGCGGGGGCAGAGGGGACCGTCACCACCTGGCAGGAGCGCATCTGGTTCGACCTGTACGCCGTGGCCATGATTGCTGCTGTGGTGCTGCTGTCCGCCTGTACCATCTGGGCGGCGGAGCAGCTCTACTGGGGGCGGTCCTATGCCGTTCGGGGGGAGGACTTTGATACCTTTTTTAACCTGGGCATTATGGGGGCCGGGGCCCTCTTTGCCGTCGGGGTGGGGTGCGGTACCCTTTTGCTGCGGACTCTGGCGGTCCGGCTCAAGGCACACTGTCTCGCCAAAACCACCCTGCTGTGCAGGGTGGCCACATGGATGGCAGGGACCATCCATGACTTTGTTCGATTCCTGCCCTTTACCTGGAAGATAGTGTTGGGCTTTGGAGCCTATGCTGTGCTTACCTTTTGCCTGCTGGTATTCGGATCCTATGATGGGTGGTGTATGATGCTGTATCTCTGCTTGCAGCTGGCCCTGCTGATCTTCCTGTCCTGGTGGGCCTACGGCTACTACCGCCTGCGCCAGGGTACCAAAACCATCGCCGGGGGCGACCTGGAGTATCAGATCGACACCCGCCGCATGCCCTACGACCTGCGCCTTCAGGCGGAGGACCTGAACAACATTTCCGCCGGCCTGTCTGCGGCGGTGGACGAGAAGATGAAAAGCGAGCGGTTCAAGGCGGAACTCATCACCAACGTGTCCCACGATTTGAAAACGCCCCTCACCTCCATTATCAACTACGTCAACCTGCTGAAATCCACCCAGCAGACCGACCCCAAGGCGGCGGAGTATATCGAGGTGCTGGACCGCAAGTCCCAGCGGCTGAAGAAGCTCACCGAGGACCTGGTGGAGGCCTCCAAGGCCTCCACGGGGGTGCTGTCGGTGACCCGGGAGAAGATCGGTATGTCCCAGCTCATCGACCAGGCGACGGCGGAGTGGGAGGAGAAGCTGTCTGACCGCAGGCTCACCCTGGTGACCACCCTCCCGGAAGGGGAGACCTGGGTGTATGCCGACGGCCGCCACCTGTGGCGGGTCATCGACAACCTGCTGTCCAACTGCGCCAAGTACGCCATGGAGGGCACCCGGGTCTACCTGGACCTGGAGCGGGGGAAGGGACAGGTGTCCCTGTCGGTGAAGAACATCTCCCGGGACCCCCTGAACGTCCCCGCCGAGCGGCTGATGGAGCGCTTTGTCCGTGGGGAGGAGTCCCGGTCCACCGAGGGCTCCGGGCTGGGGCTGTCCATCGCCCGGTCCCTCACCGAGCTTCAGGGGGGCGCCTTCGACCTGGCCGTAGACGGCGACCTGTTCAAGTCCATCGTCACCCTCCCCCAGGCGAACTGAATTCCCCCGTACTCACTGCAGCGAAAAAAGGCTCCTTAGGCAAAGGAGCCTTTCCCTGCGGGGGACGGGCGCTTTCGATAAACTGCAAAGCCCCGCCTTGAGAAAAGGCGGGGCCTTATGGCGTTTACCGATTAACTTCTCGCTTATCCGTCCGGCCGGTTACCAGGGGCTTCGTCTGGGCATTCAGCTGACTGATGCCTGCCTGGAGAAGCTTTACACCTGGCTCCGGTCCCGCAGCCAGCTGGGCATGGGCCGGGCCTTGACGCTGGAGACGATGCCCATAGCGGCGAACAGGGTGATGATGGACGAACCGCCGTAGCTGATGAAGGGGAGGGTCAGGCCCATGACGGGCAGGACATACAGGCACATGCCCACATTGAAGGTGATCTGGCTCAACAGCATCCCTGCCATACCCATGCACACATAGGCGTTGAAGGGGGAGCTGGCGTGCCGTCCCACCCAGATGCACCGCAGCACAATGGCGGACAGCAGCATCAGCAGGGCCATACAGCCCACCAGGCCCAGCTCCTCGCCGCAGACGGCGTAGATGAAGTCGGTGTGCCGGGCGGGAAGGGCATCGCTGCTGAGAGACTGGGTCTGGATGCCCTGGCAGTAGCCCTGGCCGAACAGCTTTCCCGAGCCGATGGCCAAGGTGGACCGGGTCTGATGCCAGCCCTTTCCCCTGACGTCCAGGTTGTGGTCCAGCACCACTCGGAAGCGCATGACCCGGTAGTCGGTCCACCAGCGGGTCTCCGGCAGAAAAAACAGCCACAGGATGACCACAGCCAGTACAAGTCCGCCTCCCACCAACAGGAACCACCGCAGCTTGACCCCGGAGGCCCAGGCCATGGAGACGAAAATCATCATATAAATGACGCACATGCCAAAGTCACCGCAGACGGCAGCAATGAGCCCCAGCATGAAGATGGTGTGACCGCCGATCTGGATAATGGAGGGAATGGAGCTGATATCCAGCTCCCGGTCCTGTATTTTTACGATCTGAAGGGCCAGCAGAAGGATGAAGGATATTTTTACGATTTCGTTGGGCTGGACATCCATAGGAAACTTGGGGATGATCCGAGAGATGACCAGCCAGTTCAGATTGCCGGAGTCATAGTCCTCGCCCAGGGGGGTGAGAAGCAGAAGGATAAAAAACACATTGAAGACCAGCAGCAGCTTCCACCGCTTTTCCACAAAGAGCTGGAAGTCCACAAAGGTGAGCAGCATATAGACGATTATCCCCAGCAGGATGGCGATGAACTGGACAAGGACAAACCGCATCCAGCGGGTCTCGCCCAGGTACTGGGTGGCGGAAAAGATCAGGCCCAGCCCGAAGGTGCTGGCGGCCAGGCACAGCCCCAGTAAGATCATATCGCCTTTTTTGAAAAATTCCCTGATGGGAGAAAATAGCAAGGCCAGCAGATTCACGGCTTCACCTCCCCTGCGAAAATCACCCAATTATTTTATCACATTTTGCTGGAAAGGAAAACCCTGTCTGTGCTATAATAATTAAGAACCTGAAAATTTTCTGTGAACGGGGGGAGCGGGGTGCGATTTGTTACCAACAGCGAGGGGGAGACCGAGGCGCTTGGGACCCGGCTGGCGGACAAGCTTGCGCCGGGAGCGGTGATCGCCTTTACCGGCGACCTGGGAGCGGGGAAGACCGCCTTCACCCGTGGTCTGGCCCGGGGCCTGGGAATCGCGGACCGGGTGACCAGTCCCACCTTTACCATCGTCAACGAGTATGAGGGGGGCCGCCTGCCCCTGTTTCACTTCGACATGTACCGCCTGTCCTCCTCTGACGAGCTCTTCGATGTCGGCTGGGAGGACTACCTGGCCCGTGGGGGCGTGTGCGCCGTGGAGTGGAGCGAAAACGTGTCCGATGCCCTGGAGGGGGATGTCATTGTACTGGAAATACGCCGGGGAGAGAGTGACGGTCAGCGGGTGATCGAGATCGGGGGGATAGAGCTGTGAATATCTTAGCCTTGGAGTCCTCGGCGGCGGCCTGTTCCGCCGCCCTGTGCCGGGATGGGGAGCTGCTGGCCCAGTCCTTTCAGTGCAGCGGCCTGACCCACAGCCGCACCCTGCTGCCTATGGTAAACGGCCTTTTGAAAAACTGCGGCCAGTCTCTGGACCAGGTGGAGGCGATCGCCGTGGCTGCCGGGCCCGGGTCCTTCACCGGCCTGCGCATCGGGGTGGCCACCGCCAAAGGGCTGGCCTGGGCCGGGGAGAAGCCCTGCGCCCCCTGCTCCACGCTGGAGTCCATGGCCTGGCCCCTGGCCCACCTGGAGGGGAAGCTCATCGTCTGTGCCATGGATGCCCGGCGGAAACAGGTGTACAACGCCCTGTTCCGGGCCAGGGAAGGCAGGCTGGAGCGGATCGCTCCCGACCGGGCCATTTCCCTGGACGATCTGGGAGCGGAGCTGAAAAGTTTTCCGGAATCAAAAATAGTCGTTGGCGATGGGGCACAGCTGTGTTATAATACCTTGAGAGAAGCGGTACCCGGCCTGGCCCTGGCCCCCGTCCACCTGCGGATCCAGAGTGCCTGGGGGGTAGCCCGGGCGGCGGAGGAGCTGGTTAAGGCCGGAGCCCTGGTGTCCGGGGCGGAGCTGGTTCCTGTCTACCACCGCATGTCGCAGGCGGAGCGGGAACGGCTGGAACGTGAGCGGCACACAAAATTTACGATAGAAGGGGATCGAAAACATGTATAATGACAAGGTACACATTCTGGACCACCCGCTGCTTCAGCATAAGCTGACCATCCTCCGGGACGAGACCACCGGTGTGAAGGAATTCCGGGAGATCGTCTCGGAAATTGCCGCCCTGGAGTGCTACGAGGCCACCCGAGACCTGCCCCTGGCGGACATTGAGGTCAAAACCCCCATCACCACCGGGACCTTTAAGACTTTGGCGGGCAAAAAGCTGGCTGTCGTCCCCATCCTCCGGGCCGGCCTGGGCATGGTGGACGGCATCATCAAGATGATTCCCTCCGCCAAGGTGGGCCATATCGGCCTGTACCGGGACCCGGAGACCCACCGCCCCGTAGAGTACTACTGCAAAATGCCCGCCGACATCGCCGAGCGGGATGTGATTGTTCTGGACCCCATGCTGGCTACCGGCGGCTCCGCCTCCGCCGCCATCACCTTCATCAAGGGCTATGGCTGCAAGCATATCAAGCTGATGAATGTCCTGGCCGCTCCTGAGGGTATCGAGTGCATTATAAGGGACCACCCTGACGTGGAAATCTACGTGGCCGGCGTGGATGAGAAGCTGAATGAGCACGCCTATATTGTCCCTGGCCTGGGCGACGCGGGAGACCGCATCTTTGGCACGAAGTAACACAGGAACAGGCTGCGTCCAATGCCGCTGAACTGAAGCGCCCCGACCCGATGCTGTTATCGGGTCGGGGCGCTTTGCGTTGAGTTTGCGTCAAATCTTCGTAATGTCGATGGGGGTCAGGTCCTCACTGCGGCTCTGCTGCCGGACGGTGAGCAGGGCCCGGGCGGTGTCCACCGAGGTGACGCAGCCCACCCCGTGCTCCACGGCGGAGCGGCGGATGCGGAAGCCGTCGCTGTCGTGCTTGCGGCCCCGGGTGGGGGTGTTGATAATCAGGTCCACAGTGCCCGAGGCGATCATGTCCAGGATGTTGGGGTGGGCCTCAGAGACCCGGTTGACCACCTTGCACTCGATACCCGCGTCGGTGAGGGTCTGGCAGGTGCCGGCGGTGGCGTACAGCTCCACCCCCATCTCCTCAAAGCCCCGGGCGATGGCGATGATCTCCCCCTTGTCCTCGTCCTTCACGGTGATAATGATCCGGCCGCCCTTCTTGGGGGCCCGCATCCCGGAGCCCTTAAAGGCCTTGAGCAGGGCCTGGGGATAGGTCTCGGCCAGACCCAGCACCTCGCCGGTGGATTTCATCTCCGGGCCAAGGCCGGTGTCCACATCGGTGAGCTTCTCGAAGGAGAACACCGGGGCCTTGACGGCGTAGTATTCGGCCTCCTTGTAGATGCCGGTACCGTATTCCATGTCCTTCAGCTTCTCGCCAAGCATGACCCGGGTGGCCAGGTCGATGATGGGCACCCCTGTCACCTTGGAGATGTAGGGGATGGTCCGGGAGGACCGGGGGTTGACCTCGATGACGTAGATATCGTCGTCATAGAGGATATACTGGGCGTTGATGAGCCCCACCACCCCCAGGTGCATGGCCATGTTCTTGGTGTGCTTGAGGATCAGCTCCCGGTGCTTGTCCTCCAGGTGGAGGGGCGGATAGACGGCAATGGAGTCCCCGGAGTGGACCCCGGCCCGCTCCACGTGCTCCATGATGCCGGGGATGAGGATGTCCTCCCCGTCGAACACGCCGTCCACCTCCAGCTCCCGGCCCATGAGGTACTTGTCCACCAGGATGGGGTGCTCCTGAACGGTCATGTTGATGATCTTCATGAACTCCTCAATGTTCCGGTCGGTGTAGGCGATCTCCATGCCCTGTCCGCCCAGGACGTAGGAGGGGCGCACCAGCACGGGGTAGCCCAGCTCGTTGGCGGCGGCCAGGGCCTCCTGGGTGGTGAAGACGGTCTTGCCCTTGGCCCGGGGGATGTTGCACTTGGACAGAATCTCGTCAAACCGCTCCCGGTCCTCGGCGGCGTCCACGCCGTCGGAGGAGGTGCCCAGGATCTGAACGCCCATATCGGTGAGGGCCTTGGCCAGCTTGATGGCGGTCTGCCCGCCGAACTGGACCACCGCTCCCCAGGGCTTCTCCTGTTCCACGATGTTCTGGACATCCTCCGCTGTAAGAGGTTCAAAGTACAGCTTGTCCGCCACGTCGAAGTCGGTGGACACGGTCTCCGGGTTGTTGTTGACGATAATGGTCTCACAGCCCAGCTTCCGCAGGGCCCAGACGGAGTGGACAGAGCAGTAGTCGAACTCGATGCCCTGGCCGATGCGGATGGGGCCGGAGCCCAGCACCAGCACCTTCTTGCGGCCGGACCCGTCGTCCCGGGCTTCGTTCTCCCCGTCGTAGGTGGAGTAGTAGTAGGGGGTCTCAGCGTCGAACTCGGCGGCGCAGGTGTCTACCATCTTGAAGGCGGGGATGATGCCGTACCGCTCCCGCAGGGCCTTCACGTCGGCCTGGGTCATGCCGCACAGGGCGCCGATGTAGCTGTCGGCAAAGCACATCTCCTTGGCCCGCTTCAGGGTGTCGATGTCCGGCTCCCCCTTGCACCGCTTCAGCTCCTCCTCCATGTCGATGATCCGCTTGAAGCCGTCCAGGAACCAGATGTCCATCTTGGTGATGGAGTAAATCTTTTGCGGGGAGAAGCCCCGGCGCAGGGCCTCGGCCACCACAAACAGCCGCTCGTCGGTGACGTTTACCAGCAGCTCCTCGATCTCGTCGGTGTACAGCCCCTCCAGCTTGTCCAGCTTCAGCGCCCGGACGTTCAGCTCCAGGGAGCGGATGGCCTTCATGACGGCTCCCTCGAAGGAGTTGGCGATGGCCATGACCTCGCCGGTGGCCTTCATCTGGGTTCCCAGGGTGCGGCTGGCGGTGGTGAACTTGTCGAAGGGCAGGCGGGGGATCTTTAACACACAGTAGTCGATGGTGGGCTCGAAGCAGGCCTTGGTCTTGCCGGTGACGGCGTTGGGAATCTCATCCAGGGTGTAGCCCAGGGCCACCTTGGCCGCCACCTTGGCGATGGGGTAGCCCGTGGCCTTGGAGGCCAGGGCGGAGGACCGGGACACCCGGGGGTTAACCTCAATGACGGCGTACTCGAAGGAGTCCGGGTTCAGGGCGAACTGCACATTGCACCCGCCCTCGATCTCCAGGGCTGAGATGATGTCCAGGGCGGCGGAGCGGAGCATCTGGAACTCCTTGTTGGCCAGGGTCTGAGCGGGGGCCACCACGATGGAGTCGCCGGTGTGGACGCCCACAGGGTCGATGTTCTCCATAGAGCAGATGGTGATCACATTGCCTGCGCCGTCCCGCATGACCTCGAACTCGATCTCCTTCCAGCCGGCGATGCACCGCTCGATGAGTACCTGGCCCACCCGGCTGAGGTTGATGCCCCGCTCGGAGATCTCCTCCAGGGAGGCGCGGTCGTAGGCGATGCCGCCGCCGGTGCCGCCCAGGGTGTAGGCGGGGCGGACGATGACGGGGTAGCCGATGCTCTCGGCAAAGTCCACCGCGTCCTTGACGCTCTCCACCACCAGGGAGGTGACGCAGGGCTGGTCGATGGACTCCATGCAGTCCTTAAAGCCCTGGCGGTCCTCCGCCTTGCGGATGGACTCGGGGGAGGTGCCCAGCAGCCGGACTCTGTACTGCTCCAACACGCCGTTCTCGTGGAGGGCCATGGCCAGGTTCAGGCCGGTCTGGCCGCCCAGGGTGGGCAGAATGGAGTCGGGCCGTTCCATCTCGATGACTTGGGTGACGGAGTGGATGTTCAGCGGCTCGATGTAGACGTGGTCGGCAATGTCCTTATCGGTCATGATGGTGGCGGGGTTGGAGTTGACCAGCACCACCTCCAGGCCCTCCTCCTTCAGGGCCCGGCAGGCCTGGGTGCCGGCGTAGTCGAACTCGGCGGCCTGGCCGATGACGATGGGGCCGGAGCCCAGCACCAGGACCTTTTTTACATCTGTATACTTGGGCATTACTGAGCACCTCCCTTTTTAGCGGCCATGTTGTCGATGAAGCGGTTGAACAGATATTCTGTGTCCTTGGGGCCGGCGTTGGCCTCGGGGTGGAACTGGGTGGTGAAGCAGTTGGGCCGCTGGTAGCGCAGGCCCTCGCAGGTGCCGTCGTTCACGTTGATGTGGCTCACCTCGGCCACGGCGGGGTCCACCGAATCGGCCAGCACCATATAGCCGTGGTTCTGGCTGGTGATGAACACCCGGCCCTTCTCCACGTCCCGGACGGGGTGGTTGCCCCCCCGGTGGCCGTAGGCCAGCCGTCCGGTTTTCGCGCCGGTGGCCAGGGCCAGCAGCTGGTGGCCCAGGCAGACGCCAAAGAGGGGGATGTCGCTGTTATACAGCTTTTTCAGCTCGGCGATGATCTCCACATTCTCTGCCGGGTCGCCGGGGCCGTTGGACAGCATCACCCCGTCGTAGCCCCCGGCCAGCACATCGGCGGCGGGGGTGGAGGCGGGCAGGGCGGTGACCCTGCACCCCCGGCGGCGCAGGCACTCGATCATGTGCTGCTTCACGCCGTAGTCCATCATAGCGACGTGGTACTTCTCCTCGCCGTAGGCGGGGAAGACCTCCGGTTCCGGCCGGGTGACCAGGGGGACCGTGTTCTCCACCTTGTAGGCCTTCAGCTCGTCCAGTACCTGGGCGATATTAAAATGCTCCGCGCAGGTGAGCATTCCGTTCATGCTCCCCTCGCTGCGGAGTATCTTGGTAAGCGCCCGGGTGTCCACACCCTGGATGCCGGTGATATTGTGTTCCTTCAGATAGCTGCCCAGGTCGCCCTCGCAGCGGAAGTTGCTCCCCCGAGGGGACAGATGGCGGACCACAAAGGCCTCCACCCAGGGCTTTCTAGACTCGTTGTCCTCGCTGTTCACGCCGTAGTTGCCGATGAGGGGGTAGGACATTACCACGCCCTGTCCGGCGTAGGAGGGGTCGGTGAGAATCTCCTGGTAGCCGGCCATGGAGGTGTTGAACACCATCTCGCACACCCGGGTCTCGGCGGAGCCGATGCTGGTGCCCGAGAAGATGCTCCCGTTGGCTAGGATCAAGGTCGCTTTCATCGTTCGTTCACTCGCTTTCCGTTCCAGTACTGTTGTTCATATGTGTAATCAAGTTATTTTATCGAAAAATGCGCCCCTTTGCAAGATGGCGTTTTCCCTTTTTCTGTATCAATATCCGGCGGATATTTGGGCAATTCGTGGGGAAGGATATGGTGTATCCGCAGAGACGCACCACGATGCGTCCGCCCAGCTGTTCGGCGGCCATGAACGGAAGCGTCCTTACAGAATACATCGGGAGGTGTCCCTCATGTTTACCGGCCTTTTGCGCACGATTATTCTATACATTCTCATCATCGCCGGAGTGCGGCTGATGGGCAAGCGTCAGGTGGGGGAGCTGGAGCCTTCGGAGCTGGTACTCTCCCTCATCATTGCCGACCTGGCCTCGGTGCCCATGCAGGACTATGGCATCCCCCTGCTCACCGGCGTGGTGCCCATCCTGACGCTGCTGTCTGTCACCATGATTTTGTCGGTGCTCACCATGAAGAGCATCACCTTCCGGGCCATCCTGTGCGGGCGGCCCAGCATGGTGGTCCGGAACGGGGTCCTGGACCAGAAGGAGATGGCCAAGACCCGCCTGACGGTGGATGAGCTGCTGGAGGAGCTGCGCATCAAGGGCTACACCGACCTGAGCCAGATCAAGTACGCCATTCTGGAGACCAACGGGCAGCTGTCAGTGCTGCCCTACGCCAACCAGAAGCCCCCTGCGGCCCGGGACATGAAGGTGAGCGTGGAGGAGGGCGGCCTGCCTTGGGTGGTGGTCAGCGACGGCAAGCTGCTGGAGCGCAACCTGAAGGCCCTGGGCCACGACCGCCCCTGGCTGGACAAGCAGCTTTCTCAGCGGGGGTGCCGGGATATGGCGGAGGTGTTTCTCCTGCTGGTGGACGAGGGAGATGCAGTATATTTTGCCCGGAAAGACGCATAGGGGCGGCTGTTAGCCGCCCCTGCATGACACAGGAGGTCTCACTATGAAACGTCTCTATATTGCGGCGGCGCTGCTGATCCTGCTGCTGGGGACCAGCCTGGCCAACGGAATGTATGCCCAGAGCATCACCGGCCGGATGCGGGAGCAGCTCCACCAGGCCCAGGCTCAGGCGGAACAGGACAGTTGGGACCGGGCCGAAGCCCTTACCCGGCAGGCCTACGAGGATTGGCAGAGCCGCCACTTCTATTTCCACACCACCATGCGCCACAGCGATACGGACCAGGTCCTGCGGGGGTTCCGCTCCGTGCTGGAATACATCCGGCTTCAGGAGCCCGACCAGTACAACGCCGCCAACGCCGACCTGATTGCCCAGCTGGAGCTGCTGGCTGAAATGGAACAGCCCTCAGCAGCCAATGTGCTGTAAACAGAGCGGAACAGCGGGCGATGGATTTGACAGACTCCTCGCTGAGGAAGAATCCTTGGATATCATCCGAATCATCAAGACTTCTTCCCCAACATTTCATCAGACATCAGCTCCAGCTGCTCGGCCTTACGGTAGCGGTCGGCAAGCGCGCTGCTGGCCGCCGCTCCCTTGGCCTGCCCGCTGAAGCACAGCTTCAGCAGGACCGGCGTTAGAACCGCGCAGCCCACCACGGTAATGACGATGGGCGTCATCATAGCCTGACTGAGTACTCCCATAGACTGTCCCCGGTTGGCTACGATCAGGGCCACCTCGCCCCGGCAGGCCATACCGGCGCCTATCTGGAGACATTCCGCCCCATCAAAGCCACATATCCTGGCGCCAAGACCGCAGCCGATCACCTTCGACAAAATCGCCACAGCCAGCAGCAGCAGAGAGAATATGACCAGACTTTCATTCAGCTGGGGCAGCTCCACCTTGATGCCGATTCCCGCGAAAAACACCGGCGTCAGCAGCAGATAGCTCAGGGGCTCAAATTTCGAGCGGATGTAGTCGGCCTTTGGGGTGCAGGCTACCACCAGGCCGGCGGCAAAGGCGCCGATAATATCCGCCACACCGAAAAACTCCTCTGCACAGTAGGCCAGCAGCAGGCAGAGCACAAAGGCAAAGACCGGGTAGCGCCGGAGGTTCTTCTGATGGGCGTATGCAATCATCCGGCGAAACAGCCAGATGCCTCCGCATGCGGCGGCAATGGCAAAGGCAAAAAACAGGACGATCTTCAGCAGTACCGGCAGCAGACCGCTTCCGTCGCCCGCCATGCTGGATACCACCGTCAGGGCAACCAGGCCCAGCACATCGTCAATGAGGGCGGCGGCCAGGATCGTGCTGCCAACGTGGGTATCCAAACGCCCTAACTCCTTGAGGGTCTCCACGGTGATACTTACAGAAGTGGCGGTCAGTATAGTACCCAGGAAAATGTTTTCCAGCAGGGTGTTATTCGGCAGCCAGCCCAGCTCTCCCGCCAGCCAGCCAAAGCCTGTACCCATCAGCATGGGCACCAGCACACCGCACAGCGCCACCAGAAAGCCCGCCTTTCCGGCGCCCCGCAGTTCCCGCAGATCGGTGCCCATTCCGGCGGTAAAAAGAATGATAATCACGCCCAGTTCACTGAGCTGAGAAAGAAATGCGGTTTCCGATAAAATGTTCAGCGCTGCTGGCCCCAGGATCAGCCCGGCCAGCAGTGCGCCCACCACCCGCGGCATTTGAAATTTTCCCGTGGCGATTCCCAACAGCTTGGTACTCAATAAAATCAACGCCAGATCCAACAAATAGCGATAGGACATAAGCGGTTCCCCCTCAAACACATGGAATCGATGCAAAGCTATCATAACTTCTTTCTTCAAATTTTCAAGAGAAGATTTGTATAAAAACAACTTCCGGAAGCTGTAAAAATTTTAATTTGTTATCAACACCAGCGGCAGCCATATCTATAAAAAGTGCCGGGTGTTCTCCCGGGAAGGGAATTACAGCCGATAAGCTGAATCGAATACCGCTCCCCCTACTTGCATTTTCCCCCAAAACATGGTACGCTGAAACGGGAAAAACCTGGGGGAGGGGGGAGAAAAGATGCGCATACTGGCCACCTTTGCCTTCTCCTTTACTACGGCCGTGTTCCTCGCCGTCTACATGGGTCTGGACCCCGTTTTACTCCCGCTGGGCGGAGCGATGATTCTGGCGGCTGCTGGGGTCAGGCTGGTCCTGAGGGAGAAGAACCGCCGCCGGACCCGGGCATTGCTCATTTGCTTCGGCCTGGCCTTTGGGTTTTTGTGGACGGCTTTCTACATGTCGGTCTTTTTCCAGCCCGCCAGAGAGCTGGACGGCCGCACCGTCCGGCTCTCCGCCACGGTGGCCGACTGGCCCCAGGCGGGGGACTATGGCGGCTATACGGTCGTCATCCAGGCGGAGACGGACCGCAGGGTGAATGTGACCACCATCCTCTACACAGACCGTCAGGGGGAGAGCCTGCGCCCGGGCGACCGGATCGAGGCCGTTGCCCACTGCACCTTGGGGGACCGCACCTTTGCCGGCGAGAAGATCACCTACTACACCGCCAAGGGTATTTTCCTCCGGGCCACAGCCTACGGCCGGCTGGAAATTCAGCGCCCGGACCATGTGGCGCCCCAGTACTATGCCGCCTGGATATCCAGAATCCTGAAGGCGGGCATTGATGCCGCCTTCCCGGAGGATATGGCCGGCTTTGTCCGGGCCCTGGTGACGGGCAACCGGGACAACCTCACCGACGAATTTACCACCTCCCTGGAGCGGGCGGGCCTGAGTCACACGGTGGCGGTGTCCGGAATGCACCTGGCCTTTCTGTCCGGTCTTCTCACCCGGCTGCTGGGGCGGGGCCGGCGGTCCACCGCTCTGCTCACCATCCTGTGGGTGGTGCTGTTCTGCGGAATCGCGGGCAACACCCCCTCGGTACTCCGGGCGGCGGTGATGATCCTGCTGCTCCAGTTCGCGCCCCTCCTGGGCCGGGAGCGGGACGGCCCCACCTCCCTGGCCGTGGCTCTGCTCCTCCTGCTGTGGGTCAACCCCTTCTCCGCCGCCCACATTGGGCTCCAGCTGTCCTTCACGGCGGTGGCAGGCATTTTGCTGGTGTCGGACCAGGTCCAGAGCTGGCTGCTGAAGCGGCTCCATCTGGATAAGAGGGCGAAAAACCGCCGGGAGAAGCTGCTGAGGGTGGTGCCGTATTTTGCGGTGTCTACCATTTCTGCCACCCTGGGGGCCTCGGTACTCACCATTCCCCTGGTGGCTTTCCACTTCAACATCGTCTCCCTGATTTCCCCCCTGTCCAACCTGCTGACCCTCTGGGCCATTGGGTGGCTGTTTGTGGGCGGCCTGGTGACAGGCCTGCTGGCCGGCCTCTGGCCCGGCGGGGCGGCGGTGCTGGCCCTGCCCCTCACGGCCCTGGGCCGCTACCTCCAGTGGATCATCGGCCTGGTGTCTCGGCCCGCCCTGGCGGCTCTGCCGCTGGAGTCGGTGTACTACCGGGCCTGGGTGGTACTGCTCTACGCTCTCCTGCTGGTCTCCATCCGGGCAAAGGGCCGGCGTCCGGTGTGGATGCCCCTGGCCGCCGGAACCGCCGCCTTGGCTCTGGCCGTGGCGCTCACCCGGGCCTCCTTCTATCTGGGAGAGATGGCGGTGGTGGTGCTGGACGTGGGCCAGGGTCAGAGCGTCCTGGTGCGGACAGGGAGCTTTCTCACCCTGGTGGACTGCGGCGGGGACAGCCGGGACGACCCCGGCGACGTGGCCGCCAACTACCTCCAGTCCCTGGGCTGCGGCGGAGTTGACCTGCTGGTGGTGTCTCACTACCACGACGACCATGCCAACGGCATCCCTCAGCTGCTGCGCCGCGTCCGCGTGGGGGAGATTGCACTGCCCGATGTGGAGGAGGACGCCCCTCTCCGGGCGGAGATCGTATCCGCCGCGGAGGCGCAGGGGATCGCGCTGCGCTTTGTCCAGGAGGACATCCGCATAGAGGCGGGGGAGGGCCGGCGCCTGTCCCTTTTTGCCCCCATGGCGGAGAGGGGAACGGCCAACGAGCTGGGCCTCACCCTGCTGGCCTCCTCCGGGGAGCTGGACGTTCTGATCACCGGCGATATGGAGCGGGAGGGGGAGCTGGAGCTGGTGAAGACCGTCGAGCTGCCCCGGGTAGAGGTGCTGGTGGCGGGCCACCACGGCTCCGGCACATCCACGACCCCTGAGCTGCTGGAGGCGGCCAGGCCGGAGCTGGCCCTGATTTCTGTGGGACTGAACAACAAATACGGCCACCCGGACTGGGATACCCTGGTGCGGTTGGATAACATTGGAACCAAGATATACCGCACCGACCTGTATGGGACCCTTGAGGTGCAGTTGAGATAGGAGGGACAGCTATGCCGCCAAAAAACAAGCCGGATACGTCAGGATTTGAAGCGCTGAAAAAGGACCTGTCTGCCGGACGGCCGGGGCGGCTGTACTTTTTCCACGGGGAGGAGACCTACCTCCGGGATCACTATCTGAGCCGCCTGAAGGAGGCGGTTCTCACCGGTGGGCTGGGGGAGTTCAACCGCCACGATATCAACGCCAGGGACATGTCTCCCCACGCCCTGGAGGAGGCGGTGGACTGCCTGCCCATGATGGCGGAGCGCACGTTTGTACAGGTGACTGACTTCGACCTGTTCAAGGCGGGGGAGAAGGACCGGGAGGCGTATATCCGAATCCTGTCCGGCCTGCCCGACTACTGCTGCCTGGTGTTCCTCTACGACCTGATTGAGTACAGGCCCGATGCCCGGACCAAGCTGGCCCAGGCGGTGAAGGCCCACGGCACGGCGGTAAACTTTGCCCGCCAGGGCCAGCGGGAGCTGACCGATTGGGTCCGCCGCCACTTCCGGGCCCTGGGCAAGGATATCGATTCACGGCTGTGTGAGGAGCTGATCTTTCTCTGCGGCGATTTGATGCAGAACCTCCAGCAGGAGATCGGCAAGATCGCCGCCTATGCCAAGGAGGACCGGATCACCCGGGCGGACATAGAGGCGGTGGCCACCCCCCAGCTCAGTGCGGTGGCATTCCGAATTGCCGACGCCATCGGGGAGAAGAACTACAACCGGGCGGCCGCAGTGCTGGGGGAGCTGTATCAGATGCAGAAGAGCCCCTATGAGATCATTGGGGCCTTGGGCAAGCAGCTGCGCCAGCTCTACTCCGCCCGGCTGGCCCTGGCAGAAGGAAAGGGAGGCAGCTGGGTAGCCAGGCTGTGGGGGATGCGCTACCCCGCTGACCGCCTTGTGACCAGTGCCAAGCGGTTCTCCCTGCCCTGGTGCCGGCGGGCGGTGATTCGCTGCGCACAGACAGATCTGGCCATGAAGTCCACCGGGCAGGACCCCAAGGAGCTGCTCACCACCCTCCTGCTGGAGCTGGCCAACGGGGCATAGGGAAAGCACCCCTTTGCGAAGGGAGGCTTTGGCGTAAGGAGAAATTTATGCTGCACATCCGTGAGGCCATCGTGGTTGAGGGCCGGTACGATAAAAACACCCTGTCCCAGGTGGTGGATACGCTGATTCTGGAGACAGGGGGCTTTCAAATTTTCAAAAATCCGGAACAGATGGCCCTCCTCCAGAGGGCCGCGGAGCGGCGGGGGCTCATCGTCCTCACCGACTCAGACGGGGCGGGGTTCGTCATCCGGAACCGGATCAAGGGGGCCGTCCCGGCCCGGTATTTAAAGCACGCCTACATTCCTGATGTCTATGGCAAGGAGCGCCGCAAGCGCCGGCCGGGGAAGGAGGGCAAGCTGGGGGTGGAGGGGATGCCGCCCGATGTGCTGGAGCAGGTCCTCCGCCGGGCGGGGGCCGACTTTCTGGACGGAGACAGCCTGTCAGTCCCCTCCGGCCCGCCCCTCACAAAGGCTGGCCTGTCTGCTGCCGGACTGTCCGGAGGGCCGAACAGCGCCTTGAGGCGTCAGGCCCTCCTGAAGCGGCTGGCGCTGCCTGAACACATGTCCGCCAACGGCCTGCTGGCAGTTTTGAACGGCTGTTACAGCAGGGAGGAGGCGGAGGAAATTCTGAAAAACAGTTAGGGGCGGCCGCCGGCCGCCCCTTTTGCTACTGTACCATCCCTGCAATTTCTCCCAGATGCGCCGACAGGTCGCCGGTTCCGGTGTAGGTTACCAGAACGGCCCTGGTCCCGGACGCGGCAGCGGCGATTTGAAAGCCGCCCGGGCCATTGCCGGCAACGGCCAGAAGGGCGGTGTCATCCCGGAGGTAGTAGTTCACCGTCCATACCTGGTTCTCATCCTCCTCGGTCCACCAGATGTCCCGGTCCAGGTCCATGGCGTCCTCCAGCAGCTCCCGGGCCAGGGGGGCTGCCAGGGGGGACAGCCACCCTGGCAGATGGTACCACTGGATCTCCATTCGCTTCCAGTCCTCTGGGTCGATGCTGCCGGTCTGGACTACCTTCCACTGGTTCCAGCATAGCAGGTAGTGGTTTAAATCACAGAAATTGGCATAATCCTTTCCGTACGGCGCAAAGGTGTGGGGCACATAGCCCTCCCCCTCCACCCGGGCCAGGGACAGGGGGGTGAAGGCGGTCAGCGCCTGCAGGGGATGGATGTCGCCTCCGGTGAGGGGCAGGATATTCTGGATGACAATGATGGAGACAAGCAGAGATACTGCCAGGGCGAGGTTGACGATCTCGCCCCACCGCCGCTGGGGATAGCCACTCCGGTGGTCCAGGGGAACGCCAGCCTCCAGCTGCTTCACCAGCAGGCCCAGCCGTTGGACATCGGCCCACATGCCAGGCAGCGCCACCAGGAAAAACACCTGATAGAGGATGAGGATGGGGGCGGTGGTGGTGAGCAGGGTCAGCAGGGGGGTATCGTCATGGAACAGAAAGTAGGGGACCCCAAACAGGAGCAGCAGAGTGATTGCCAGCTCGAAAAAGAAGAACCGTCGCTTGGACCGGTACAGCTTTTTCCACAGCGCCCCCTGAAGCGCCGGGTCGGAGTGGGGCTCCGGGGCCTGGGGGTCCTGGGTGGAGAAGATGAGCAGCTCCGGCGTATCGCATACATAGTCCCAGCCGAAGTCCTGATACAGGTCCAGCATGGCCTGAGGCGGTTCGCCGTCCAGGCCGTGGCGGAGGGGCTCTGCCCGGAACCGGGCAGCCTGGGCGGGCCTGCGCGCAAAGGTAGAGCAGACCGGCCGGAGCTTTTTCAGCTCCAGGCCCCGGCGGGCCATATCCTCCAGCCAGCTCTCCAGGCCCCGGATGTCGTACAGAGACACCGGGGTAAGTTTATATACACGCTTCACAGAAAGACCTCCTTGTTAAGCCACCGCCGCCGCCAGCACGTCCAGGCGGCTCGTCAAGTCCTCCCGCCCGGCGTAGCGGAAGACAGCCACCCGGCCCCCCTTGGCCACGGACACAAGCTGAAAGCCGGTGTCGTGTTCGGTCTGGGCCAGGAGGACGAAGTCCAGCCCGGGGGCCTGGCGCTCCTCATAGTGCCAGGTGAAGTTGGCCAGCTCCAGCTGGGCCATCTGGGCCCGGGCTGTCATGCGGGCCAGAGCGGGGACAGTGAGGTGGAAATAAACCCCCGTCAGATCGGGAGAGTAGCGGTATTCCTCCCCGCCGAAGGGGGAGAAGCCGTTTTCCGTTCCCCCTTTCGGACTGAACAGGTTTTGGGTCACGGTGTAGTAGCTGGGGGCGAGGAAGGAGAAATGCCGGGAAGCGGTGTTGTGGTTCCAGTCCTGTGGGCGCTCCTGGGGAAACAGGGCCTGATAGGTGGACAGCGGCTCCGACTCCAGCAGCTGAAGGTCCACATAGGGCCGGGAGAAGTCCTCCAAGGGGACGGGCTGCTCATAGAGCCAGCCGCCCACCATCATGACCAGCAGGGTGAGGGCCGACAGGGGCCAGAACAGCCGGCTTCTGGTCCGGGATGGGGCCAGAGGGGTGATGCCCAGCTCCAGGCTGTGCCAGAGGCCCAGCAGGGTGCGGGCCTCCCGCTCCTCCTGCCGCCAAAACCAGAGGAACCACAGCAGGTAGACCAGGCCGCTCCCGGACAGGTTTACCAGCAGTAGGGGGAGCCTGCGGGGCTCTACCTGCCAGGCCAGAAGGATGCCCAACAGGAGCAGGCCCAGGATGGCCAGCCGCCAGACCCGCATTCTCCGCCGGGCCCGCTGGACCTGCCGGGCCAGCCAGTCCAGAGACAGCCCCCGGGTGACCGGGTCGGTGTGTAGCTCGGGAGCGCCGGGGTTGGTGGCGTAAAAGAGGAAGTACATCTTGGAGACCGTACCGCCGTAGTCCCAGCCGGCCTGCCGGTACAGCTCCAGCCGGTCCGTCTCGGGAAACTCCTCTCCGTTGGCCGCCTCCAGCCTGAAGCGGGTGCCGGGGACCCCCTCGTCCCGGTGGAACTGGGTGAAATCGCCGTTGATCCAGACGGGGAACAGCCCCTCATCGGCCCGCTCCTCCAGCCAGCGCTCCAGGCCCTGGATGTTATACAGGGACATCGGGGTGAGTTTAAACACGTTTTTCAAGGTCATAAGAATGCCTCCTCTCCGTCATCCACACAGGTCCGCAGCCGGGCCAGCTCCTCCCGAAAGGCGGTCCGGCCCTTATCCGTGATCTGATAGATACGCTTCCGGCCGTCCACGCTGGTCTCGGCGATGAGCCCTTCCTCCTGGAACTTGGCCAGCAGGGTATACAGCGTCCCCGGGCCCAACCGGACCCGTCCTCCGGTTTTTTGCTCCACGAACTCGGAGATCTCCGTGCCGCACATCTCCCGGCCCAGGAAGGACATGAGTACGTAGTACATAGGCTCGGTGAGCGGCCCCTTTTCCCGTCCTGACATAGAGCGCCTCCTTTCTATCACCTCATAATATCGTTTGACGATATTATATCAGGATATTAAGGCGGTGTCAAGGACGGGAATCAAAATTCGCCCCAAATCCCTATCAAAATTCTGACCGCTTTTTCCCGGCCAAGCTCCTATAATAGGACGTGTTGCGGGGCGGCCTGTGGCCGCCCGCAGTACCGTGGAGGGGGCGATGCCGTGACGGTCATCTATGTGGATACGCTGTTTCTCCTCAACGGGGTGGTGGACTACCTGCTGCTGCTGGCCGCCGCCCGTCTGGCGGGGGAGCCCCTGCGGCGGTGGAGGTTTGCCCTGGGGGCGGCCCTGGGAGGGCTGTACGCGGTGGCGATTTTTCTGCCAGGGCTGTCCTTCCTGGCCCACCCCCTGTGCCGGGCGGCCTCCATGCTGCTCATGCTGCTGCTGGCCTACGGCGGCAGCCGCCGGCTGCTCCGCCAGGGAGTACTCTTTGTGGCCCTGACCTGCGCCTTTGGAGGCGGCGTGGTGGCCATCGGCCTGCTGGGGGGGACCGGGCTGTCTCTGGGCGGCGGGGTGTTTTACTCCGCCCTGGACCTAAAGATGGTGCTGCTGTCCGCAGCGGTATGCTACGGGGTGATTACCCTGGTACTCCAGCGGGTGGGGAAGCACAGCTCCGCCGCCGGCGAGCTGGTCCGGGCCCGGCTGCGGCTGGGGGAACGGCAGGTGGAGCTCACCGCCCTCCTGGACACAGGGAACACCCTCACCGACCCGGCCTCCGGCCGCCCGGTGCTGGTGGCGGAGGGGGAGCGGGTGGCCCACCTGTTTCCGGCGGACCACCGCCCCGGTCCCGCCGCCGCCCTGGCCCGGCTGGGGACAGGGGAGTGGAGCCGCCGGTTCCGCCTGCTGCCCTACCGCAGCGTGGGGGTGGAGCGGGGGCTGCTGCTGGCCGTCCGGGCGGACGCCCTGGAGCTGAATGGCCGGGACCGGGGCCCGGTGCTGGTGGCCCTGTCCCCCACCCCGGTGTCCGACGGGGGCGGATATCAGGCGCTGATCGGGGCGGTGGAATCAATGTAGGACCCGACCACCTGGACGGGGTATGTCTGGGCAGGGATGGGCCAAGGAATGGGGAGTCTGCCCAGGTGGTCAGGCCCCACAGGTAAAAAGTGAAGCAAGAGGTGTTTCCTATGAAAATAGCTTACATATCAATAAAAGAGCGGCTGTCCGCCTTTCTGACCCGCCTGGGCCTGCTTCTTCCCGGTAAGATTATGTACATCGGCGGCAGCGAAACCCTCCCCGCCCCGCTGAAGCGGGAGGAGGAGTCCGCCCTCATCGCCCGCCTGGGGGAGGGGGATGCCCAGGCCCGGAACCTGCTCATCGAACACAACCTGCGTCTGGTGGCCTATATCGCCCGGCGGTTTGAGAATACCGGCATCTATATTGAGGACCTGATCTCCATCGGCACCATCGGGCTGATTAAGGCGGTGGGCACCTACCAGCCGGCCAAAGCCATCAAGCTGGCCACCTACGCCAGCCGGTGTATTGAGAACGAGATCCTCATGTATCTGCGAAAAACCGCCAATCAGAAGACGGAGCTGTCCTTTGACGAGCCGCTGAACACCGACTGGGACGGCAACGAGCTGCTCCTGTCCGATATTCTGGGCACCGATGAGGACCTGGTGGTCCAGCCCCTGGAGGCCGATGTGGACCGCCAGCTCCTCCGCCAGGCCATGGAGCGCCTGGGCGACCGGGAGCGGCATATCATCACCCTCCGCTTTGGCCTGGATGGCCGGCGGGAGTGCACTCAGAAGGAGGTGGCCGACCAGCTGGGAATCTCTCAGTCCTATATCTCCCGGCTGGAGAAGCGGATTATCGCCAGATTAAAGAAGGAAATCGTGAAAATGATGTAACATAGAGAGATGAAAGGCTGGGCATGTCCCAGTCTTTTTTTACCCGCTGCTTTGGATTGACCGCCAGGGAATTAGATGGTATAATATACACAGGAAGTTATGCTTACACCGGAAAAGGAGCGTTGCTATGAGCGAAAACTTAGCCTATCGGGAGGAACTCCGCAAGGAGCGAATTGGCGGTGAGATTATAGCAATCGTGAAGGACGGAGCACATTGATGAAACGCAACACAAAAGTGTCCACCGCGGTGATCCGGCGCCTGCCCCGGTATTACCGCCAGCTGTCTGAGCTCCAGGAGGCCGGGACGGTCCGCATCTCCTCCAGCGCCCTGGGCAAGTCCATGGGGCTGACCGCGTCCCAGATCCGCCAGGACCTGTTCTGCTTCGGGGAGTTTGGCCAGCAGGGCTATGGCTACAAGGTGGACAGCCTGAAAGAGGAGATCGGTGAAATACTGGGTATCAGCCGGGGACACACCCTGGTGGTGCTGGGCACCGGCAACCTGGGCCGGGCTATCATCCAGAATTTCCGCTTTTCCAGCAACGGCTTTCAGCTGCTGGCTGCCTTTGATGTCAACCCGGGAGTGGTAGGCAGCGAGATTGCCGGAGTGCCGGTCTACCACGCCGACGGGCTGGAGCGCTTTTTGGCCGCCCGTCCGGTGGATGTAGGCGTGCTGACCGTGCCCATCGCCGCCGCTCAGCAGATGGGCGACCGCCTGGCCAACGCCGGGGTAAAGGGCATTTGGAACTTTACCAACTACGAAATCACCTGCCCCAGTCCGGACGTGGTGGTGGAATCGGTCCACTTTTCTGACAGCCTCCTTACCCTGAGTTATCTGATTTCTCAGCGGGAGGAGTCCGAGTTACAGGAGGATAAGACATGAAAAAATACCTGCGCCCGATGCTGGCCGCCCTTGTTTTAGCCCTGCTGGTGGGAGGGGCCTATGCCGCCTCCGCCGGAGACAGCCTGATCTCCTTAAAATACCTTCAGGACTACTTTTTCCCCAAGGCGGTTCAGGCGGGGGAGGAGGCGGCCGGCAAGGCCCTCCAGGAGACCTATGACAAAGCCAAGTCCCAGCTGGACGCGGTCCACAGCGGGGCGGGGAGCGCCGGCGGGACGGGGGGGCTGTCCAGCGACACCCTGGCCCGGCGTCTGTGGTCCGACGGGCAGATTCTCACCCTGCACACCGGGTCCGGCTTTGTGCTGCTGGACGGCTCCGCCACCGTGGTCCACACGGGGGTGGTGGTGGATATCACCGACGGGACCGAGGCGGCCTCCGGCGGAAAGCTGACCCCGAACCACCGCTACCTGGTGGCGGAGGACACGGACGCGGCGGTGACCATCCGCTCCGGGCAGGCCGCGCTGGGCCTGCAGGGGAGCTATTCCCTCACCGCAGGAAAGGCCCAGCACACCCCCTTCTTTGACGTGAGCCAGTCCGACTGGTTCTACAGCCCGGTGAACTACGCCTATGAGGAGGGGCTGTTCTCCGGGGTGGACGAAAACCACTTTTCCCCCGCCCTGGCCATGAACCGGGCGATGCTGATGTCGGTGCTCCACCGGCTGGCGGGCTCCCCCGCCGTGTCCGGCTCGGTCACCCTCACCGATGTGCCAAAAAACAGCTGGTACGCCCAGGCGGTCTGCTGGGGCTACGCCCAAGGCATCACCTCGGGCACTGGAAACAACACCTTTTCGCCCCTGCTCCAGGTCACCCGGGAGCAGGCGGTGGCGATGCTCTACAATTACGCCAAGTACTTAAATAAGAGCGGCGGGGCGGGGGCCGACCTGAGCGCCTACAGCGACCTGAACCGGCTCAGTCAGTGGGCCAGGCCAGCCATGTCCTGGGCGGTGGGCCAGGGGATCATCGGCGGGGCCTCCAATGGGGGGAAGCTCACCCTGGACCCTCAGCGTGGGGCCTCCCGGGCGGAGATGGCCGTGATGCTGCGGGCTTTCTGCGAGAAAATTTTGTGATAAGGAGACACCCATTTTCCTCCTGCGCCATATGATGGAAATGAGAGCGGCAGACAGCCCTCTTAAATTCATAAAGCAGGAGGTACTCGATATGGGGTGCTGCAATAACAACTGGGGCGGCAGCAGCTGCCTGTGGATCATCATCCTCATCATCATCCTGTTCAGCTGCGGCGGCTGGGGCGGCAATAACTGCTGCTGCAACAACAACTGCGGCTGCAACAACGGCTGCGGCTGCTGAGGCAGTGATGGGAGACCAGGGGCGCGGGGGTTACTCCGCGCCCTGTTCCTTTGCGGCAGGGAAAATTTTTTGCCGAAACGGGGACAAGCAGCCCCAAAATATCTTGCAAT
>CAJTSQ010000019.1:0-3812 GCA_910578735.1 uncultured Oscillospiraceae bacterium
TACCTCACCGAGCCGGTATCCAGCGCGAGGCAGAGACGCTGTCCGTCCAGCTCTATTGGCAGGAGGCCCTCCTCCGTTTCCGGTTTTACGGCGAAGCCCTCGTGCTGGAGGTTGAGGGTTAGTTCTTGGAAGTATCTGTTTTTTTCTTCTGCGTTCATTTTGATCCTCCTTGCTTTCTAATATAATGGCAACTTTTTGCGCTGAAAAGTCTGGGGCCCTTTTTGATTTTGCCTGTTTTGAAAACAGGCGCTGGGAGTATTGTGTTTTCCTGGAAAAACAAAAAGCGCCGGTCTGTCAATTCCCTTGGGATTGACGGACCGACGCCCGATGCAGGCGCTAAAAATCTTAGCGCCTTTTTTGAATGGTGTATTACGAGGGTTCGAACCCCGCCAGTTCCTCAAAAAACCTCATTTACATCTCCCGTTTGACTGGTGAAAATTTGGGGGTTAAAATCCCCGGAAACCACTGATGCCGTAGGCGTTTAGCCTACGGCATCTAAAGTGGGCATTTACTTTGGTGCCGGTGGGGGGACTCGAACCCCCACGATGTCGCCATCGACGGATTTTGAATCCGCTACGTCTACCAATTCCATCACACCGGCAAAACTAGGTTTATTATACACGATACTCTGCGGTTTGGCAAGGCAAACTTTTACAAACTCTTAAAAAAAATGAAAACCCAAAATTGGAGGGGAAAAGCAGATGCTTTTTCTTGCCAGGACAGCGGTTTTGGGCTATACTAGAGTTATAGATTGGAAGCGAGGTGAATCGCAATGGCAGACAGTACCAACAGTGTAAAATTGGGTGAAATCATCCGGGAATTCAATCTGGAGATTTTACGCACTGCGCCCGACTACGAGAACGTGCCTCTGCGGGCGCTGGATATCAATCGCCCTGGCCTGCCGCTGACGGGTTTTTTTGAGCACTTCGACACAGAGCGCCTGCTGCTGATCGGACTGACGGAGCACACCTTCCTACAGGACCTGACGCCGAACCAGCGCCGGGAGAGCTTTGACCGCCTGCTGTCCTACCCGGTGCCCGCCCTGATCCTCACCCGGGGGCTGGAGGCCTATCCGGAGTGCATGGAGATGGCGGACAAGCACGACCGGACAGTGCTGCGCTCCACCCAGCAGACCTCCGTGTTTATGAGCTCCCTGATCAGCAGCCTGTACAACCACCTGGCCCCCCAGATTACCCGCTCCGGCGTGATGCTGGAGGTGTACGGCGAAGGGGTGCTTATCCAGGGGGAGTCTGGAGTGGGCAAGAGCGAGGTGGCCATTGAGCTGCTCAAGCGGGGACACCGCCTGGTGGCCGATGACGCTGTGGAGATCAAGGAGACCAGCCATCACACCCTCATCGCCGCCGCTCCGGCGCTGATCCGGGGGTATATGGAGCTGCGGGGCATTGGCGTCATCGACATTGTCCGTCTGCTGGGCATGGGAGCCATCAAGCTGAACCAGGAGATCGACCTGGTGGTCAACCTGGAGCCCTGGGATGACAAGGCAGTGTACGACCGCTTTGGCCTGGAGTCCCACTTTACTGAAATATTGGGCGTAAAGGTGCCCTGCACCACCATCCCGGTGAAGCCGGGCCGGAACCTGGCCAGCATCGTGGAGGTGGCCGCCATGAACAACCGCAATCGCAAGATGGGCCACAACGCGGCCCAGGAGCTGACAGACCGGATGGACCGGCTCTTTCAGGAACAATTAGAGGGAGGCGCACAGGAATGAATTACATAGGAATTGATGTGGGCGGTACCAACCTGGTGGCCGGCCTGGTAAACGAACTGGGGCACATCTTCAATAAGGTGACCACCCCGGTGGCCAGGGACCTGACGGCGGAGCAGTTCGGTGCGGAGCTGGTGCGCATGTCCCGCCGGCTGTGCGAGGTGGGGGAGATCGACCCCGCCCAGGTTGAGTCGGTGGGCATTGGCCTGCCCGGTGTGGTGGACAACAGGGCGGGGATGTTTGTCCAGAACCCCAACATGCCCTTCCGGGACAAAAACGTGCCCCTGCGGGAGATGTTCCAAAAAGAGTGGGACATCCCTGTCTTTCTGGGCAACGATGCCAACTGTGCCGCCGTGGGCGAGTACTGGGCCGGCGCGGCAAAGGGCTGCGACCCGGCTGTGCTGATTACGCTGGGCACCGGCATCGGCGGGGGCATGATCCTCAACGGCAAGCTGTTTACCGGCTTTGCCAATGCGGGGATGGAGGTTGGCCACATGATTATCCAGCCCAACGGCATCCTGTGCGGCTGCGGGAGCCGGGGCTGCTGGGAGCGGTACGGCTCCGCTACCGCCCTGATCCAGCTGGCCCGGCTGGAGATGGAGCGGGACCGGAACAGCGAGATGTGGAACATCGTGGACGGCGACAGCTTTAAGGTCAGCGGCCGCACCCCCTTCCAGGCGGCCCGGCTGGGGGATGCCGCAGCCAAACGGGTGCTGTCCAACTACCTCCAGGGGCTGTCCGTCGGGATGATTAACATTATAAACATCCTCCAGCCGGAGATCATCTGCCTGGGCGGCGGTATCAGCAACGCGGAGGACGACCTGCTGCTGGCCCCCCTGCGGGAGCTGGTCTGGCAGGGCTGCTTCGACAAGACCAACCAGGTCCGCATCGAAAAGGCCTCCCTGGGCAACAACGCCGGCGTGGTGGGCGCGGCCCTGCTGTGCAACCTGGTATAAAACGATGAAAGGCCCGGGCAAGCGCCCGGGCCTTTTTCACCCCTCTTTTTGCCGCCCTGACAAGCAATACCAACACCCAAAGGCGGTGCGGTCCGCCGAAGAATAGAGAAAAACTGCTGTGGCGTGACCGCGGCAGTTTTTTTGCTTCTCCCTATTCTAATTTCCCCAATAATTTGCTATAATCAGTTAAGCACATGATCTGCTGGGAGGGCCTATGGAACGACTGGAGAAATTGCTGAGAGAGCGCTGTCCTGAAATGGAGCTGCGGGTGAACGAGCCCATGTCCAGGCATACTACCTTCCGCATCGGCGGTCCGGCGGCCCTGATGGCCCTGCCCAAAACCGCGGGAGAGGCGAAGGCGGCAGTCAAAACTGCCCGGGAACTGGGGATCGAGCCCTTTTTCCTGGGTAACGGGAGCAATCTGCTAGTGGCTGACGAGGGTTATCCGGGCTTCATTATAAAGCTGACATGGGACTTCGATGGGATCAGAGAGGTCAACCGCGGCCTGGAGGCGGGGAGCGCGGTCCTTCTGTCACGGCTGTCCAACGCCCTTGTGGGGCGGGGCCTGACCGGCCTGGAGTTCGCCGGCGGCATCCCAGGCAGCGTAGGCGGGGCGGTCACCATGAACGCCGGGGCCTACGGCGGGGAGATGGCCCAGGTGCTGGAATCAGTCACCTTCCTGGATGAGGCGGGGGAGGTCTGTACGCTCCCTGTCTCGGAGTGCGGCTTCGGCTATCGGAAAAGTATCTTTTCCCAGAGAAAGTGCCTGATTTTGAGGGCGCGCTTCCGCCTGGAACAGGGGGATGGGTATGCCATCAAGGCCCGCATGGACGAATTGGCCGCAAAGCGCCGGGAGAAGCAGCCGCTGGAGTACCCCAGTGCCGGGTCCATGTTCAAGCGGCCCCCGGGACACTTCGCCGCCGCCCTCATCGACCAGTGCGGCCTGAAAGGGCTCGCCGTGGGCGGGGCCCAGGTGTCGGAGAAGCACGCCGGCTTTGTGGTCAACCGGGGCGGGGCTACCTGCGCCGACGTGCTGGAGCTGGTGCGGCGGGTGAAGGAGGAAGTCCTCCGGCACACCGGTGTGGAGCTGGAGATGGAGGTCAAGGTGCTGAGATGACCTGTAGAGGCGG
>CAJTSQ010000019.1:3857-42760 GCA_910578735.1 uncultured Oscillospiraceae bacterium
AGCCCATAGAGCGGGCGGCCACAGGCCGCCCCTGCACTTGTGAATACCGTTCAAAAGATTTAAAGAGAGTGATATTAATGGAATTTGTGATAATCTCCGGCCTGTCCGGGGCGGGAAAAAGTAAGGCGGCCTCCTTTATGGAGGACATGGACTACTTCTGCGTGGACAATCTCCCCGCCCCCCTCATCCCCAAGTTCGCCGAGCTGGGCATGGCGGGCTCCGGGGAGTACGACCGGGTGGCCCTGGTCACCGACGTCCGGGCGGGCCCCAGCTTCGACGGGCTGTTCCAGGCGCTGGATGCCCTGGAGCAGATGAAGTGCGCCTACCGCATCCTCTTTATGGATGCCGCCGACGAAACCATCATCAAGCGCTACAAAGAGACCCGCCGCGCCCACCCCCTGGCGGAGGATGCCGACAGTCTGGAGGGGGCTATTGCCCTGGAGCGGCAGATGCTGGCCCCCCTGCGTGACCGGGCGGACAAGATTGTAAACACCACCAATCTGTCCACCGCCAAGCTGAAAGGGGTGCTGCGGCAGATGTTCGGCCGGGCGGGCACCTCCGAGGGGCGGATGGAGGTGCGGGTGACCTCCTTCGGCTTCAAGCACGGGGTGCCCATGGAGGCCGACCTGATTTTCGACGCCCGCTTCCTCCCCAACCCCTTCTACGTCACCGAGCTGCGCCCCCTCACCGGCCTGGATGCCGGCGTGCGGGACTATGTATTCCAAAACGGCCAGGCGGAGGAGTTCCTCCGGCGGCTGTGGGAGCTGGTGAGCTGGCTGCTGCCCCGGTATGAGGAGGAGGGCAAGACCTCTCTGGTCATCTCGGTAGGCTGCACCGGGGGGCACCACCGTTCTGTTGCCATCGCCCACGCTCTGGGAGAAAAAATCCGGGCCCAGGGCTGGCCGGTGAACGAGAGCCACCGGGATATGGGGCGAACATGATGCCGCCTGTGGGGCCCGGCGACCTCGGCGGGCCAATAGAGTGACAGCCTGACCCGCCCGGGTGGTCGGGTCCCACATGAAAAGGGGAATAAAATGATGTCTGATTATCCCACCCACCAGCAGTGGGAGCGGGGCCCTAAGATCGTCGCCATCGGCGGCGGGACGGGCCTGTCCACCATGCTGCGGGGGCTGAAAAAATACACCCAGAACCTCACCGCCATCGTCACGGTGGCAGACGACGGCGGCGGCTCCGGGATGCTCCGCCAGGACCTGGGGATGCCCCCGCCGGGGGACATCCGCCACTGCATGGAGGCTCTGGCCAACACTGAGCCCATTATGGAGCGGCTGCTCACCTACCGCTTCACCGAGGGGTCGCTCTCGGGACAGTCCTTCGGAAACCTGATTCTGGCCGCTCTCAACGGGATCACCGGCTCCTTTGAGGCGGCGGTGGCCGAGATGAGCCACGTGCTGGCCATCACCGGCCAGGTGGTGCCGGTGACCAGCGCCGACGTCCAGCTGGAAGCCGTCTTTGAGAACGGGGCCAGAGTAATCGGCGAGTCTCAGATCGCCGCCTTTAAAAAGGAGCAGGACTGCCGCATCCACCATGTATCCCTCACCCCCGACCACCCCAGGGCCACCCCGGCGGCTCTGGAGGCAATCGGCGAGGCCGACCTGATTCTGTTGGGGCCGGGGAGCCTGTACACCAGCGTCATCCCCAACCTGCTGGTGGAGGGGGTGGCCCAGGCCGTCGCCCAGGCGGATGCCCCCAAAATTTACATCTGCAACATCATGACCCAGGACGGCGAGACCGAGGGTTACACCGCCGCCGACCACCTGGAGGCCCTGCTGGTTCATGGCGCGCCGGGGCTGCTGGACCTGTGCTTGGCCAACTCCGCCCCGGTCCACCCCGGACTGCTGGAAAAGTATCGGGAGGAGGACGCCGTCCCTCTGACGGTGGACCGGGAGCGCATCGCCCGGCTGGGGCTGGAGCTGGTGGAGCGGCCGGTGGCCTCGGAGGGGGGCGACTACGCCCGCCACGACCCGGACCGGCTGGCCCAAGCCATTCTGGAGGTTTACCGCCGGCGGGCGGTGCGTATCTTCCGGGGTGAGCGGCGCTATATTTTGGAGGAGTGACTATGTCCTTTGCGGGAGACGTGAAAACTGAGCTGTGCCGCGCCCCCCTGAGCCGCAGGTGCTGTGCCCAGGCGGAGGCCTACGGCGCACTGCTCTACTGCAACACCTTTACCTCCGGCGAGGTCCGCATCGTCACCGAGAGCGAGGCCTTTGCCCAGCGGCTGCCCTCCCTGCTGAAGAAGGCCTTCCGCCTCACCTTCGACCGCCTGCCCGAGGGGGGCGGCAAGCAGGTCTTTGCCATCGACAGCCCGGCCAAGCTGGCGGCCATTCACCAGGCCTTCGGATCCGACCCCAGGGCGCTGGCCCTCCATCTGAACTTTGTCATGGTGGAGGAGTCCTGCTGCCGGGCGGCCTTCCTCCGGGGGGCCTTTCTGGCCGGAGGGTCGGTCACCGACCCCCGGAAGGGCTACCATCTGGAGCTGGCCACCTCCCACCACAGCGTAAGCCGGGAGGTGCTGGCCCTGATGCGGGAGCTGGACCAGGAGCCAAAGTCCGCCCAGCGCAAGGGAAATGCAGTGATTTACTTTAAGCAGAGCGAAAAAATCGAGGATTTCCTCACCTGCATCGGCGCGCCCCTGGCCGCCATGGAGGTGATGAACGCCAAACTGGAGCGGGACCTGCGGGGCAAGGTGAACCGCCGGGTGAACTGCGACGCCGCCAACCTGGACAAGGCGGTGGAGGCCGCTATGGCCCAGGTGGAGGCCATCCGCCGGCTGGAGAAGGCGGGGACCCTCATCACCCTGCCGGACAAGCTCCGGGAGGTGGCCGCCCTGCGCCTGGCCCACCCGGAGGACACCCTGGCCCAGCTGGCCCAGCGGTGCGACCCGCCCATCACCAAGTCGGCCCTCAACCACCGGCTGCGCAAGCTGGTGGAGCTGGGGAGGGCGGACTTATGACCTATGAATTGCAGCCCCTGCGGCTCCAGACAGGGTGGACAGTTCAGTGGAACGACTTTACCGAATACGACATGGCTGTCCACGGGCCGGAGGACGAGGAACTGATTTTGAGCTTTGTCCGCGCCCTGGCGGATTACGAGCACATGTCCGGCCAGGTGGTAGCCACCCCGGAGATTCTGCGGGAGTGGATTTTTGAGAAAAAGACGGCGGAGGTCATCTTTGCAGAGGTGGAGGGAAAAGCGGTGGGCTACGCCCTGTTTTTCCACAACTTCTCCACCTTCCTGGGCCGGGCGGGGGTCTATCTGGAGGACCTGTTTGTCCTCCCCGAGGAGCGAGGCCGGGGCTGCGGCAAGGCCCTGTTCAAGGAGCTGGCCCGCATCACCGTGGAACGGGGCTGCGGCCGGCTGGAGTGGGCGTGCCTGGACTGGAACCGGCCCTCCATCGACTTCTACACCAAGAAAATGCGCGCCGTCCCCATGGACGAGTGGACGGTGTACCGCCTGACCGGGGAGACCCTGGAGGAGGCTGCACAGCCTGAGTAGGAGCGCCAAAAGGCCCCCTTGCCAAAGGGGGCTGGCACCGCCGCAGGCGGTGACTGGGGGATTCCGTCTATCAGAGATTTCTGTATTGCGGAATCCCTCCACCACCGGGCTTTGCCCGGCGGTCCCCCTCCCTTTAACAAGGGAGGCTTGCCGCCTGCGGGCGGGACGAGAGAGAAAGAGGAGGGACCGACCATGTCCTTTGTCCACTTACACCTACACACAGAATTTTCCCTTCTGGATGGCGCCTGCCGCATCAAAAAGCTGGTGGAGCGGGTGAAGGACCTGGGCCAGGAGGCGGTGGCCATCACCGACCACGGCTGCATGTATGGAGTGATCGACTTCTACCGGGCCTGCAAGGCGGCGGGGGTGAAGCCTGTCATCGGCTGCGAGGTCTATGTGGCCCCCCGGGGGCGCACCCGGTTCCAGAAGGTCCACGAGTTCGACT
The DNA here is from genome assembly GCA_910578735.1 of uncultured Oscillospiraceae bacterium. Classification (GTDB taxonomy): domain Bacteria; phylum Bacillota; class Clostridia; order Oscillospirales; family Oscillospiraceae; genus Lawsonibacter. Next base: position 7,816 of record CAJTSQ010000019.1, read on the forward strand.
CCCGCTACAACCATCTGGTTCTGCTGTGCCGGAACGAGGAGGGCTACCGCAACCTCAGCTACATGGTGTCCAAGGGCTATCTGGAGGGCTTTTACATCAAGCCCCGAATCGACCTGGACCTGCTGCGGGAGCACACCGGGGGCCTGATCGCCTGTTCCGCCTGCATGTCCGGGGAGGTCTCCCGGCTGCTGCTGGCGGGGGACTACGACCAGGCCAAGGCGGTGGCCCTGGAAATGCGGGAGCTGTTCGGCGAGGATGGCTACTACCTGGAAATGCAGGACCACGGCATTAAGGCTCAAAAGCAGGTGAACGCCTCCCTGATCCGCCTGAGCGAGGAGACAGGCATCCCCCTCATCGCCACCAACGACGCCCACTACCTCCGCCGGGAGGACGCGGAGATGCAGGATATCCTCATGTGCATCCAGACGGGAAAGACCTTGGACGAGCCCAACCGAATGCGCTTTGAGACCCGGGAATTCTTCGTCAAGTCAGAGGAGGAGATGGCCGCCCTTTTCCCCGATCACCCCGAGGCCATCGCCAACACGGCAAAAATCGCGGAATTGTGCAATGTGGACTTCGAGTTTGGCAAATACCACCTGCCGCTGTTTCAGCTGCCTGAGGGCTGGAGCGATGGAGAGGCCTATTTCCGCAAGCTCTGCCTGGACGGCTTTGCCTGGCGCTACCCGAAGCAGCCCCCAGAGTACCTGAAGCAGTTGAACTACGAGATGGACATGATCCGCAAGATGGGCTTTGTGGACTACTTCCTCATTGTCTCCGACTTCATCGGCTACGCCAAGGGGAACGGCATCCCGGTGGGACCGGGCCGGGGCTCGGCGGCGGGGTCTATGGTGGCCTACTGCCTGAACATCACCAACGTGGACCCCATGGAGTACGGCCTGTACTTCGAGCGTTTCCTCAACCCGGAGCGGGTGTCCATGCCCGATATCGACATCGACTTCTGTCCCCGCCGGCGGCAGGAGGTCATCGACTATGTAAAACGGAAATACGGCGAGGACCACGTGGCCCAGATTGTCACCTTCGGCACCATGGCGGCCCGGGGCTCCGTCCGGGACGTGGGCCGGGTGATGGGGGTGCCCTACGGCGAGGTGGATGCCCTGGCCAAGCTGATCCCCAGCGGCCCGGGGGCGCTGCACATCACCCTGGAGGACGCCCTGCGCCTGTCCAAGCAGCTGAAGGATGCCTACGACGAGAACCCCAACACCAAAAAGCTCATCGATACCGCTATGGCCATCGAGGGGATGCCCCGGAACACCTCCACCCACGCCGCCGGAGTGGTGATTACCCGCCGGCCGGTGGTGGACTACGTCCCCTTGGCTGCCAACGACGGCCAGCCTGTCACCCAGTATGTCATGACCACCCTGGAGGAGCTGGGGCTTCTCAAAATGGACTTTCTGGGCCTGCGCAACCTCACCGTTCTGGACGACGCGGCCAAGATGGTCCAGAAGCGGGAGCCGGACTTCTCCCTCAACGCCATTCCGGAAAACGACCCGGCCACCATGTCCATGCTGTCCGAGGGGAAGACCTCCGGCGTGTTCCAGCTGGAGTCCGCCGGCATGACCGGGGTGTGCGTGGGTTTGAAGCCCAAGAGCATTGAGGACATCTGCGCGGTAATTGCCCTGTACCGCCCCGGGCCTATGGACTCCATCCCCAAATTCCTGGCCTGCGCCCAGGACCCGGCCAAGGTGACCTATAAGGACCCCTCCCTGGTGCCTATCCTGTCTGGGACCTACGGCTGCATCGTCTATCAGGAGCAGGTAATCCGCATCTTCCAGGACCTGGCGGGCTACTCCCTGGGCCAGGCGGACATGGTGCGCCGGGCCATGAGCAAGAAGAAGGTCAAGGAGATTGAGAAGGAGCGGGAGGCCTTCCTCCACGGCGACCCGGCCCGGAACATCCCCGGCTGCGTGGCCAACGGAGTGCCCGAGGGTGCGGCCCAGGACATCTACGACGAGATGTATGACTTCGCCGAGTACGCCTTCAATAAATCCCACTCCCTGGTCTACGCTATCGTGTGCTACCAGACCGCCTGGTTTAAGTGCCACCACCCCAAGGAGTATATGGCCGCCCTGCTCACCTCGGTGCTGGACTCCACCGAGAAGGTGGCCGAGTACATTGCCGAGTGCCGGGACATGGGCATTCAGCTGCTGCCCCCCGATGTGAACCAGTCCGGGGCCGACTTCACCGTGGTGGAGGAGGGCATCCGCTTTGGCCTGGTGGCCCTGAAGGGGGTGGGCCGGAACTTTATCGCCAACCTGCTGGCCGAGCGGGAGAAAAACGGCCCCTTTGCAGGCTTTATGGACTTCTGCGACCGGCTCTTTGACCAGGACATGAACCGGCGGATGCTGGAGAGCCTGATCAAAAGCGGAGCCTTTGACGCTATGGGCTGCCGCCGGTCTCAGCTGATGCAGGTGTATAGCCAGGTGCTGGACAGCATCGCCGCTGCCCGGAAGCGGAATGTGGAGGGCCAGCTGGACCTCTTTGGCCTGGGCGGGGGCGAGGAGGAGACCTCTCCTCTGCCCCGGATGGAGCTGCCCGACCTGCCTGAGTACACCCCTCAGGAACTGATGTCTATGGAGAAGGAGACCACCGGCCTCTACCTGTCCGGCCATCCCATGGACCAGTACCGGGAGTTGGTTAAGGGCTTTGGGGCGGTGACCATCGGCTCCATTCTAAGCGACTTTGCCCGGGAGGACGGCCCCAGAGAGTACCGGGACGACCAGCGGGTGTCCATCGCCGGGGTAATCGCCACCTACCGCACCCGCACCACCCGGAACAACACCCTGATGGCCTATGTGATGCTGGAGGATGACACCGCCACCATGGAGCTGCTGTGCTTCTCCCGCACGCTGAACGAGAGCGGCAGCTTTATCCGGGAGAACAGCGCTATCCTGGCCACCGGCAAGATCTCCGTCCGGGACGACAAGGAGCCCCAGCTGATGGTGGACACCATCCGGCCCCTGTCCAACCTGGAGGAGGCGGCCGGCGGGAACCAGACCCTCTATCTGCGCCTGCCCTCCCGGGAGGATCCCCGCCTGCGGAAGGTGCGGCTGACCCTGTCCTTCTTCCCGGGGGAGAGCCAGGTGGTGCTCTACTTTGAGGACTGTAAGAAGCGGGTGGGCTCCCGCTGTGAGATACACCCCGCCCTGGTCAAAGACCTGACCGAGCGGCTGGGGGAGGAAAATGTGGTGGTGAAATGATCGACTATCTGCGCCAATTCAATATGGCATCCGTCCTCCTGCGGCTGACGCTGGCGGTGGTGTGCGGCGGGCTGATCGGGGTGAACCGGGAGCACAAGCGGCGGCCGGCGGGCTTTCGCACCTATATGATGGTGTGTATGGGGGCGGCCCTGTCCATGATTCTGGGCCAGTATGAGGACACCATGCTCCATACCCTGCTGTCCGGCGCCTTCGGGACGGTGGGCCAGCCCACCGACGTCACCCGCTTCGGGGCCCAGGTGATCAACGGTATCGGCTTTCTGGGCACCGGCACCATCCTCATCACCGAGCAGCGGGAGGTGAAGGGGCTTACCACCGCCGCCGGCCTGTGGGCCACGGCCTGCATGGGCCTGGCCATCGGGGCGGGGTTTTATGAGGGGGTGTTCCTCAGCTTTGTGTGCATTTTCCTGAGCATCAAGGTGCTGCCCTTTGTGGAGCTCTTTCTGCTGTCCCGGTCCCGGAACATGAACCTCTATGTGGAACTGACCTCTCTGGAGCGGCTGAAGGACTTTATTGCCCTGACGAAGGCCATCGGCATCCAGATTTTCGATGTGGAGCTGGACCGAAAGCGGGCGGCAGGCGGCGGTGTGGGGGTGGTCCTCTACCTCCACCTGCCCAAGAATCAGTCCCACACCAAGCTGCTGACCGACCTGTCCTACAGCCCGGACGTGCGGGCCATTGACGAGATATAAGGAGGCGGAGCTATGCTGCATTGTCTGGATTTTCTCCGGGGGATGGACCTGCTCAGTGTCACCGTCCGGGTACTGCTGGCGGTGGTGTGCGGCGGCATGATCGGCATAGAGCGGTCGGAGAAGCGGCGGCCCGCCGGCTTCCGCACCCATATTCTCATCTGCCTGGGGGCCGCCATGACCACCGCCACCAGCCAATATGTCTATGTGGTGCTGGGCCTGTACAGCGATGTGGCCCGGCTGGGGGCTCAGGTCATCGCCGGCATCAGCTTTATCGGCGCGGGGGCCATCATGATGACCAAGTGGCGCCGGGTCCGGGGCCTCACCACCGCCGCCGGGCTGTGGGTGGCGGCCATTGTGGGCCTGTGCTGCGGGGCGGGCTTCTACGAGGGGGCGGTGTACGGCACCGCTCTGGTGCTGGTGGCCGAGGTGTTTTTCTCCAAGCTGGAGTACCGCCTGCTCCGGGACAACCGGGAGGTCACCGTCTACGCGGAGTACGCCAGCCCCTCCTGCCTGGAGGAGATGGTGTCCCGGTGCCACATGCTGGGCGTCAAGATTGTGGATGTGGAAATCACGAAAAAAGGGGACGAGAGCGGAAATTCCTGCGCCGTTCTGGCCCTGCTCTCCCGCCAGGGGGCGGGAAAGGAGGATATCCTCCAGACCCTGGGCGGGGTGGAGGGGGTCCTCACCGTGGTGGAGACGTAAGGGAAAGCCTTTATTGCGGTTTCCGAAAGAATCTGCTATAATATCCCCCGCAGAGATAAAAACACAGGGCGGTTGGTAGTCCGTCCGCGGGCCGCGCTCCCGTCAGTAGCCTTCCCTCCCGGGTCGTCCCTTCTCTGACGCGAAAATCAGGGAGGAAATTGAATATGGACCGAAATGTTGGCAGCTTCACCGTGCTGTTCCAGCCCCCCTTCTGGGTGGGAATCGCGGAGCGGTGGGAGACGGAGGGCTATTCGGCGGCCAGGGTGGTCTTTGGCCCGGAGCCCACCGACGCCCAGATTTACCAGTGGCTGGAGCGGGAGTGGCACAGGCTGAATTTCAGTCCGGCGGCGGAGGGGGAGCGCCCGGCAGCGGAGCGGAAAAACCCCAAGCGGACCCAGCGGGAGGCCCAGGCGGCCATCCGGGACCGGGGGGTAAGCACCCGCGCTCAGGAGGCCCTCAGCCGCCAGCGGGAGCAGGAGGGAGCAGCCCGGAAGCGGGAAGCCAAGGGCCGCAGAGAACAGGAGCGGCAGGCGAAATACCTTCTGCGCCAACAGAAAAAGCGCGAAAAAAAGCGGGGCAGGTGAAAACCTGTCCCGCTTTTGGTTAAGGGAGGACTTACATGATTTTTCTCAAATCACCTTGGCCAACACCAGGGCGTAGGTCACGAAGGTGGCCAGCAGGGCCAGGGAAAACAGCAGGAAGCCCAAGCTGAACTTCTTGCTCTCGGAGGCCTGGGAGGGGGGCACCAGCCCGGATTTGCGCAAGGCGGTGACCACCGGCTTGTAGAGCAGCAGAGTGGCGGCCATGTTCATGCCGCCCTTGGCCAGGTTGAAGGGGAGGAACAGGGTGGGCAGCATGGCGGCCACCGTCTCCCGGGAGACCAGTTCCCCGGAGGCGCCGGTCATGTACAGGGGAGTAATCAGGTAATTCCACAGCAGCATGACCGCCACCATAAAGACCAGGCCCGCGCTCAGGCCAATCACAGCGCCCTTTTGGGTGTGGTTCCGCTTGTAGAACCAGGAGGCGGTGCAGCAGAAGGAGCAGGTGGCCAGAGCGTTCATCAGGAACCCCCAAGGACCGGTGTGACTGAAGGTAATCATCTCAATGAAGGAGGAGAGGACACCAATGATGGCGGCGGCCATGGGGCCGAAGGTGAAGCCGCCGATGCAGACGGCTACATGCTTGAAGTCGAAGTCCAGAAACATGACGGGGGGCATGAGCTTGGACATCCAGGCGATAATCACTGAGACGCCGGTGAGCATGGCAATGCTGGTGATGGTCTTGGTGTCCATTTTGGAATGGGCGGGGGAGGCGGTGATTGTGGGTGTGGACATAAAAAACACTCCTTTTTTGTATTTGACCGCTGAAAGACCATGTCTTCCAGGTGTCAAAACAAACAAGGAGGTGCGCTTTGGCGCGCCAAACGGCGCGTGTTGTTCAACACACATCTTCTTCCATCCGGACTAGGAAAATTTTGGCATGTGCCAGCGCCTGCGGCGCTGGACAAACCGAAATTTTCGTCACCGTTGGTCCCGGAGTTTCACCGGGTCAGCGAACAAAAGCGTTCGGTCGCGGACTTTACCGCCAGTGGGGAATTTCACCCCGCCCTGAAGACATCGTATCCAGTTGTCTGTCTTATTATACAGCAGCGCGGGGGAAAATGCAACCCCCAAAATCAAGCCATCCGGGGCATTACCCCTTTAAGAAAAACCATGCGGCAACGGCAATGACGACCAGGGCCAGGATGACCCAGGGGGCAGAGCTCTTTTCCTTTTTCTTCGGGGTGCTGCGGGTGCCGTAAAAGCTGACATCACCGCGCTGTCTGGAGGGGGAGGGATTTTTGGAGAGTTCTTCCTTCTGCTTTTCCAGCCCCTGGATCAGCCGGATCTGTGCGTCTAAAGCCGCGCCGCAGGCGGCACAGAAAATACGTGAGTCCTCATTGACATAACGGCATTCAGGGCAGCGTTTTGACATAAGCATACTCCTTTATAGCGGCCGGGAAGACCGGCGTATTCTTTTCATTCCATAACCTTGGATAAATTATATCAGAAAGTGCCGCGTTTCGCAAGACAGTTTTGTCAGATATTCTGCGTTTTAAAAAACGCGAAGGCGTTCTTCCAAAGAATCCCTTCCGCCGCCGCCGGAGAGAGTCCCCGGTCCAAAAAGTAGGCATACAGGCCGGCGAAGCGCTCCGGGCTGTCCAGGCCGGAGGGCAGGTCGGCGCCGTCGGCATCGGACCCCAAGGCCAGGCAGTGTTCCGCCCCCAGCTCCAGGAAGTGCTCTACGTGGCGCCATAAGTCGTCCAGGGTGGCGGGCAGTCCGTCCTCCCGCAGGAAGGCATTGTAGTAGTTCAGCCCGATGAGGCACCTTCGGGATACCATCTCCCCGATCTGCTCGTCCGTCAGGTTGCGCCGGTGTCCGCAGACGGTCCGGGCGTTGGAGTGACTGGCCACAAAGGGTTTTTCCGCTGTTTCCAGCAGGCCATCGAAGCCCTTGTCGTTTAAGTGGGACGCGTCCACCCAAATTCCCGCCTGTTCCAACGCCCGAATTGCCTCCCGGCCAAAGTGGGACAGGCCGTGGTCTGTCCCATTTCCGGAGCCGATCTCGTTTTCACCGTTCCAAGTGAGGGTCATCATCCGCACCCCGTCCCGGGCCAGGACCTCCACCCGCTCCAGCCGCCCGGCCAGGGCGGAGCCGTTTTCCACCGTGAGGATGGCCGCCGCCCTGCCCTGGGCCCAGGCGGACTCCACATCAGCGGCGGTGCGGCAGGGGAACACCTTGTCCGACAGGACCGCCATCTGCCGGTGAAAGCTGCGCTGATACAGATCGTAGTAGGCGACGGCCTCCTCCTGGGCCAGGCCGTCCGGAATAAAGATGGCACAGCACTGGCACCAGCGCACCCCCTCCGGGATGGCGGACAGGGAGAAGTGACGGCCAGGGAGGTCCAGGGTGTTGTCGGTCACCCCAGCACGGGACGTCAGGACAGACGCGGCCTCCCTTCGCTGGGCCGGGTCCCGGAGGGAAGCCAAAAGCGGTTCGTCCTCCGGAGACAGGGCGGTAAGGGTGTCGCAGTGCAGATCGATAAGGGCGTAGGGATACATGGCGGTCTCCTTTCCGAAGGTGGGGCGCGACGACCTCGGCGCGCCGTTTGATTGGATGTTTTCCGTTAAGGGCGGGCCGCCGAGGGCGGCCGCCCCTACAGAATATGCTTACGGTTTCTTCATGGTCAGGGAGATACGCTTCTTTTTCTCGTCCACCTCCACCACCCACACGGTGACCACATCCCCCACGCTGAGCAGCTCGGAGGGGTGTTTTACCCGGCGGGGCAGCTTTGAAATGTGGACCAACCCGTCCTGGTGGACGCCGATATCCACGAACACGCCGAAGTCAATCACATTGCGCACTGTGCCCTGAAGCTCCATGCCGGGCTTTAAGTCCTTGGCCTCCATCACGTCGGTGCGCAGGATGGGGGGCGGCAGCTCGTCCCGGGGGTCCCGGCCGGGCTTGGACAGCTCCTTGACAATATCCGCCAACGTGGGTGCCCCCGCCCCGCAGGTCTCGCCGAGGGCCTCGTAGCCGATTTCCTCCGCCTTGGCCTTCAGCTCCCCGATGTTCCCCGCCTTTACATCCTCCAGGGAAAGTCCGCAGGCGGTGAGGAGTTTTTCCGCCGCGGCGTAGCTCTCCGGGTGGACGCCGGTGTTGTCCAGCACGGATTTGCTCTCCGGCACCCGGATAAAGCCGGCGCACTGCTCAAAGGCCTTGGGACCCAGCTTGGGCACCTTGAGCAGCTGCTTTCGGGTGGTGAAGGCCCCGTTTTCCTCCCGGTACTTCACCACGTTCTTGGCCGTGGCGGCGGTGAGACCGGACACCCGCTGGAGCAGGGAGGGGGAAGCAGTGTTGGCATCCACCCCCACCGCGTTGACGCAGTCCTCCACCACCCCGTCCAGGGTCTCCCCCAGGCGGGCCTGGGGCATGTCGTGCTGGTACTGGCCCACGCCGATGGCCTTGGGGTCGATTTTCACCAGCTCGGCCAGGGGGTCCTGGAGCCGCCGGGCGATGGACACGGCGGAGCGCAGGTTCACGTCGAACTGGGGGAACTCCTCGGCGGCCAGCTTGGAGGCGGAGTACACCGAGGCCCCCGCCTCGCTGACGATCATGTAGGAGACGTCTCCACCGATTTTTTTGATAAGCTCCACCGTCATCTGCTCGGTCTCCCGGCTGGCGGTGCCGTTGCCGATGGCGATATGTTCCACCCCGTGCTTCTTTATCATGGCGGCCAGGGTGTTGATGCACTCCGCCTTCTTCCGGTCGCCGTGGGTGGGATAGACCACGGTGGTATCCAGCACCTTGCCGGTGCCGTCCACCACCGCCACCTTGCACCCCATGCGGTAGCCGGGGTCCAGGCCCATAGTTACCTTGCCCTTCACCGGGGGCTGCATCAGGAGAGGTTTCAGGTTGAGAGCAAACATGTGGATGGCCCCCTCGTTGGCCTGGTCGGTGAGGGTGTTCCGAATTTCCCGCTCCATGGAGGGCTGGATAAGACGGTCGTAGGCGTCGTCCGCCGCCGTGCGGACAAAGTCCATCGCCGCCCGGTTGGGGACGGAAGCCCGGCGGACAGCGATGTGGGCGGTCTCCGGGTCCAGCTCCACATTGACCTTCAAAATGTTCTCCCGCTCCCCCCGGTTGACGGCCAGCACCTGGTAGCCCTGGACCCGGCTCACCGGCTGTTTGAAGTCGTAGTACAGGCGGTAGACCGTGTCCTCCGGCTCCTTGTCCGCCGCCCTGGACACCAGCATCGCCCGGCGGAGGTAGAGGGCGCGCAGCTCCTTGCGGATATCGGCGTCGTCGGAGATGAGCTCGGCAATGATGTCGCTGGCCCCCTGGAGGGCGTCCTCCACCGTTTCCACGCCCTTCTCCGGGTCGATGTAGTCCTGAGCGGCCTGTTCCATGTCCACAGCGGGGCCGAAAGCGAAGGCCAGGGTGGCCAGGGGCTCCAGCCCCTTCTCCCGGGCGATGGTGGCCCGGGTGCGCCGCTTCTGCTTGTAGGGGCGGTACAGGTCCTCCACCTCGGCCAGGGTGGCGGCGGCATCGATGGCGGAGGCCAGCTCCTCCGTCAGCTTGCCCTGGTTCTCGATGGAGGTCTTTACCTCGGTTTTCCGGGCGTCCAGGTTGCGCAGGTACTGCAGACGGTCGGCCAGCTCCCGGAGCAGCTGGTCATCCATGGAGCCGTGGAGCTCCTTCCGATACCGGGCAATAAAGGGGATGGTGGCCCCCTCGTCGATGAGATTTACCACGTTTTGTACATGTTCCTCAGTGCGGCCCAGCTCCCGGGCCAGGGTTTCAATGATGGCGTCCATAGTCGTTCTCCTTGGAAAAATTAGAATCATATAGAGTTTAACGCAAAATATGGAAAAAGTCCAGTTGGCTTTTTGCCGGAGCTGTGGTATAATCACTCCGCCCAGGTGCCCGGCTGGCTGAAGCCGGGAGAATAGGGAAGAAATGTACGGTCCCGCCGCTGTGAGAGGGGAGCCCGCTTCCATGAGCCACCGGGAAACCGGGAAGGGGAGGCCAGGCGCTGATCCTCGAGTCAGAAGACCTGCCTGGGGAACTATACTGACGCCGCGAGAGACGGCGAGGAGGTAATTATGAAAGGAAACAGAAAGACACTATTTGCCGTGGCCGCCCTGGCGGTGGTGGCGGCCCTGATGCTGGGCATCTGGTACTTTACCAGGCCCCAGGCTCAGGAGGGAGCCAAGACGGTGGTGGTGGAGGTGGTCCACGCCGACGAGAGCGCCAAGGAGTTTACCTATCACACCGATGCGGAATATCTGGGCGAGCTTCTGCTGGCTGAAAAGCTGGTGGAGGGGGACGACAGCGGCTTTGGCCTGTTCATCACCACTGTGGACGGTGAGACCGCCCAGGACAGCCTGCGGCAGTGGTGGTGCATCACCAAAGGCGGCAAGCAGACTGAGACCGGAGCGGACACTGTCCCCATTGCGGACGGCGACCACTTTGAGCTGACCATGTCCACCTACTGAGGGCCATGGACAGGAAAGGTCTGCGGACGGCCAGCCGCCGGGTGGTGCTGTGTGCCCTGCTGGCCGCTGTGATGACGGCACTGAAGGAGGCCATGGCCCTTCTGCCCAACATTGAGCCGGTGTCGCTGCTGATTATCGTGTACACGCTGGTGTTTGGAACGAATGTATTTTACATCATTTACACCTTTGTCCTGCTGGAGGGCCTGCTCTACGGCTTCCAGCTGTGGTGGGTGAGCTACCTGTACATCTGGCCGCTGCTGGCGCTGGCGGTGCTGCTGATCGGGCGGAGGAGGGAGCGCCCCCCGCTGGTGTGGGCAGTGGTCAGCGGGACCTTCGGGCTCAGCTTCGGAGCACTGGATGCCCTGCCCTATTTGGCGGGAGGGACAGCGGCGGCCTTTTCCCGCTGGGTTTCCGGCATTCCCTTCGACCTGATTCACTGCGGGGGAAACTTTTTCCTGGCGCTGGTCCTGGTGCGCCCCCTGCTCCAGACGCTCACCTTGACCCGGGACAGACTGTGTTGAAGAAAATGGGACGCGTTGCACTGCGTCCCATTTTTGCCGCGTTTTGGCAGAATGGACGATAGCCAGGAGAAAAATGCAGGAGGTTCGCAAAAAGACCACAAAAAACCCTTGACAATCGTGCAGAGATGGTTTACAATAATACCATCAGCAGGAGGATAAAGGTTGAAATATCCTTTGGCTGAAAGAAGATTCTGCAGAAAGAGGTGGGCACAGATGCAACAGCGTTATGTCACCCAGGGGGCACTCTTACGTTGCAAGCGATCGGAGCATACTGTGCGCAGCCTTGCGGCCTGAAGGGCCGAGTTTCCGCGTCAACAGCTTTTTCTCCATCGTTTGCAGAGCAGACGGTGGTATTTTTATACCCATTTTCAGATTACCTAGAAAGGAGATGGCAGCAATGACAATGCCAAAACGAGAGACAAACAGTATTTGGGCTCGGGTTCGCGACGATGTGGATATTGATGATCTGATTTTCAACTACGAGGCTTATCACAGCAGCGAGGATGACGTGAGCACCGATCGCTGAACGTATTTTGATAGAAACACCCAAAAGAAAAATCTCTCCTCCGCTTTTGGCGGAGGAGAGATTTTTCTTTTCGTAGTTACTTGATTTTCTCTCTTGTCTGGTGTATCCTAGTGACCGATATAGGCCAGTGACTTTTTGAGGACGGGGCCGGTGCAGTGAGTAAAAACTGCGCTGTGTGACCAAGATAAAACAGAGTCGTTCAGCAGAAACTGGCTGAATGGTATCATGCAAACTATTATGAAACGAGGAGGAGTTCACAATGAAAAAATACGTCTGTGACATTTGCGGTTGGGAGTACGATGAGGCGGCGGGAGACCCGGATCATGGCATTGCCCCCGGCACGAAGTTTGAGGACTTGCCCGCCGATTTTGTCTGCCCCCTGTGCGGTGTAGGCAAAGACTCGTTCTCCGAGGCGAGCTGAGGTATACGCCGGCCTTCCCTTGTGCTTCCGCAGGACAGAATCACAAGGGAATACATAACAAGGAACATATCAATTAGGAGGTAAAGCAAAATGGAACAGAAATTTTACATCTGCGAGCACTGCGGCAATATCGTCGCTATGGTCAAAAACGCCGGGGTTCCGGTGATGTGCTGCGGTCAGAAGATGACCGAGATCGTCCCCGGCACCACCGATGCCGCTGTGGAGAAGCACGTCCCCGTGTATCAGGTGGAGGGCAACCTGGTGAAGGTACAGGTCGGCTCTGTGGAGCACCCCATGCTGCCGGAGCACTATATCCAGTGGGTTTCCCTGCAGACCAGGCAGGGCAACCAGCGCAAGGTCCTGAATCCCGGCGACAAGCCGGAGGTCTGCTTCGCCCTCTGCGAGGGCGACCAGGTGGAGGCCGTCTACGCCTACTGCAACCTGCACAGCCTCTGGAAGGCGTAATGGAGTTTCAAAGCTGCTTTCCCATATGGAACAAGCTGACACAGGCCCAGCAGGACAGTATCCTGGCCGGCCTGACCCTCCGGCGGATTCAAAAGGGGGCCATGATCCACAACAGCAGCCTGGACTGTACCGGGCTGCTGCTGGTGAAATCCGGCCGGCTCCGGGCCTACATCCTGTCGGAGGAGGGTCGGGAGATCACTATTTACCGCCTGCTCGACCGGGACATCTGCCTGTTTTCCGCCTCCTGCATACTGCGAAGTGCGCAGTTTGACATCACCATTGAGGCGGAACGGGATACAGATCTCTGGATTATCCCCGCGGAGGTGTACCGTCAGATCATGGAGGAATCCGCCCTGGTGGCCAACTACACCAACGAGGTCATGGCCGCCCGGTTTTCTGAGGTCATGTGGTTGGTGGAACAGGTCATGTGGAAGAGCATGGACAAACGGGTAGCCGCCTTTCTGCTGGAGGAGTCCGCCATTGAGGGCGGGGACCGGCTGCCCCTGACCCATGACACCATCGCAAGGCACCTGGGGACACACCGGGAGGTGGTCACCCGGATACTCCGCTATCTTCAGGGCGAGGGAATGGTGAAGCTGTCCCGGGGCATGGTGGAGCTGCTGGATACAAAAGGCCTGATGGCCCTGAGCGATATCTGAAAACGCCCCTCCTCAGTCTCATTTCCGGAGCTGAGGGGGGGCATTTTCTGTCTATTGATCCATGCCGCAGGCCGTGGCCCGCTCAACCAGGCGGCGGTCACTGACCACTGTGCCGTAATACCGGAAGCCGCCGGCAAAGTTGTAAGCGTCAAAGCCGTACCCAGCCAGGATGCGGCAGGCGATGTAGCTGCGCAGGCCGCTCTGGCAGATGACGTAGACGGGCTTGCCCCGCTCCAGCTCACCCAGCCGCTCCCGCAGTTCGTCTACAGGGATCAGCCGGAAACCCTCGATGTGGCCGCCCCCGTACTCCTGCGGGGTCCGGACGTCCAGCAGGGTGATGCTGCCGTCCCGGGGCAGAGTGGGGAGGTCTTCCATACGCCACTGCTTCACCACGCCTTTTGCCAGGTTTTCCGCCATGAAGCCCGCCATATTCACCGGGTCCTTGGCAGAGGAGTAGGGCGGGGCATAGACCAGGTCCAGGTCCTTGAGCTGGATGGCTGTCAGTCCGGCATGAATGGCTGTCGCCAGCACGTCGATGCGCTTATCCACTCCCTCATAGCCCACAATCTGGGCTCCAAGGAGGCGGTAGGTCTCCTTTTCGAAGACCACCTTCATGGTCATGACCTTGCCGCCGGGGTAGTAGCCCGCATGGCTCATAGGGGACAGAATCACCGCGTCCGCATCCAGCCCCGCCTTTTTGGCATTGGTCTCGTTGACCCCGGTGGCGGCCGCCGTCAGGTCAAAGACCTTGATGACGCTGCTGCCCTGGCTCCCTGGATACTGGCTGTTCCCGCCGCAGATGTTGTCCGCCACAATGCGGCCCTGCCTGTTGGCGGGACCGGCCAGGGAGATTACCGCGTCCTGCCCGGTGACATAGTGCTTCACCTGCACCGCGTCGCCTACGGCGTAGATGTCGGGAATCGAGGTCTCCATCCGGTCGTTGACCACAATGCTCCCCTTGAGGCCCAGCTCCAGTCCCGCCTCCCTGGCCAGGGCGGTGTCCGGGGTGACCCCGATGGCCAACACTACCATATCGGCATGGAGGGGGTCCTCATCCTTCAGCAGCACATCCACGCTGCCATCCCGCTCCCTGAAGGCATCCACAGTGCTGCCCAGAGCCAGCGTGATGCCGTGGCGGCGCAACTCGCTGTGGATGAAAGCCGCCATGTCCGGGTCGAAGGGGTTCATCAGCTGCCTGGGCCGCTGAACGATGGTGACCTCCATCCCCAGCTCCCGCAGGTTTTCCGCCAGCTCCAGTCCGATGAAGCCGCCGCCCGCCAATATGGCGGATCGGGGGTGATGGGTGTTGATGTAGTCCTTAATGCGGAAGGTATCCTCCACTGTCCGCAGGGTAAAGACCTTCTCCATCCCCACGCCGGGCAGCCTGGGCTGAGTGGGCTTGGCGCCGGGGGACAGGAGCAGCTTGTCATAGGACTCCTCAAACGCCTCCCCGGTCACCAGGTTTTTGACGGAGACGGTTTTGCGCTCCGGATGAATGGCGGTGACCTCGTGCCGCACCCGCATATCCACCCGGAAGCGGGAAAAGAAGCTCTCCGGGGTCTGGAGGGTCAGGGCCTTGGGGTCCTCAATAACCCCGCCGATGTAGTAGGGCAGGCCGCAGTTGGCATAGGAAATGTACCCGGACCGCTCAAAGACCACAATCTCCGCCTGTTCATCCAGCCGGCGCAGCCGGGCCGCCGCTGTGGCCCCTCCCGCTACGCCGCCGACAATGATTACTTTCATATTGACCTCCTCATTACAGCTTCGCAAGAAGATATCGTAACAATAGGATACCCGAAGCCTCATTTTGATTCCGTGATAATATTACAGAGCTATATGCACAAATATGAAAGCCGCCCTTGGCCTGCCGGAGAACTTCCGGTTGACCAAGGGCGGCTGAGTTTCGCTTTCAGGTCTATTTCAGCACAGAGGCGGCGATGGCATCGGCCAGGGCGTCGATCTCCGACTCGTTGTCGGCTTTCAGGGAGGAGGTGACGGTCATTTCCTCGTCCAGAACGGTCATGTTCTTCAGGGATTCGATCTCCTCCTTCATCAGCGCGCCGGAGCGGGGCGCCCAGGAGCCGCTGCCCATAATGGCGACGGTGCGCTTTTGCAGATTGAGGGCCTTCATGTCCATGAGGAAGTTGTGCATGGGCGGGAAGATACCCAGGTTGTAGGTGACGGAGGCCAGCACCAGATGGCTGTACTTGAACAGGTCAGAGATCAGGTAGCTGACGTGGGTGGAGGATACGTCATACAGCCGGGTGTTGGTTACACCCCGGGCGGTGAGCTTGGCGGCCAGCACCTCGGCGGCGGCCTCGGTGTTGCCGTACATGGAGGCGTAGACGATCATCACGCCCTTCTCCTCCGGCTCGTAGGTGGCCCAATGGGTGTATTTGTCGATGATGTAGCCCAGGTCCTTGCGCCACACCGGACCGTGGAGGGGGCACAGATACTTGATGTTGTCCAGCCCCACGATGCTGGCGGCCTTGTTCAGCAGGGCCACCACCTGGGGACCGTACTTGCCCACGATGTTGGTGTAGTACCGGCGGGCGTCGTCAATCCACTCCCGGTCGAAGTCGAACTCGTCGGCAAAGAGCTTGCCGTCCAGGGAGCGGAAGGAGCCGAAGGCGTCGGCGGAGAAGAGCACCCCGTTGGTGGTGTCGAAGGTGACCATGGCCTCGGGCCAGTGGACCATGGGGGCGTAGACAAAGGCCACGGTGTGTTTGCCGAAGCACTTGGTGTCCCCCTCGGCCACCTCCTCGATGGCGCTGGGGTCCAGGCCGAAGCCGAACTGATTGAGGAGGGTCACCGCCTTGGGGGTGGTGATGATCTTCACGTTGGGCCAGCGCAGGAGAATCTCCTCGATGGAGGCGGCGTGGTCGGGCTCCACGTGGTTGATGACCAGGTAGTCCAGGGGACGGCCGTCCAGCACCGCCTTTACGTTGGCAATGAACTGCCGGCCCACCGCCCAGTCGGCGGTGTCAAAGAGGACGGTCTTCTCGTCCAGCAGGACATAGGCGTTGTAGGATACGCCGTGGTACAGGGGGTGGATGTTCTCAAAGAGGGCCAGCCGGTGCTCGTCCGCGCCTACCCAGTACAGGTCGTCAGTGACCATACGGTAATTATACATAGAGAGTTTCCTCCTTGTTGTTTAATAGCAGTTGTGGTGGACCATCAGAATATCATCGAATCGACAGGCTTTCAGGTCCTCGGGCTTGATAAAGAAGCAGATGGTGTCCGCGTCGCAGCTCTGGGACAGGAGCGACAAGTCGAACTGAAACAGCAGCTGAGAATAGGCTTGATAGGCTGTGTCGTCCAGCCGGATATCGTCATAGCGCAGGGAAGGGTGTCCCCCCAGCTTGAAGCCCCAGTTGCCAAAGTCCTCGATCAGATCCATTACGCCGCCGCAATCGCTCAGGTCGTAGCCCTCGCCGTCCTCGCTGGCCTCCAGAAAGAGAGCCGTGACCGGCTCCATCATGGATTCAAAGCCTAAGTCCAGAACGATATCTTCCTCACTTCCAAAGGCGAGGGTAGCGACCTCCTCCGCCGCTTCAAGCTCCATACCGCCGGTAACCTTCTCCATAGCCCAGCGCTCCTCCGGAACCGTGTCCGGATGGACGGGGCCGTCCGCCGGGACTTCCGGATACCAGCGCACCTGGAAAAAACCCGTATCTGAGCGCCATGCAGAGTCGTCCTCAATAAAGCCCTCAAATTCGTCGCTGCCGGTGCGGAGAAAGAATTGCAGCAGGCCGCGTTCCGGAAAGCCCTTCAAACGGGGGACCTGGGCAAAGTTGATCTGAGCCAGAAATTCCAGCTCGGAGACTTCGCCCCCGGCGGGGAGATAGTAGTCCCCACCGAATTTGCTGTCTGTTGGACCGGGGGTCCTGTCCGATTCAGGGGTGATGTGGACACAGGGAAGCTTTGTGGACTCCAGAACCGACAAAATCTGTTCTTTTGTAACCATACTCCTTTTTTACGCCTCGATTTCAATGAAAGCCTCAACCGTCTCGCCGCAGTGGGGGCAGGTCCAGCCCTCGGGCAGGTCCTTGAAGGCGGTGCCGGGCTTGACCTCGTTCTCCGGGTCGCCCTGCATGGGGTCGTACTCGTGGCCGCAGCCGTTGCAGACGTACAGCTTTCTGGGCTGATAGACCTTCTTAGGCACCTGGCGCTTCATCTTGGTCATGGGCGGGGCGGGGAGCTTCTCGCCGGTGTCCAGAGCGGCGGTGAGCAGGGGCAGAATTTCCATCACGTCCCCCACAATGCCGTAGTCGCAGTTCTTGAAGATTTTGGCGTTGGGGTTGGTGTTGATGGCCACAATGCAGGAGGCGTCCTTGATGCCCTTCAAATGCTGGATGGCCCCGGAGATACCGCAGGCGATGTACAGGTTGCCCTTGAACTTCTGACCGGACATGCCCACATAGCGGTTGATGGGTACATATTTCAGCGTCTCGGCCACGGGACGGCTGGAGCCCACCGCCGCGCCGGCGGCCTTGGCCAGGTCCTCAATGAGCTTCATGTTCTCCTTGGCTCCGATGCCCTGACCGGCGGAGACCACCCGTTCGGCCTGGGTGATGGGGGTGTCCATGGGGATGCCCACGGTGAAATCGTGGCCGTCCTTTTTCAGGTTGGCCACCAGGGTCTCCACCTTCTCCTGGGCGGTGCCGTCCTTGAGGATCAGCCGCTTCCGGGCGCCCGTCTCGGGACCGCGAGGACCAGTTGCGGCGGCGGAGGGGGCCTCCTTGGCCGCCTTGCCCAGAATGTGGGAGGCGATCACTACCCGCTGGATCTCATTGGTGCCCTCGTAGATGGTGGTGATCTTGGCGTCCCGGTAGAACCGCTCCACCTCCATGCCCTTGATGTAGCCGCAGCCGCCGAAAATCTGGAGGGCGTCGTTGGTGACCTCCAGGGCGATATCGGAGGCGTACTGCTTGGCCATGGCGGACTCCATGCCGTAGGGGACGTGGGCCTGCTTCAGCTCGGCGGCGGAGTAGACCAGGAACCGGGCGCAGCGCAGCTTGGTGGCCATGTCGGCAATCTTGAAGGCCACGTTCTGCTGCTGGCAGATGGGCTTGCCGAACTGGACCCGCTCCTTGGAGTACTCCACAGCGGCCTCATAGGCCCCCTGGGCGATGCCCAGAGCCTGGGCCGCGATGCCGATCCGGCCGCCGTCCAGGGTGGCCATGGCGATCTTGAAGCCCTGGCCCTCCTTGCCCAGCAGGTTCTCCTTGGGCACCTTCACGTTGTTGAAGTTCAGCTGGCAGGTGGCGGAGGAGCGGATGCCCATCTTGTCGTAGTGCTCCTCAAAGGTGAAGCCCTCCCAGCCCTTTTCCACGATGAGGGCGGAGATGCCCCGGGTGCCGATGCCGGGGGTGGTGACGGCGAAGACCACATAGGTGTCGGCCTGGCCGCCGTTGGTGATAAAGATTTTCTCGCCGTTGAGGAGGTAGTGGTCCCCCATGTCCTCAGCGGTGGTCTCGGTGCCGCCGGCATCGGAGCCGGCGTTGGGCTCGGTGAGGCCAAAGGCTCCCACCTTTTTGCCGGAGCATAGATCGGGCAGATACTTTTTCTTCTGCTCCTCATTGCCGAAGGCGTAGATGGGGTAGGTGCCCAGTGAGGTGTGGGCGGACAGAATCACGCCCACGCCGCCGTCTACCCGGGCCAGTTCCTCCACGGCGATGGCGTAGCTCAGGGCGTCCGCCCCCGCGCCGCCGTACTTCTTCTCATAGGGCAGGCCCATGATGCCCAGCTTGCCCATCTTTTGGACTACCTCGGTGGGGAACTGGTTGTTCTGGTCCAGCATGAAGGCAATGGGTTTCACCTCGGCCTCGGCAAATTCCCTGACCTTGGCCCGCAGCTCCTCATGCTCCTGTGTGGTTTGATACAGCATACAGATACGTCCTCCTATCTTAAATTTCCTGGAAAATGGCGCTCAATGGTGTTTTTCTCAGCTCCGCGTCCAGCACCGACTGGATCCGCGTCAGCTCGCGGCACAGCCCGCAGCCGCCCTCGGGGAAGTTTTCACAGAGGTAGCCGGGCCGCTGGCAGCGATTGACAAGGGGGGATTCCTCCAGGGCCCGGAACAGGTCCACGAGGAACAGCGTCTCACAGGGGACGCGCAGCAGGTAACCGCCGCTGCTCCCCCGGCGGCTGTCTGTCAGGCCGGCGGCGTGGAGCTGCTTTAAAATTTTCAGGGTGATGGCTTTGGGCATATTTTCTTTTTGTGCAATCGACGCGGCGGAGAGCTGGCCCTCCTGATGCAGCGCCCGCAGAATCCGCAGTCCATAGTCCACCTCGCGGGTCATGAGCAAGAGATCACGCCCTCTCTAAACAGTACTATTTTTGTCCATTATACCACACTTGTTCGATTTGTCAATTCATTCCTGAATAAAAACTTATTTTCGGCGTTTTGACGGCGGCACTTGAGCTATGGATACCTCTAGGTTGCTTTCGCGGCGTATTTGTGTTACAATAACCCAAAATCAAGGAGGCGGTCCCGATGAAATTCAAACCGGAAATTCCCGACACAGCTCCGCCCGCTGAGGTATTGGAGCAGGACTACGCCCAGGCGCCGGCTTTGGACAAAGTGCGTCTTGGAGAACAGTGTATCTTCTTACGCAAGTTTTCCGGAGTCGACTGTCTCGCCTACTGTCAGATCCTCCGGGCCTGGCTGCGTCAGGAGGAGGTCAAGGCCAAGTTGTGCTGCGGCACCGCCAACTTCGACCAGTTCTTTCTGGTGATGGCCTGCGCCGACGGTCGGGAGCGCCGGTGGCATATCCCCGGCAAAGCGGAGGGCCAGCAGTGCCTGGATCACATCACGGCTAAAAATCCGGACGTGAAGATCGGGTATGTAAAGCCGGAAAAATAAAAAAACGAGGCCGCCCCGGCGGGGGCGGCCTTTCGCTGTTTACCAGATTTTATCCTCATAGGGCGTGCTCTCCACACCCCTGGCCTGAAGCTTGGACACCAGGCGGTCCAGCGGCCTGCGCCACAGCTTCCGGAACCAGTTCGTGTCCCCGAACCAGCGCACCAGGGTGGGGCTGACGGCGTAATACAGCCGCACAAAGGCCCGGCCGTACCAGGTCTCCGCCAGCGTGTCGTCCCGGAACCGCCGCAGAGTCCACACCTGGGGGCGGTCGTAGGATCGGGAAATTTCTTCCTGAAAAAGTAAGCTGGCTGACCATTTGCAGGTCAGCCAGCTTTTTCATCATAACACTCAGGCGATGGTAGTGCTGCGGCCCTTCGCCGCAAACAGGAAGCCGACCATCAGCACGATGCCGATGGGCAGGGAGATGATGCCGGGGGCCCCGGCGGTCACCAGGATACCGGCGATCAGATAGGTGATGCCGGACACCACCGCGCAGGAGATGGCGTAGGGCAGCTGTGTGGACACGTGATTCACGTGGTCGCACTGAGCGCCGGCGGAGGCCATGATGGTGGTGTCGGAAATGGGGGAGCAGTGGTCGCCGCAGACGGCGCCGGCCATACAGGCGGAGATGCAGATGATGGCCATGGGGCTGCTCATGTCGAACACGCTCTGCACAATGGGGATGAGGATGCCGAAGGTGCCCCAGCTGGTGCCGGTGGCGAAGGCCAGCAGGCAGCCCACCACGAAGACAATCACAGGCAGGAAGGTCTGAAGGGCGGAGGCGGAGCGGACGAAGTCACGGACGAAATACTTGGCACCCAGGGAATCGGTCATGCCCTTCAGGGACCACGCAAAGGTGAGGATGAGGATGGCGGGCACCATGGCCTTAAAGCCCTCAGGGATGCAGCCCATCATCTCCTTGAAGGACATGGTCCGGCGCACCAGGTAGTAGATAAAGGCAAAGAGCAGGCCGAAGGCGGAGCCCAGCATCAGGCCCACGGAGGCGTCGGAGTTAGAAAAAGCCTCTACAAAGCTGGCGCCGCCAAAGAAGCTGCCGGAGTAAATCATGCCGATGACGCAGGCCACCACCAGCACCAGGATGGGCAGCACCAAGTCCAGCACGATGCCCTTGCTCTCGTCGTCCTCCTCGTCCAGCATGGCGTAGGGGTTGGAGCCGGAAAACAGGTCGCCCTTCTCAATGGCGTTCTTCTCATACTTGGCCATGGGACCGAATTCCGCATTCATCAGCACCATGCCCACCATCATCACCACTGTGAGCAGGGCATAGAAGTTGTAGGGGATGGCTTTAATAAACAGGTTCAGGCCCTGACCGTCCTCGGCGAAGGAGGCCACGGCGGCCGCCCAGGAGGAGATGGGAGCGATGATGCAGATGGGGGCGGCGGTGGCGTCGATGAGGTAGGCCAGCTTGGCCCGGGACACGTTCTGCTTGTCGGTGACGGGGCGCATCACGCTTCCCACGGTGAGACAGTTGAAGTAGTCGTCGATGAAGATCAGACAGCCCAGGAGAATGGTGGCCAGCTGGACCCCGGCCCGGGACTTGATGTTCTTCTTGGCCCAGCGGCCGAAGGCGGCGGAGCCGCCCGCCTTGTTCATCAGGCACACCATCACGCCCAGGATAACCAGGAAGATGAGGATGCCCACGTTGTAGCCGTCGGACAGGGAGGCCACAATGCCGTCGCTGAAGGCGTGAAGCACCGTGCCCTCAAAGGAGAAGTTGGAGTAGAGCAGCCCGCCTACCAGAATGCCGATGAACAGGGAGGAGTAGACCTCCTTGGTAATCAGGGCCAGGGCGATGGCGATCACCGGGGGCAGCAGTGACATGGGGGTGTTGAAGAAGCTGCTGGGGGACTTGATATAGCCCACATATCCGCTGTCCGCGCAGGTGTCGCAGGGGACGGCCTCTCCCTCGTCGGACAGGACCACGCCCAAGGTGCCGCAGTCGGGGCACTCGATATACTTGGTGCCGGTGAGCTCGGTGGGGTCTCCTCCGGCGGCGAAAGCGGTGCAGACCATGGCCAGGAGCATCATCATAAGGATGACCGTCCGCAGGCCAAAGGATCTTCTGGTTCTCATAAGTATTTCCCTCCTACATTTTTTAGGGGCACACAGACCCCCGCCGCGCAAAATAAAAACCATGTCGCGCAGAAACGCGCTCCATGGTAAAACCGGACGCCCTCAACCCTGGCCGAGGACCTCTGGATAGCGCTCCACTGATCGTGACAGTCCGCAGGATGTTATCCTTCAGCCCAGGAGCGGCGGCTCAGGCAAGCCTGCCTCTCCTTCGGCGGCGCACCCTCTCCCACGGGACAGCTGCCTGGCCTTGTCCCGCGGTACGCATGAGCGCCGCGCCTCTATCCTTCTATGAAATTGCAATTATCCTACCATGAACTTGCAGGATTGTCAATGGTATTTTTGAGGAAGCTTGTAGCTTTTATCAGTTTTTCTGGTATAACTTATACAAAAATCGGACCTTACGCTACATTATTTGAGTACTCATTTTACCCGTCCTACTATATAATCAATTGTTGTTCCATAATAATCTGCCAGAATAATTAATAAATGTACAGGGATTTCCCTTTTCCCAGTTTCATAATTGCTGTATGTCCTCTGGTCAATGCCCAACAATGCAGCAATTTCTTTTTGTGTTTTATCTGCATCCTGTCGAAGGTCTAATAATCTAGGAAAATACACAAAAATCACCTCAAGACTATTATATTTACTATCAAATAATAGTGTTAATTCTACTAATGTTTGATAGTAAAATAATCATGAGGTGATTGACAATGCTTCAACCAAAAGTAAGCAGCTGGCAGGAAGGTTTTGATGAGACCTGCCAAGATATCATGGAGGACACTTTTCTCTTAAAGGCCCTGTTTTATGTCTGTTTCGGCCTCTCCATAAAGAAGGTAAAGGTCCCTGTGGCCACCGCTTTCCCCTGAGTGTTGGTGATGACGATCTGGATCACGGACAGCTTGCTGCCCAGCTTTTTGGGGGTGGCCTCACAGAAGAGGTCGCCCAGGGCGGGGCGCAGGAACTCCATAGAGCTGGAGGCGGTGACGCAGTTTCCGCCGGTGGAGCAGGCACAGCAGCCCCCCACCGTATCCGCCAGGGTGGCCATGGCCCCGCCGTGGATCATCCCGTGGGGATTGATGGAGTTGGGCCCGGCGTGGAGTTCTCCCCGGGCCAGGCCGGGCTCGATGTGGGTGACCACTATGCCGTTTTCATAGGAAAACTGGTGGCGCGTGTTGACGATATCCACTTCTGAGTAGTGCTCCATTTTGCTCTCCCCTTCCGTTTTCAGCATTGTACCATGTTTTTTTCCCTCCGGCAAGTCCCCCTGCGGCCATTTTCCGCCGGAGGACATAGAATGGGATAGCCCCCTGTCCTATTTTTTCGCAAAGGAGTTTTGAATATGGAATTAAAAGTAAACCGTCCCGCTCTGGCCGGACAGGACATTGATCCGGATACCTTCCAGCGGGTCTGGGACCGGGTGATGCCCGGCCAGGCCGCCCCTGCAGCCCGGGAGGGAGATGCGCCCGGTTCCTCTGTTCCGGACACCTCTGTCCCTGCGGAGCCCTCCGTTCCGCCGGAGGAGGTCCCTCCTGTGGAGCCCGCCCCTCCCTCGGAGGAGGTCCCCCCTGTAGAGCCCGAACTGCCCCCCGTGCCGGACTGTCCCGCCGGGTCAACGCCGGATACCCCTACATGCCCCACCTGTCCCGAATGTCCCACCTGTCCGGAATGCCCCACCTGTCCGGAGACGCCCTCCACTCCGGCCCCTCCCGACCTGTGCCTGGGGGAGGCCTCTCAGGGGGACAGCCGGCAGTTGGAGGCGCTGATGGACCTGGCCCAAGAGGGCGCCATGGCCGGACGGGCCATTGCCCGGAGGGCCAACGGCCCCCGGGCCAAGACGCTGTCCGCTCTGGCCTGTGACCACCGGATGGCACTGCGCCGGCTGTCTGCCGCCTACTTCCTGATTACCGGGAAGCGGTATGCCCCCAAGTGTGCCGCCCCAGCCCTGCCCGCCTCCCTGGCGATGGCCCTGCGGCAGCAGTTCGTCTGGGAGCAGCAGTGGGAACGGCAAAATACCCAGGCCGCCCAGGCCACCGCCGACCCCTGCCTGAAGGAGCTCTACCAGGAGCTGGCCCAGGAGGGCGCTCTCCACGCCGGGTGCATCCGGTCGCTGCTGGAACAGATGGGTTGACTTTCCCCCATCCCATGGGGTAAACTGTGCAGGGGGCGCTCCCTGTAGGGACGCATCACGATGCGTCCGCTCCTATCTCGGCAGCATCCGCCCCGAAACAGTTTCGGACGCTTTATGAAGCGTCCCTACCCAAACTCACACAAGAAAACGAGGTGCGCTATGATCCAGACCTTCGACCTTTCCTACCCCTCCTCCGACAGCATCCACACCGTCCACGCCCGGGAATGGGTGCCCGAGGGCAGTCCGCGGGGGGTGGTGCAGATCGTCCACGGGGTGGCGGAGCACATTGGCCGCTACGACCAGACAGCCCGCTTCCTGGCCGCCCATGGCTACCTGGTGTGCGGTGAGGACCACTTGGGCCACGGGCTCACCGCCGGGGGCAAGTTCGGCTATTTCGGCCCCAAAAACGGCTGGGACCTGGTGGTCCAAGACATCCGCCGCCTGCGGGAGCTGGAGGGGGAAAAGCATCCTTCCCTGCCCTATGTGATCCTGGGCCACTCCATGGGCTCCTTCCTCACCCGCACCTACCTGATCCGCTGGCCAGGTACGGTGGACGCCGCCGTCCTGTCAGGCACGGGCCAGGAGAGCGCCGCCGCTGTCTCGTCCGGCAAGGCCCTGGCGGGGACCCTGTGCAAGCTCAGAGGTCCGGACCATGTGAGCAAGCTATTAAACGACATTCCCTTTGGCAGCTACAACCGGGCTTTTAAACCAAACCGCACCGCCTCCGACTGGATTTCGCGGGACGAGGCGGCGGTGGACGCCTACCTGGCCGACCCGCTGTGCGGCTTTCTGATCACGGCGGCCATGTTCCGGGACATGATGTGCGGCCTGAAATTGATTGCGGACAGAGGGAACCTGGCCAAAATGAACAAGGACACCCCCGTCTATTTCCTCTCCGGCGACCGGGACCCGGTTGGCTCCATGGGCCAGGGCGTGCGGAAGGTGGAGGAGATGTTCCGCTCTGCCGGGTGCAGGGATGTGACCGTCAAGCTCTACCCAGGCGGCCGGCATGAGATGTTCAACGAGATCAACCGGCAGGAGGTTTTTCAGGACCTACTGTTCTGGATCGAAAGCAAGCTGACATAAGGAAACAAGGGAAGCGGTACCGCTTCCCTTGCCCTTTTAAGAATCAATAAAGCTGCGGATGCGAAGGGTTACGCCCAGTTGCTCCGCAATTTTTTTGCAGTCCTCGATCTCCTGAGGGGTCTTGTCCTTGTCCACAATGGTCATTACCACGTTGGGGACGTAAGCGGCCGACTCCCTGGCAAAATCCAGCATGGCCTGCCAGGCCGCCTCCCCCTGGGCGGGGTGGCACAGGGCCGCGTAGTCCGCCGCGTTGGCGGTGTTGAGAGAGATGGACAGGGTGTTGATCCGCCCGTGCAGCTCCGGACACACGTCCCGGCCATTGATGAGGTTGGCGTGGCCGTTGGTGTTGATCCGCACCGGGGGTAGCTTGTCTCCAAAGCGCTCCTTCAGCCGGTCCACCAGCCAAAGCAGATCGTCCAGGCGGTAGGTGGGCTCGCCGTAGCCGCAGAAGACGATCTCCCGGTAGGCGCACACATCCCGGCTGAGGAAACTGTCCAGGGCCTCCTGGCGGGTGGGCTCCCGCTCCAGCCACAGGGAGTCCTCCGTGTAGATGGAGCCCTGGGCCCGGCCCTGGCGCAGGCAGAACTCACAGGCGCAGTTGCACTTGTTGGTCAGGTTGACGTACAGCGCGCCCTCGTATTCATAGGTGATGGTCATATTGAATGCCTCCATAGGGGCGGCCTGTGGCCGCCCGCATTTATGATTCTCCGATGGAGGGCGGCCGCAGGCCGCCCCCTACATCACGTGATGCCAAAGAACCGCTTTCCATTTTGCAGGGTGATCTGGGCCACCTCCTCGACCGGCAGGTTCTTCACCTGCCCGATGGTTTCGGCCACCCGGTAGACCTTCCCCGAATCGTTGCGCTGGCCACGGAAGGGCTCGGGGGTCAGGTAGGGGGAGTCGGTCTCGATCATGATCCGGTTCATAGGCAGCCAGTCGATGACCTCCAGGGATTTCCGGGCGTTTTTATAGGTGACCACCCCGGTGAAGGACAGCATCCATCCCAGCTTCACCAGGGTTTTGGCATCCTCCAGGCTGCCGGAGTAGCAGTGGTATACCCCGGTGACGCCGGGGTGGGCCTTGACGGTCTCCAAACAGTCCCGGTGGGCCTCCCGGTCATGGACGATGACGGGCAGCCCCAGCTCCTCCGCCAGCTCCAGCTGGGCATGAAAGACGCTCTGCTGGAAGTCGTGGGCGGGATTGTCCTTCCAGTAGTAGTCCAGACCGATCTCTCCCACCGCCTTGACCTTGGGGTGGGCGGCCAGGGTGCGCAGCTCCTCCAGCCAACTGTCCTCCCAGGGACCGCAGTCGGAGGGGTGTACCCCCACGGCGGCATAGACGAAGGGAAAACGCTGAGCCAGCTCCACCGCCGTCCGGGAGCTGTCCAGGTCGCAGCCGGGGTTTAGGATCAGCTCCACCCCCTGGGCGGGCATGGAAGATAGTACCTCCAGCCGGTCGGCGTTGAAGCTCCCGGAGTCGTAGTGGGCGTGGGTGTCGAATAAGCGCATGGCAGTTCCTCCTGATCCGGCTTGACAGAGGGCCGGAGAGCTGTAATCACATAGGGGTGAGGGCGGCTGTTCTTTAAGGGGCCGGCTCTGATGGAGATCGGCCCTGCCGCTCCTGCTTCATAGGGAGTATACTCCCACAGCGGAAAAAAATCAAGCGCGGCCGCTTCGAAGCGCAATAGAGGTCCCCTTTACCTTTTGTGTTGATGGATCGAAACATTGGCAATCTCACGGTCACAGCTGGAAAAGAATCGTTGTCGGTGTTATAATACCTCAGAAGAATTTGTAGAAGCTTTGACCTCTTTGCAGCAGAAAAGGAGCGTGCCAAATGTCAGACTATTTCAGAACACCGCTGGACACAGACAGCCCGGAGTTTCAAGGCAGCGTCCTGCGGGGCATCCTGGGGAGCATCGTTGGAATGGCCGTCTGCGTGCTGGTACTGCTGCTGTGCTGGCTGGTGGACTTTAACAGCCTTATGATCCTGCTCCAGTTGCTTGTGGGAGCGGTGATTGGATGGTTCTACCGCCTGTTTCGTGGCCGCCGCTCCAAGCCCGCCGCTTATGCCACTGTGGGCGTCTGCACCATGCTGACCTGCCTGCTCTGGATGCCGGTGCTGGTGGCAGTCCGTTTGAGCTACGAGATCCCACTTTCCAGATTGGCGCAAATGCCGGTGGAAGCCTGGGCCGAGCTGTGGAGCCGGTTCGGGAAGCTGCCGCTGCTTTTTGCCGGACTGGGGCTGATTGGACTTTTTTTCAGCCGGGGACGGCTGCTGGCCTATGTGGATTGGCGGAAGGGGCCGTGGTACATAGCCGGGTTCAACGCCGGCGGCGCGACCTACAATATGCTCCCGGAAAAGCTCCCGGACAACAGGCCGCCGGAACGCTTCGCGGTGTCCAGCCGGTTCACCCCGGGAGAGCGAATCGTGGTAGAGGGCGATACCCTGCGGTGGACCAGGCCCATCCGGAGAGACCGGGTTTTTGCCCGCCGGGACATTGCGGGTGTGGTGCTGGGGCCTTCCGGCGGCAGCAATGTCATCTTCGATCAAAACTGCCAGGTGCTGGCGAAATTCGCGGGGAGCATGGAGAACGCCGATCTGCTGCTCCGTTGGCTGATGGAGCAGAACATTCCCATTCATAACGCCCCAGACAAATGGTGCGTTCTGCCAGAAAAGGAATCTGTCGTCAAGGAGCCATCTGCATCCAGGGAGATATCCGATACGCAGCAGCGATTTACACTTCGGTTAAACAAATCTACCCGGCGGGGATTTACTGGAATCGGTGTGTTTTTACTATTGTTCGGCATCGCCTTTGCTGCTGTTTTGGTGTGGTGGGTCCAATATGACCCGATGACTCCAGCGGAGCTCGCCGTCCTGGTGGCGCTCGACCTGATTTTGCTGGTACTCAGCGTTATCTTCCTGCGCATGGGCAAGGTGTGCCGGGTGGAGGTGGACGGCGAAAGAATCCGGGCCTATTCCCGGTTCGGAGTGCCCGCGGAGTTTTCGGTGCGGGATGTGGCCGACGTCTCCGGAAGCATCGGCTGGATTGTGCTGTACGACAGGGAGTGGAAGACACTGGCAAAGCTGGACCCTGGCCTGGAGCATCTGGAACTGCTGGAACACTATCTTGCGTCTTATGGGGTGAGGATGTCATGATAATACAGCTATTGGAAGATTGCGGCATATGAACAACGACAAAGTATTTCAGGCAGAAAAAGCGTCCTCAGCCAGCGGAGAAGCAGTCCCATATGCTGGATAAACCAGGTTAGGAGGCAAACACCCGTGAAAATGCCCTGGAGCCGGGAGGCCGTCCGCATCCTCCCCGCAAACATTGATTTGACTGGACAGCCCTGGTGCCGGGAGGCTCTGCTGCTCCACGTCCGCGGAACCGGCGTACTGCGCTGGGAGAGAAGACTCCTGCCGGCGAATGCGGACCCCTACGAAACCCCTCTCTGCCTTACCCTCCGGGGGGCGCCTCTGCTGTCCTGGCTCGCTGCGGTGTGCGAGACCAGTGAAAGCTGGCTCTGTACCGGCTGGGGCCTGGACACAGCGGAGTGCCCGGAGCTGGACGCCCTGCGGGAAATCCTCAACGGCGGCTTTGCCCGGCTGGAGGATGCTGTCCCTTCCCTGTCGCCCCTGCTGGAGCTGCTGCCGAAGGGGGTCTATGTGCTGGCGGAGAGCGACGTCTATCCTGCTGACGGCTGCGGGCAATTTTTCTGGAACGTGTCCGACTGCCTGGAGCCCAGCCCCGCCACCGGCCTCGTTTGTCTTGCTGACGATGACTACGATTACAAGTATGAACGCATTCCGCCAAAGTTCCTCTATCCCTCCCAGCGGCGGTCGCAGCTGGATATGGGGCGGGTGGACTATTACAAAGAACGTCTCCAGCAAGACGGCCCTCCGCCCCACGGGCTCGCCGTCTATGTGACGGAGGGGATGTCCGTTCTGCTGGACGGACACCACAAAGCGGCGGCCGCCGCCCTGTTGGGCCGGACTCTGCCCTGCCTGACGGTGCTGCGGCTGGAGCATTACCAGCTGCGTCCGCTGGCGGAATCCAGAAGCTGGGAGAGGAAGGCCGCCTGCTTTGGCCCCTTTACAGTGCCTATCGGGGATATGAACGGAATCGATCTGTCAAAAGAGCCTTGGAAGCTCATCGAAAACTCCGCTCCTCTGCCGGAGGGCCGTCTGGCGGATATAGAACTGCCGGAGGCGCTGCTGGCCGCCGGGAAGCGGTATCCCACCGCCGAGGGGTACGCCCTGGTGTCGGCGGCGAGGATCGGTTATCCCACAGACAGGGAGCTGGAAACCTGGCTGGCAAACCCCGGCCTCTACCGGCCCCAGCTGCGCGGGGCGCTGGTGGTTCTGCGGGACCGGGGAGATTTTCGCTTAAAGGATACCGCCCTCCGGTGCGCCACTGTCGGGGATGCCCATTGCAGTCTGAAAGCGGAGGCGTTCCAGGTGCTGGCGGAGCTGAAGGGCGACCCGGATGTGGAAGCCTTTTTCATTAACTACTTTGTGCGCCTGGAGGAGCCTCCCGGCATTCACGGCAGCGCCCAGAATGATCTGACGCAGATTGCCCACAGCTTTTGGGATTGAAGGCGTTACTACAATTCCATGTTTTCCATTGGAGTGATTATAAAATCACAGTTGAGGCAGATATATGAATCACATTGAGGTAAACCCAATAAAAACCTGCTACGACTATCCAGAGCACTATTGGGTTATTGATGGCACTCCCATCACATTCCTTCTGGAGCGTCACAGGCCAAGCGGATATAGTTCTTTACTTGGTCTGATGCCTGCGTGGAATGGGGAATTGCTATTGCAGTGGGAAAATGATTTTGTGTGGGAAATGGTGGACAGTCAGGAGGAGTTGAATGTGCCTATCCTCGTTTGTGAGGACGACCAGGATTTATCCTGTATTGTTATTGTTGCGCATATCCGCAAGGAAAACACTGTGGTTCACTGGGACAGAATCGGTGTGCTTGACCATTCAAATTTTGTCCTTCAGGAGTACAATCAAAGCGGCATTCTTTGCGTGGAGGCTTACACCGATCAGGATTGGGAACTGTATGGTTCCAACATCGCATTAGAGCAGTATGGAAGTCCAGAATACTGGGAATGGGTAAACAATAATTGTTATGAAGAACACATCCGAAGATTGCGAAATTACATGAAACCATATATGCAGGAAGAAACAAATATTGAATGGTTATGGTCCTGTAACTGGACTTTTACGGCAGACAATTATGCGGCGGTAGTAGAGCATTATCGGAACTTGCGCCGGGCGGACTGCCCCTGTTGGAGTAAATAAAAGGGAGTTTTATTGGACACCTCCTGCTGTAAGCTGGAAGCACAATGCGAGACACCGTGCAAAAGGAGGATTTTGTATGAAGCGGAAAATTGGTTTTTGGAATGAGATTCAAGGAAATGCTGACAATATCACCCGCCCGAAGGATGAGACTCCACTCGCTGCACCGAAAAAGTCCCTGGTGCAGGTCTATTTCCCCAAGCGAGGAAGGAACCTATCCTATTACAACGACCAGTTTGATCTCCATGTGGGAGATACCGTCTATGTGGACGGCAAGCTGGAGGGTCTGCGGGGGCGTGTGACCGCTGTAAACTACAGTTTCAAGATCAAGCTCTCCGATTATAAGCGGGTGATCGCTGTGGCGGATACCCACATCTCTGGAGAACTCCGCATGGCCGGCTCCCACCTGGTATCCTTTGACCCTCAGACGATTCCCTATGAGAAAATCATCACCTGGTTCAAGGCCCCGGACAAGGAGGATGATGTCTATGAGTCCGGCAGTGATGACAGCAGCTTTCGGCTGGATGACCTCAGCGGAATGAAGGTCACCAGCGCCATTGCGGAGCATGGGCATGACTACTATACAGAGAACCGGGTGGTCTATCTCTGTATTGACCGTGGTCATGGACGGGGCATCGTGGAAGGAACTTCCCCTTATGAGATCGAGTTTGATTATGGCGGCGGCGAAATCAAAAATCTCACTTGCAGCTGCTATTGCAGCTATCCCTGCAAGCACACCTTTGCCGCCATGCTCCAGCTGCGGGAGACGCTGAAGCTGCTGGAAGAACAGGACAGCTTCGATTGGAATGAGGGCGGTTACGCTGCGGCGATCAGTCAAAGTGCCTTTTTCTCTTTTGCCGTGGATGGAAAAACGACCGGCAGTTTCGTGTTTCCATAGTCTCACGCGGCATATGTTCGCGTACATCCAGCCAAGAAAATTTTATAATAAGACAGATCAACCCTTGGCGGTCTGTCTTGTCCTATAATGGACCTGAAGGGGATCGAACCCTCGAACATCACGGATGCGAAAAGATTCAGAAAACTTTTTTGCCTTGTTTCTGCTCCTTAGATAAGGACAGAAGATCGAAACACAAGGCACAGTACAGGATGTTGAAATCGTGTATGGGCAATCAGTTTGCTGAGGAGTACTCAAAGCTGGCATTGGGGTCCGTATGCTGAAACAGGAGGCTGTCCCCATGCCAGAAGTGGTAGCGCACCTCCGCACAGAGACTCTCGTGAATGGTGCGCTCCATGCGGCCCTCTACCGGGGCCCGGAGGGCCTGCCGCCGCTCGTTCAGCAATTCGACTTCCAGGTGGTACTTTCCCTGGCGGATAACCGCGCCAGTGGAGGACCACGCCTCGATTTTGACGCCCCGATAGGTGGCCAGGCGGTATTCCCGGCCACGGTATAAAACAGAGCAGATACAGCCGGTGAAGCCGCCCACAGGCAGGGGAATTGTTGCAATTGCAAGCATTAGACTGCCGTGCTCCGGGCCGTCCCAGACGCACTGTGTCCAGAGGTATTTGGTGGGAAAAGAGCGCCCCCGGTCTGTTTCGATGTATCCGATCCCGTCGGAGAAATCCAAATGCTCACCATTCAGTTCCAGTGCGCCGCTCAGAGAATGCCCCATGCTGATGATGCCGTGGGCGCACTGCATCCCTGCGAAAAATCGAAACGGCCCCATAATGTCAGACCGCAGAGCGGTAAAAGGACCATAGCGCAGTGAGCCGCAGAGGGAAAGATTGTCCTGTTCGATATGGAGGTCGATCCCCTGACTGCCAAAGCTGGACTGTCCGATCTGTACCTGAAAAGGCCGCCGGGAGACTTGCAGCTGTGCCTCCGGGTATTCCAGCCACCACGTCTGATCCTTTGAAATGACCTGGAGGGAGGCGGTGCGGCGTCCTTCTTTGTCAACATGAAACGCGGGAATCAGCGCCAGTGTCTGCCCCTGCGGGTTCTGGTGCTTGAAGTACCAGCCCTCAAAATAGGGGCCCGTCCTGTTTGTGCTGTGGAAAAATCCCATGATTCATCACCCCAGATTCAGTTTTCCCTGAATCCGGGGATTTTATAGGAGAATGTTTCCGGTTGAGGAAGCGACTCAATCCTTGGAGGACTGTATCCAGAGATAAGCGGTGTGATTCCCCACCGATGTGGAGCGGCAGAATCGATAGCCCAACTGGTCAAAAGCCTGGAGATCCTCCGGGCTTTTGATCTGATTCTCCGCCAGCCAGCGCACCATCTGCCCGCGGGCCATTTTGCATTTGGTACCCTTTTCGATGACCTTGCCGTCTTTCGATTCTCCGAAGACGCAGGTGATAAACTGCATCGTTTTAGGCAGGTGAGTCTCCACCGCCTTGCTGTACTCCTTGGAGGCCAGATTCAGCACCACGTCTGTCTCCGAGGCCAGTTGGTGAGCCAGACGGTCCCCCCAGAACTGATACAGGTCCCGGCAGCCGTCCACCGCCAGCTTTGCCTGCATTTCCAGCCGGTAGGGGGTCACGCCGTCGAAGGGCCGCAGCAGACCGTAGAAGCCAGAGAGGATGCGCAGGTGCTCCCGGAGGTAGTCCAGGTGAGTCGTCTCCATCACGCTGGGGGCCATGTAGCGGTACTGAATGCCCTCGTAGGAAAGAATGGCGGGGGTGAGATTACGGTGCAGGTCCATCTGTGCCAGCCGCTCTATGTTCAGTTTGGCGATGGCGTCGTTGCACTTCCAGAGGGCCTGCAAGTCCTGGGGGGACATGCTCTGGAGGGCGGTTTTCAGCCGCTCTGTCTGTTCCAGAAATTGGGGCAGGCTGTCCATGGCAAAGCTGTCCGTGTCCACCACCATTCTCTTCGCCGGGGCGATGATGATGCGCATAGATCAAGCCCCCTGATTTCCCAATATGCTGATTTTTTCCAGCGCCGCCACAATGTCCTTCAAAACCAGAGGCTGCATACTATCCGGGTAAGCGCTCAGGTCAGCCCGCTCCAATGCTGTCCGGATGCGGGGAATGAGTTCCGGTTTTGACTCCGAGATTTCCGGCAGCGCCGCCACGCACTGGCGGGCCGTGATAGGCTTTACGTCGGTGACGTGGAACAGAAATTTATCCAGCAGCGCGTCAAATTTACTCTCCCCGTCCCAACGGGCATTGGCCGCAAGGATGGAGATGGCCCGGTTACGGACCAGAGAGTTTTTGTGGGACAGGAGAGCGGCAAACTCATCAAAGTGAGAATACCAGGCATTGGAAGCTCTGCTTTCCTCTGTGATCTGCTGGGCAAGGGCATAGGCGGCCTTGGCGTCTTTGCCCGTCAGACAGGCGATACAGGTGTCGAAATCCATATCAGATCAGTACCCCCTCGCAGTGGTCGATCTCGTGCTGGATGATCTGGGCTGTCCAACCGGTAAAGGTCTTGAAGCGTGTTTGAAACTGCTCATTTTGGTACTGCACCTTGATGGACTGCCAGCGTTTGGCCTTCCGGGTGCCGGAGAGGGAGAGACAGCCCTCCTCCGCCTCGTAGGGACCAGACTTTTTGATGATCTCCGGGTTGAACATGACCATGTATGTGCCCTCATTGTCAAAGACGATAATTCGCTTGCAGACACCGATCATATTGGCCGCCATGCCCACACAGCCGTCCTTGTGGGCGGTCAGGGTGTCCAGCAGGTCCTGAGCGACAAGCAAGTCCTCCAAAGTGGCCGGTTCAGCCTTTTGGGAGAGGAATGTTTCGTCCCGCATAATCTCTCGTACCACGGCATTGCACCTCCATTGTACACTTCCCCCAGGGGAAAATTTGTGGTATACTCAATAAAATAGCACAAATGAGGGGAAAAGGCAAATTGGGGGCGGCGGACTGACCACCGGCGAGACCAAGACGGGAAAGGGCGGCGCACCATCACCCTGCCGCCCAGCACGGCACAACTGCTGCGGGAGTGGCAGAAGCGCTCCTGCTCCCAGTGGATCTTCCCCAACCCACTGAGGCCGGAAAGTCCGGTCAGTCCCGGCAACGCCTACAATCACATGAAGACTCTGCTGAAGAATGCCGGCCTGCTGCGCATCCGGTTTCACAATCTGTGCCACCCTTATGTCAAGCCCAAAACACATATTTTTTCTAATATGGTAAAAATCCCAGACCACTAAAGATATTTGCGGTCTGGGACTTCTATTTAGAAGCTGTACCAATAGGCTAAAACCGCTTGAGTAAAGTGCTGAAGGCAGC
>CAJTSQ010000020.1 GCA_910578735.1 uncultured Oscillospiraceae bacterium
GATGCCCGTCTCCTGCTTGAAGATGCGGGACAGGTGGGTGGGAGAGATGTTGATGGCCTCGGCCAGCTCGTTCACCGTAATCCGGTCCATGATGTGGACATAGATGTAGTCGATGGCCTGGGCCACCTGTTTGGAGGAGGCGATGTTCTTCCGCAGGTGCCGCATCCGGCACACGAAGTCCAGCGCCATCTGGTCGTGGACATAGACGATCTCGGCCATGTTGGTACAGCAGTCCATCCGCCGGATGTACTCGTCGCTCAGGCCGAAGGCCTCCTCCAGGGGCATACCGCCCTCCATGCAGAAGCGGGTAATCATAGCGGCGGTGACCACAAAGTGATAGCGCAGGTTGGTCACCGGGTTGTCGGAGAGCTTGCCCACCCCCTCCATGTTCTCAAAGGCGCCCCGGCTGCAATTGTCCTGCACCGCGTCAATGAGGCCCGCCGCCACCGAGCGGTAAAAAAGGAACTCCTCCCCCGGCTCCCGGTGGCTGGTGACCGTGTTTTCTTCCTCAAGCAGAACGGGCTGCCAGATCGGTTCGACATTCATACAAAGGGCCTCCCTCCAATTTTGCCCCGAATATATCACAGCTCTGTCCTTTTATCAAGATATACCGGATATTTTTGTGGAATTTATCAGCATAAAAATTTTTGCCGGCCGGGAAATATGTTATGAATCTGATATTTGCACTCTTGATTTAATATACCGAGACAGGCTCCAAATCTATAATAACATCAGTACGGCAGTCCCATGGGCTGCGCAAATAAAGAAGGAGGAGTGGAACATGAGAAAAAAGAGAATCTTGAGCCTGGCGCTGGCGTCTGTGACGGCGCTGGGGCTGCTCAGCGGCTGCGGCGGCGGCAGTGGCGGCGGCCTGCTCAGCGGCGTGCAGGCCAGCGACGGCGGCAAGGTCCTGAACATCTACGTGTGGAACGAGGAGTTCCAGGGCAAGTTCAACGAGAATTACCCCCAGGTGGAGCGGCTCTCGGACGACAAATCCATCGCCTATCTGAAGGACGGCACCGAGGTTCACTGGATTGTCAACCCCACCCAGGACGGCGTCTATCAGCAGAAGCTGGACGAGGCGCTGCTCAAGCAGGGCAGGGTGGCCGCCGACGACCGGATTGACATGTTCCTGGTGGAGGCGGACTACGCCCTGAAATATGTTGACCCGGAGGTCAACGTGGCGCTCCCCATCTCCCAGCTGGGGATTACCGACGCAGACATCGCCAACCAGTACCGCTACACCCTGGAGGCTATGACCGGCTCCGACGGTGAAATCAGGGGATTGAGCTACCAGGCCACCCCCGGCATGCTGGTCTACCGCCGTTCCATCGCCAAGGCCGTTCTGGGCACCGACGACCCGGAGACCGTAGGCGCCGCCGTGGCCGACTGGGATAAGTTTTACGAGACGGCGGAGCAGATGAAGGCCGCCGGCTATTACATGTACTCAGGCCGGGCGGACACCGCCCGGGTGTATTCCAACAACGTCTCCGCCCCCTGGGTGAAGAACGACAAGACCGTGGTGGTGGACCCCAACATGATGAACTGGGTGGACCGCTCCATGGAGGACATTGAGAGCGGCATCAGCCACAACGTGCCGGGCCAGTGGAACGACGAGTGGAACAAGGACATGGGCCCCGACTCCAAGGTGTTCTGCTTCTTCCTCCCCGCCTGGGGTCTGGATGTGTGTATCGCCCCCAACGTGAAGGATACCGCCGCCGCCCAGGATTGGGCCGTCTGCCCCAGCCCCCAGAGCTTTTTCTGGGGCGGCACCTGGCTGGTGGCCGCCAACGGCACCGATAACGCCTCCCAGGTCAGGGATATCATGCTGACCATGACCGCCGACCGGGACCTTCTGCGCACCCTGGCCATGAACTACGGCGAGATGAGCAACGACCAGCCTCTGATGGAGGAGCTGGCTCAGTCTCCCGACTTCGGCATCGAGCTGCTGGGCGGACAGAACTACATCGGCGTGCTGTCCGATGTGGCGGCCACAGTGGACCTGTCCAACATCTCCTCCTATGACCAGGGCTGTGTGGAGGAGTTCCAAAACACCTTTGGCGATTACTTCAACGGCGTCATCAGCCTGGACAAGGCCAAGGACAACTTTGAGATGGCCATCACCGAGCGCTACCCCTGGCTGGTGGGCGGCGGCGTGCTTTGGCCGTAAACCGCTGTGAAAGGAGGACTTCTGATGAAAAACGAGAATAGAATCAAAAGCGTCAGCTACGCCAAATGGGGATATATTTTTATCCTCCCCTTCTTTTTAAGCTATGCCATTTTCTCTCTCATCCCGCTGGCGGACACCATCCGCAACAGCTTCTATGAATACTACGCCTTCGGACTGAAGACCGTGGGCCCCAACTGGACCGGGCTGTCCAACTACACCTCCCTGCTCTCCTCCGACCTGCCCAAATACGCCTGGAACACCTTTGTCATGTGGATTCTGGGCTTTGTACCCCAGATTATCGTGGCGCTGGTGCTGGCCTCCTGGTTTACTGACGCCCGGCTGAAAATCCGGGGCAAGCAGTTCTTCAAGGTGGTCATCTACCTGCCCAACCTGATTATGGCCTCCGCCTTCGCCATGCTGTTCTTCGCCCTGTTCTCCAACGCCGGACCTGTCAACAGCATCCTGCTGCGCATGGGCGTGGTGGGAGAGGCCATACGGTTTATGGAGTCCACCCTGGGGGCCCGCACCCTGGTAGGGCTGATGAACTTCCTCATGTGGTTCGGCAACACCACCATTATGCTGATGGCGGCGATTATGGGCATCAATCCCTCCATCTTTGAGGCGGCGGAGCTGGACGGCTGCACCCATATCCAGAAATTTTTCAAGATTACCCTGCCCCAGATCAAGCCCCTGCTGACCTACACCCTGATCACCTCCCTCATCGGCGGCCTGCAGATGTTCGACGTGCCCCAGATCCTCACTGGCGGCAAGGGCGCCCCTGACCGCACCACCATGACGCTGATTATGTACCTGAACAAGCACCTCCAGGCCAAAAACTACGGCATCGCCGGCGCGCTGTCCGTCTTCCTGTTTATCATCAGCGCCATTCTCTGCTGGTTCGTCTTTAAGATGAACACCGACTCCGACCCGGACGGCTCCAAGTCCGCGGCCAAGCGCGCCAAGAAAGGGGGCAAAGCGCAATGAAGAACAAAAAATCCAGCGGACGGACCGTTCTGGCCCATGTGGTGCTGATTATCCTGGCGTTTCTGTGTCTGTTCTTCTTCTACATCCTGATTGTCAACGCCACCCGCTCCCATGCGCAGCTCCAGCTGGGCTTCTCCGCCCTGCCCGGCTCCAGCCTGCTCGCCAACTTCAAAAGCGTCATCAACGACCCGGCTATCCCCATCCTGAAGGGCATCCAGAACAGTTTGATTGTCTCCGGCTGCTGCGCCGCCATCGTGACCTACTTCTCCGCCCTGACGGCCTACGGCATCTACGCCTACGACTTCAAGCTGAAGCGCGCCGCCTTCACCTTTATCATGGCCATCCTGGTCATGCCCACCCAGGTGACGGCCCTGGGCTTCCTGCGGCTGATTACCGGCATGGGGCTGGACGACTCCCTGATTCCCCTGATTATCCCCTCCATCGCCTCCCCGGCTGTGTTCTACTTCATGCACAGCTATATGCAGTCCTCCCTGCCCAAAGAGCTGATTGAGGCGGCCCGGATCGACGGCTCTCGGGAGTTCGGCACCTTCAACCGCATTGTCCTGCCCATTATGAAGCCCGCCATTGCGGTGCAGGCTATCTTCACCTTTGTGGGCTCCTGGAACAACTACTTCATCCCCGCTCTGGTAATCACCTCCAAGAGCAAGCAGACCCTGCCCATCATGATCGCCACCCTCCGGGGCGCGGACTACATGAACTTCGATATGGGCAAAATTTACATGATGATTACCATCGCCATTGTACCTATCATTGTTATTTACCTGCTCCTGTCCAAGTTTATTGTGGAGGGCGTCACCCTGGGCGGCGTCAAGGAATAAATCAGAAAGCGCCGTCGGCCGACGGCGCTTTTTTCAAGGAGCAAGGAGAAAATGAATCCCTTTTACCTTTGTATTGTTGGCTCAAGACTCTGGCAATTTGACGAATCATAGGTTGAAGCTGAAAATTACCTATGCTATACTTGGAGCAATAAATTGCAATTTGCGGGGGTGGTATAATTGAATATCATAGAAACAATTAACAAAAGGCATAGTTACAGAGGTAAGTATAAATCTGATGCTGTTCCAAGAGAAGATTTAATAACAATAATGAAAGCGGGGCTGAACGCTCCGTCAGGCTGTAATAAGCAAACAACAAGCCTAATAGCGGTTGATGATAAAGATGTATTGAAAAAGCTGCATAGAGTGATAAACCCACCAGTTGGAGAAACAGCTCCCGCTATGATATGTGTTTTATCGCAAAGAATAGCTGCATACGGGGAAAAGTGCTTTGCGGTTCAAGATTATTCCGCTGCAATCGAAAATATGTTATTAGCTATAGTTGAACTTGGATATCAGAGCTGTTGGTATGAGGGACACATTTCTGATGAAGATAAAATTGGTTATCAAATGGCGCAAATCTTAAATGTTCCCGACAACTTTGAGTTGGTGTGTTTTTTGCCAGTTGGTATTGCCGAGACAGAACCAACTTTACCTAAGAAGCGAACTTTTGAGGACCGAGCCTGGTTTAATGCCTTTCCAAGTATTCAAAATGAATTTTAGTATGCGGAAAATAAACCTTTATCAGGCGGTTATCCGTTGTAATGTAAGCAATTGCCTGTATAGTTATTCGGACAAAAAACTAAGAAACCAGACCTTAACCAACATAAAAGGGAAAAGGAAGGAAAATTATGGAAAAATGGATTCGTGCCCGCTGTCAGCCCAATCTGCCCCTGGAGGGTGGCAGGCGTGTGACCGCCAGTCCGGAGCATCTTGCGCTGTCCAGGCGGGCCGCCCAGGAGGGCATGGTGCTGCTGAAAAACCAGGGGGAGTTGCTCCCCCTGGTCCCCGGAAGCCGGGTGGCCCTGTTCGGGAAGGGCAGCTTCGACTATGTGAAGGGCGGCGGCGGCAGCGGGGATGTGACCGTGGCCTATGTCAAAAATCTGTATGACGGCCTGAAGGAGGAGGGGATATCCCTCTATGAGCCACTGTCCGATTTTTACCGGGACTATGTGGAGCGGCGGTATGAGGCGGGGGACGTCCCCGGCCTGATGGCCGAGCCGGAGCTGCCCCAGAGTCTGGTGGATTCTGCCCGGGGGAACGCGGACGTGGCCGTGATTGTCCTCAGCCGCTTCTCCGGCGAGGGCTGGGACCGGGAGCCGGTCTTCTACCAGGAGCCGGACTACCCCTGGCCCGATGAGCTGAATATGCCCCGCAAAGCCAAGGCTGTCTTCCCCAGGGGGGACTACTACCTCACCGAGGAGGAGCGGGCCATGGTGAACCAGGTCTGCGCCGCCTTTGACAAGGTGGCGGTGGTGCTCAACGTGGGCGGCGTGGTGGACGTGTCCTGGTTCTGTGAGGACGACCGCATTTCTTCCGCCCTGCTGGCCTGGCAGGGGGGCATGGAGGGGGGCGGGGCTATCGCCGCTCTGCTCACCGGCAAGGCCAATCCCTGCGGCAAGCTGCCCGACACCTTCGCCCGGGACCTGTCTGACTACCCATCCACCGCCCGCTTCCATGACTCCCCCCACTATGTGGAGTACAGCGAGGATATCTATGTGGGCTACCGGTATTTTGAGACGCTGCCAGGAGCGGCGGAGCGGGTGTGTTACCCCTTCGGCTACGGCCTGTCCTACACCAGCTTTGCCCTGGAGACGGCGGGGACCGGGGCGGAAAACGGCAGAATCAGGGTGGACGTCCGGGTAACCAACACGGGAAATTGTCCGGGGAAAGAGGTGGTCCAGCTCTATTACTCCGCCCC
This sequence comes from uncultured Oscillospiraceae bacterium, assembly GCA_910578735.1. Classification (GTDB taxonomy): domain Bacteria; phylum Bacillota; class Clostridia; order Oscillospirales; family Oscillospiraceae; genus Lawsonibacter. The sequence goes on from CAJTSQ010000020.1 coordinate 5,912, forward strand.
CTGGGGTTTGCTCCAGAAGCCGAGGCGCTGTCTGGCGGCCTTCCAGAAAACAAAGCTGCTGGAGCCGGGGGAATCGGAGACGGTGGAGCTGTCCTTTGCCATTGCCGATATGGCCAGCTTCGATGATTTGGGGAAGGTTGCCCCCTCCGCCTGGGTGCTGGAGAAGGGGAGGTACGCCCTGTACATGGGGACCTCCGTCCGGGACGCCAGGGAGTTGGACTGGGCCTGGGAGCAGAAAGAGACTGAGGTGATCCGGCCATGCGGGGATGTCCTGGCCCCTTCCCACCTGGCCGAACGCCTGTTGGCAGACGGGAGCTATGAGAAGCTGCCCGCCGCCCCGGCGGTGGACACCAATGCCAACCTGTTCCAGCCCCTCACCGCGGCTCAGTCGGAGGCGGTGGCCCCCGCCGCGCCCGGCCGGGGGCGCTGGATGCTGACCCAGCCCTTTGCCGAAGGAGTACAGCCCCTGTCCGCCGTGTCGGAGGGAAAGCTGACCCTGGAGGAGTTTATGGCCCAGCTCAGCGACGATGACCTGATCCATCTCCTGGGCGGACAGCTCAACGTGGGAGTGTCCAACACCTTTGGCCTGGGCAATCTCCCGGAGTACGGTGTCCCCAACCTGACCACCGCCGACGGCCCCGCCGGTCTGCGCATCCAGCCCGAGGTGGGCGTCTGCACCACCGCCTGGCCCTGCGCCACCCTGCTGGCCGCTGCTTGGGACCCGGAGCTGACAGCCCGGGTGGGAGCCGCGGCAGCCGCGGAGGTAAAAGAGAACAATATCTCCGTCTGGCTGGCTCCGGCGGTGAATATCCACAGAAGTCCCCTGTGCGGCAGGAATTTTGAATACTACTCTGAGGACCCCCTGCTCACCGGCAGGCTGGCCGGGGCCATGGTGCGGGGTATCCAGTCCCAGCATATTGCCGCCACCGTGAAGCACTTCGCCTGCAACAACAAGGAGACCAACCGGAAATACAGCGACTCCCGCCTGTCCCAGCGGGCCCTGCGGGAGATTTACCTGCGGGCCTTCGAGATCGTCGTCCGGGAGGAACAGCCTTGGGCCATTATGAGCTCCTACAACGTCGTTAACGGACGCCGGGCCTCGGAGAGCCGGGAGCTGCTGACCTCTATTCTCCGGGATGAGTGGGGTTACACCGGATTGGTGATGTCCGACTGGTGGACCCGTGGGGAACAGTATAAGGAGCTCCTGGCCGGCAACGATCTGAAAATGGCCAACGGTTACCCGGAACGGGTGGAGGAGGCTATGAAGCTGGGGGCGGTCAGCCGGAGAGACCTGGAGATTTGTGCTAAAAGAGTGCTGGAATTCATTTTGAGAATTGACTGATTTCTCTTTTGGGACCTGCCCTTGGCGTCCACCTTCCTCTGCGAAGTCCGTTCTTTTCCTTGCGTCGTGCAGGTTATGGGATTATAATGAAAAATAGACTGGTCAAAACGCACATGGTTGTGAGCCGTGGCCTTGGAAATAGCATCATACCGTTTCGCTTCAATAACCGGCCTGAAATTATTTTAGTAGAATTGAATCCCAATGCTGACTCTGCTGGACAAATACAATAGGAGGAAGAAATGTACGATGTAATCGTTGTCGGCGCTGGCCCTGCCGGAAGTACCGCCGCAAAGGTACTGGCGGAAAGAGGGCTTCATGTTCTGCTGGCAGAACGGCACAAACTCCCCCGCTATAAATCGTGTTCCGGCGTTCTGATCCAGAAGTCAATGGATTTGGTGCGGCGCTACTATGGGCAGGATGTGCCGCTGTCCGCAACGTGTACCCCGGCAGAAAATCGGGGCATGATCTTCACAGATGATAAAGGCCGGGAGTTCCGCTTTGATCAGGGCGGCTTGAACGTGTGGCGCAGCTCCTTTGATAACTGGCTGACAGAACAGGCGGCAGCGTCCGGCGCGGAAGTCCGGGACAGCACCAGCGCCGTTTCCTGCGAAGAACAGCCCGGTTCAATCTCCGTTATGCTGCGGGGGGAATCCTCCTGCACAGAGCAGGCCAGATACGTCATTGACTGTGAAGGCGTCACCGGCGTACTGAAGCGGCAGCTGCTTGGAAACAGCCGGGATTATATCACGACGTTCCAGACGTTCAGCCGGGGAACAATCCAGTTAGACCCGCACTACTTCTATGCCTACTTACAGCCGGAGCTGTCTGAGTATGACGCATGGTTCAATGTGAAAGATGAAATGCTGGTGCTGGGTGTTTCGGTCAAGGACACCGGCAGGATCGAGCAGTTCCATCGGCGGTTCATCTCCTACATGGAAGCCCACCACGGCTTGCAGATCGGGCAGCAGGTCAAGGCGGAAAAATGGCTGATGCCCCATATCCGGCCCGGCTGCCCCGTCACCTATGGACAGGGCCGGGTGCTGTTTGCCGGTGAGATCGCTGGGTTCCTCAATCCGATGGGTGAGGGGATTTCGGCGGGGATGGAGAGCGGCTATTGTGTGGCCCGGGCCATAGCAAATCATTTCGACGCTTTGGATATGATTTATACAGACTACCGGCGAGACACCCGGCAGCTAAAATCCTATATGGAGCGTCAGTGGAATTTTGTCGGGCGGATGGCGGATACATTTTCGGATATGATTATTTGAACGGAGAATTGCGATAGGTAAGCTGGACAAAGACGCTTATACGATTGAGACAAAAGCAGGGACATTTTTGAAACACGAAAGCCAGATATTTTTAGCGAATGTTTTTAGGAGGATACGATGGATAGGCGAGAAAAAATCATCAGGCTATGGTTTGATATGTGGCTGCAAAAGAAAGACCTGGGCATAGAGGACATATTTTCTGCTGATGTCCTTTACATTGAAAGCTGGGGGCCGCAGTATCATGGTGCTGCCAAAGTGAAGCATTGGTTTGAGGAATGGAATACACGGGGAACGGTCCACCAGTGGGACATCAAACAGTATTTCCACAAAGAGGATCAGACTATCGTTGAGTGGTATTTTAAGAATACAATGGATGGCGGCAAGGTGGAAGCCTTTGACGGAATGACCCTTGTGAAGTGGACAGCGGAGGATATGATCTGCTTTTTGCAGGAGTTTGGCTGTAATGAGCATCGCTATGACCCATATCAGGACGGGCCGGTTCCGAAATTTAGAGATGAACAGGCTATGTGGTTTTAAAGGATGCGATTTTAATCCGCTTTTCTGCATTGTGAGGTAGATACTCGCAGATTGGGAAATAAACGGGCATAGCGGCCTAATGGCTGCTGTGCCCGTTTATTACACTCCGGCTTTACAACAAAGCGGTCGAACGTTCATACTGCCCACATAGCATCTATGACAGGAATGATGCTATAGAGCCCAAAGGATCTGAGGGGCTTGTGTCTGAAGGCGGAAAAATGTTCTGCGGTTTGCACCTCTATATTGACGTGTTTGGGGTGCACATGATATTATAGCACGGAATAAAACCCGATGGCGGATAGAGCGGGGACGCGGTCTAAATGGAGGGCAGGCTTATGGATGATTCAAGGGAGTATTATGCGCGGGACAGCGAGGCTGTGCTGGCGCAGGAGCCGCATAGCGGGATGCAGAGCGTTCAGAATCTGGAGGTTATTATCAATCAGGGCCTCCATGTCGCCCTGATGGAGGAGACCCCAGACCAGTCGCTGGAGGTGCTGCTGGAGCACCTGGGAAAAGCGCTGAACGGGGCGCGCACCTATATTTTTGAGCGGAATGCCTTCGGCGGCGACGACAACACCTATGAGTGGGCGGCCGACGGAGTGGAGCCGGAAAAGGAGAACCTGCAAAATGTTCCCGCCGAGGTGTGCGCCAGCTGGTATAGGAATTTTGGCATCGGAAAGCATATCGTTATCGAGTGCCTGGAGGATATCCAGGAGGCCGATCCCCTCCAGTATGAGAACCTGAAGCGGCAGGGGATACACTCCCTTGTGGTGGTCCCCCTCTATGACGGCGAGAAGATTATTGGCTTTTACGGCGTGGACAATCCCCCGGTCAAGTCGCTGGAATATGCCTCAAATATGCTCCAGACTGCGGCCTACTTTATTGTATCCTCCCTGAAGCGGCGCGACCTGTTCCGGAAGCTGCAAAAGCGGAGCTATCTGGAGGGGCGGCAGAGCGTGGAGGACATCCTGCAGGGAGCCAGAACCGGAATCTGGACCATCGAGCTGGAGGAGGGCTGCCCGCCCAGGATGTACGCCGACCGGACCATGCGCATTCTCCTGGGCGTGCCCGACGGGATAGAGCCGGAGGCGTGTTACCAGCACTGGTTTGAACGTATTGAGCCGGACTATGTAGAGATGGTACAGGAGGCGGTGCGGGAGATGCTGGGAACTGGGCGGGCCGAGGTGATTTACCCCTGGAACCACCCGGAACTGGGAAGAATCTATGTGCGGTGCGGCGGCGTGCCCGACAAGACCTTTCAAAAACCGGGCACCAGCCTGAACGGCTATCATCAGGATATCACAGAGACCATGGTGACGCGGAAGAAGCAGGAGCAGGCCATTATGGAGCTGCTGGAGAAGGTCCGGCGGGCCAACTCCGCGAAGAGCGAGTTCCTCTCCCATATGTCCCACGATCTCCGCACACCCATCAACGGGATTATGGGTATGCTGGCCATCCAGGAGGCCTGTCAGGACGATGCGGAGCGGCAGCGGGAGTGCCGGCAAAAAATCCGCGTGTCGGCGGAACACCTGCTGTCCCTTGTCAACGATGTGCTTCAGGTCAGCAAGCTGGACAGCGGAAGGCCGGCGGTGGTGAAGGAGCCGTTCGACCTGCATGATGTATTGGAAAAATGCACCGTCATCCTGTCCGCCCAGGCGGAGGAGTCGGGGGTGCGGCTGGTGCTGGAGGAGATCGACCTGCGGCACAGCAAGCTGATCGGAAATCCGCTGCATGTGACCCAGATATTGATGAATGTGATAGACAACGCCATCCGATATAACCGTCCCGGCGGCTCCGTCTTTGTTCAGGTGAAGGAGACCGCCTTCCGGGATGGGTGCGCAAACTGCCGGTTTGTCATTGAAGACACCGGGATTGGCATTGGAGAGGACTTTAAAAAGTATATTTTTGAGCCCTTTACCCAGGAACACCAGGGCGCACGGACCCACTATAACGGCGTCGGGCTGGGGCTGTCCATCGTAAAGAAACTGGTGGATCAGATGCAGGGGACCATTGAAATCAACAGCCAGATTGGCAAAGGAAGTGTGTTCCAGATTACCCTGCCCCTCCCGGTTGACCAGGCCTGGAGCGCGAAGCCTGTGGATCAGGGGCGGAATGTGCGGGGCAACATTGCCGGGATGCGGGTCCTCCTGGTGGAGGACAACGAGATTAACTGCGAGATTGTGGAGTTTATGCTGAAGGAGGCGGGTGCGGAGGTGGTGACCGCGCACGACGGCAGGGCCGCTGTGGACGCCTTCGTTGCGTCCAGCCCAGGGGCGTTTGACTGCGTGCTTATGGACCTGATGATGCCGGTTATGAGCGGGTATGAGGCGGCCCGCGTGATTCGCGGCCTGGACCGGCCGGACGCGGGAACCGTGCCCATCATCGCCCTGTCGGCTAACGCGTTTGAGGAGGATGTCGCCCTGGCCAAGGATGCGGGAATGAATGAGCATCTGGCGAAACCGGTGGACATTGAAAAGATGTTCCAGGTTATAAGCCGGCTGCGGTGCTGACAGGACGGATATTGACCTGGTTGCGGAAAAACACCCCCATGACACAGCGTCATGGGGGTGCTGTTATCCGAAGCAGACCCGCACGGCCCAGGCGGCGGCCAGGAAGCCGGTGAGGTCGGCGCACAGGGCGGCGGGAACGGCGTAGCGGGTTTTGGTGATGCCCACGGCGCCGAAGTAGACGGCGATGGTGTAGAAGGTGGTCTCGGTGGAGCCCAGCATAACGGCGGCCGTCCGGCCCAGGTCGGAGTCGGAGCCGTAGGTGGAGATCAGCTCCGCCCCCACCCCCAGCGCGGCGGAGCCGCTGATGGGCCGCACCAGCATCAGAGGCAGCAGCTGGGAGGGCAGGCCCAGACGGTCCAGGAGGGGGGCCAGCGCCCCGGCCAGCAGCTCCAGCGCCCCGGAGGCCCGGAGCATATACACCGCTGTCATCAGCCCTACAAGGGCGGGGACGATGTGCAGCAGGGTGTCCAGCCCGGATCCCGCCCCCTGGACCAGAGCGGTGTAGACGTCCACCCGCCGCAGGGCGGCATAGACGGCGATAGCCCCGATCAGCAGCGGGACCAGCATGGTAAAAAACAGGTCCATCTTCAATCCCCCCACACCCGCGCGAAGACCTTGCAGGCCAATATCCCCACCCCCACCGACAGGGCAGAGGCCAGCCAGACGGCGGGGAGGATGTCAAAGGGGGCGGCACAGCCCTCCGCCGCCCGGACAGAGGCCACAGTGGTGGGGATCAGCTGGATGGAGGCGGTGTTGCACACCACCAGCATGCACAGCATATCAGAGGCCACGCCGGGGCTCTTGGCGGCCATGCGGCGGGCGGCCTCCAGGCCCAGAGGGGTGGCTGCGTTGCCCAGACCCAGCAGGTTGGCGGACACGTTGGCGGAGATGGCGTCCATGGTGGCCCGGTCTCCGGCAGCCTGGGGGAACAGCCGGCGCAGAATGGGGGAGAGCAGACGGGATAATTTGTCCGCCAGCCCGGACTGGCGCATGACCTCCATCACCCCCGTCCACAGGCACAGCATCCCCGCGATGGACAGGGAGAGTTCCACGGCTGCGGCGGCGCCCTCTACGGCGGCCGCCGCCACAGCGGGCCCCCGCCCGGTGGCCAGGCCGCACAGGATGGAGAGCACCACCATTCCGGTCCAGATCAATGTCATGGTCAAGAAACATCCCTCCTCCTGTTCCATCTATACGGGACCAACTGGAAAATCATGTCTGTCTTTCAACCAACAATTTACAAAAAAATCCAGCGCTTCCCCCTCTTTCCACAAAAATTCTACATTTTTTCCCCTATTTTGCCCCATAGAAACAGTTGACACGGAATTTCTTTCCCGTTACAATAGAGGGGAGAAAAGATGCTGGAGTCCCGTGCTGACCCCGGATTTTAGATCAGATAAAAAGGAGGCAATTACATGAAATCCACTGGTATTGTTCGAAAGGTGGACGAGTTGGGCCGGATCGTTCTGCCCATTGAACTGCGCCGCACCCTGGACATTGAGGAGAAGGACTCATTGGAGATTTATATGGATGGGCCATCCATCGTGCTTAAGAAGTTTCAGCCAGCCTGCATCTTTTGCGACAGTGAAAAGGATATTATTGAGTTCCGCGGGAAAAACGTATGCCCCCGGTGCTTCCAAGAGATGAGCACTGCCTTTCGGAAATAAAGCCGGACTTTGACAGCCTTGATACAAAAATGCGGGAGAGAGCCTATGGCTCTCTCCCGTTATTATATTTGAAGAAATGGGATTCAGCGCAGCGTCAAACTGGTGACAGCGCAGCCGAACATGTTGTCTCGGGGCTGGAAGACGGCTTGGAACCGGGCCAGGACCTGATTTTCTACCTCGTAGACCAGGGCGCCGGTGAGGAGGCAGCTGCCTTTGGCGGTGGTGACACTGTCTACCCGAATTTGAGCCAGGTTGTCCTCACCGCAGACAACCGCGTAGCAGCGGGAGACGTTGTCGTAATTCAGCCGGTCCCGCAATGCGGCGGGGCTGTCGCCCAGCTGGCCGGGTTCGATGTCCAGCGCGGCGGCGTAGTCCAAAACGGTCTCCTCGGGGAAAAGCAGCTCGTCCTGGTCCGATACACTGCGGCTGTCCAGCTGGCCGTAGAGAGAGAGCATATTGTACAGGCTCTCCCAGGCCAGCTGAGGGTCGTTCCGGTCGAAGGACTGGGTGTTGTGGTTCAGCATGGCCAGCACAATCCCGTGAAGGGCGGGGACCATGGACTCGGCAGGGGCCATCTCGGCGGTTGCGTTGCCGGGAAGGAATTCCTCCAGGGTCCCCTCGGCGTCGGCGGGGGTTACGCTGCTCACGGGTAAAATCAGCATGGAAGCAATCAGCACGGTTATCAGTAATTTTTTCATAAAGGGGACCTCCTTTCTGCTTTGTGAACTTAGTTTAGCACGGATGTTCTGTTACCTTCTTATCGAACCCGTTACAAGTTGATGAGAAAATGGTTACAGATTGGCTACAGCTCGCCTGCTCACCTCCAGTCTATGCGGCGGGAAAGGGGGACATGCCTGTTTTTCTCTGGTTGACCGGGAGGGCGGTTTGGGGTAGAATAAAAAGGCCTCCTTTGGCAAGGAAGGTGGCACGGGCGAAGCCCGTGACGGAGGATTGTATTTTGGCGCGGCCATAATGTGCGAAGGAAACAAGCTTTCTGCAAAGCTGATTTGCTTCGCGCGTTTCGCGGTGCGAAACACAGTCCTCAGTCAGCCTGCGGCTGACAGCTCCGTTCAAAAGGAGCCTTGACTCGGCGGAAGATTTAAAGACAAAGGATGTCATACCTATGCTTAACCACCAACAGGAACTGCGCTTCTGCAAGGCCCGCCGGGGGGCTATTGCCCGGGATTTCTCCCAGCTGAACCCGGAGCAGTGCAAGGCCGCTCTGGCCACTGAGGGGCCCCTGCTCCTGCTGGCCGGAGCGGGGAGCGGCAAGACCACCGTGCTCATCCACCGCATCGCCAACCTGATGAAGTACGGCCGGGGCTCCGACTGCCAGGAGGTGCCGGAGTTCGTCACCGAGGACGATCTGGCCTTTCTGGAGCGGTACGCCGAGACGGGCGAGGGGGACAGGGGCCGGCAGGAGCGGCTGTGCCGCCTGGACCCCGCCGCCCCCTGGACCATCCTGGCCATCACCTTTACCAACAAGGCCGCCGGGGAGCTGAAGGACCGTTTAGCGGCCATGCTGGGACCCGCCGCCAACGATATCTGGGCCAGCACCTTCCACTCCGCCTGCGTGCGCATCCTCCGCCGGGATATCGACAAACTGGGCTTTGCCGCCTCCTTCACCATCTACGACACCGACGACTCCCTGCGGGTCATCAAGGATATCCTCAAGGACCTGAACATGGACGACAAGCAGTTTGCCCCCCGGTCGGTGCTGGGCTATATCTCCCGGGCCAAGGACGCGATGAAGCTGGCCCCGGACTATCTGGCTGAGTGCAAGGCGGCGGAGGATTTTCGGCTGACGAAAATTGCCAATGTGTACATGGAGTATCAGCGCAGGCTGTGGGAGGCCAACGCCCTGGACTTTGATGACATCATCCTTCACACCGTCCGGCTACTGAAGGGCTTTGACGGCGTGCGGGAATATTACCAGCGGAAATTCCGCTATGTATTGATCGACGAGTATCAGGATACCAACAATTTGCAGTATCTGCTGGCTTCCACCCTGGCGGGGGGGTATGAGAACTTCTGCGTGGTGGGCGACGACGACCAGTCTATCTACCGCTTCCGGGGGGCCACCATCGAGAACATCCTGTCCTTTGAGAAGCAGTATAAGGGGGCCCGGGTCATCCGCCTGGAGGAGAACTACCGCTCCACCGGGCACATCCTGGACGCGGCCAACGCCGTCATCCGCAACAACCAGGGCCGGAAGGGCAAGGAGCTGTGGACCAAGGCCGGGCCGGGGGACATGCTCCGCCTATACACCGCCATGAATCAGGACGATGAAGCACAATATGTTGCAAACAAAATCCTGGAGAACTACGGCCAGGGGCGAAAGTGGAAGGATCACGCCGTCCTCTACCGGATGAATGCCCAGTCCAACCAGATGGAGCAGGCCTTCAAGCGAAATGGTATCCCTTACCGGATCATCGGGGGCACCCGGTTCTTCGACCGGGCGGAGGTGAAGGACGTGCTGGCTTATCTGGCCGTGCTGGACAACCCGGAGGACGACCTGCGCCTCACACGAATCATCAACAACCCGCCCCGGGGTATCGGGGCCAAAACAGTGGAGACCGCCCAGGCGCTGGCCCGGCGGGACGAATCCTCCTTCTACGCCGTCATCGACAACGCGGTGATGTATCCTGAGCTGCAGAAGGCGGCCAAGCGGCTGGGGGACTTTACCAGACTGATTCAGGACCTCTATCAGCTGCTGGCGGAAAACCGGCTCACCCTGCCGGAGTTTTATGAGGAGCTGCTCTCCCGCACCGGCTACGCCGTGATGCTGGAGAGCAAAAATACCGTGGAGGACCGCTCGCGGCTGGAGAACGTGCGGGAGCTGCTCACCTCTATCAACAGCTATCTGGAGAACCGGGCCGACCAGGAGGAGAGCTTGATCGACGCCCTCCACGGCTTTTTGGACGAGATTGCCCTGTATACCGACATCGACAGCCATGACCCCAGCCAGGACTGCGTGGTGATGATGACCATGCACGCCGCCAAGGGGCTGGAGTTTCCGGTGGTCTTTGTGGTGGGGGCAGAGGAGGGCATTTTCCCCGGCATCCGGGCCATCGGCGAGACGGAGGAGATGGAGGAGGAGCGCCGGCTGTGCTATGTGGCCATGACCAGAGCCAAGGAGCAGCTCTATCTCACCTGCGCCAATCAGCGGATGCTCTTCGGCCGTACCAGTGCCAACCGGCCCTCCCGATTTGTGGAGGAGATCCCCACGGAGCACCTGGAGCGGTCGGGAAAGACCTTCCTGTCTGACCTGGGGGACGGCGGATGGAGCGGGATGCCCAGCCGGGCCTCCGGGTATGGGGGCTACGGTCAGCGGCCCGCCTACGGAGTGGGACGGCAGAACTCCGGCGGAGGGAACACCCCGGCAGGGGGCGGCCTCCGGGCCGACCCGCAGGCGGCCAACGATTTCCGGAAAGCGGGGCGGGACAGAACCCGCCCCCTACCGAGCGCCGACACCTCCCTCCAGCTGGCCAAGGGGGACATGGTGGACCACAAGGCCTTCGGCCGGGGAATGGTGCTGTCCGTCCAGCCTATGGGTGGGGATGCCCTGGTGGAGATCGCCTTTGACAACGTGGGCACCAAGCGGCTGATGCTCAAGGCCGCCGCAGCTTATATGACAAAGGGATAAAAAAGATTCCCGGAGGACGGAACTTTTTTCCATCCTCTGCGTCTATATAAAAGGAGGCTTATCCGGAGAGAACGGCGACGCTGTTTCTTAACCATTCCTTAAGAATTTGTAATCACTCTGTAATTGCCTATTTCCGCCCACGGGGCATATAATAGGGACCAATGGATACCCACAGATTTGCCCGGAGGCCCGTGGCTTCGGGCGATACTGTTTCAGGATAGGAGGAGATCAACGTGCCAGAAGTGAAAGAGAACCAGACAGCCCCCGCTCAGGCGGAGGCCCCCCTGGAGAAAGCGGTCCCCGCGGCTGCGGCGACTCCAAAGCCCCCGGCGAAAAAGCCGGCGGGGAAGGGAAAAAAGAAGATTGTCAAGCGGCTTATTGCCCTGGGGGTGGCTGCGGCCATCTTGGGCGGCGGGGGCTTTGCCCTGTACCGGTTCCTCACCGCTACCGACTCCGAGCTGGGAGAAATCTACGCCCAGCCCGCCGAGATCGGCACCATCCAGAGCAAGGTGTCCGGCCGGGGCAGCGCCCGGGCCAAGGAGTCAGCCGCCATCACCCTGACCCAGAGCGGTACGGTGCAGGAGGTCTTCGTGACCGGCGGCCAGACGGTGATGGCCGGCGATCCGCTGTATACCATCTACAGCCAGGCCGCCGAGGACGCGGTGACCGACGCCCAGAAGCGGGTGGAGAGCCTGAACAAGGATATGGCCGACCTGATGGAGCAGGCCAACAACCTCACGGTTCGAGCCCCCTTCGCCGGCAAGCTCCAGGAGGTGGAGGAGTTCCAGATTGACCAGGAGGTGGGCGCCGGCACCAAGGTGGCCACCCTGGTGAATGACAAGAAGCTGAAGCTCTCCCTCTATTTCAGCTACGCCTATGAGAGGGAGATCAAGGTGGGCCAGGCGGTGGACGTGTCCGTCCCCGCAGTGATGCGCACCTTTACCGGCCGGGTGGAAAAGATCAACAAGGTGAGCTTTGTCTCCCCCGAGGGGGCCGTCCACTTTGAGGTGGTCATTGTCTTTGACAACCCGGGCACGCTCACCGAGAAGATGGATGCCTCCGCCGTCCTCACCGCCTCCGATGGTTCGGAGATCTACCCCTATGCGAACGGCGTGACCCAGTTCTACGAGACCCGCACCATCGACACCAAGGCCGGCGGCCCGGTGACCGGGCAGGGGAACCTGCTCAACTACGCCAATGTGTCCGCCGGCGAGGCCCTGCTGTACTTAGGCTCCAATACCATCGACGCCGATATCCGGGCCAAGCAGGAGGAGATCGATGAAGCTCAGCAGAAGCTGACCGAGGCCATGGATGCCCTGGCCGACTTCAACGCTGTGGCCCCCATCGACGGCACCGTCACCTCCTGCAACCTGGTGGAGGGCCAGGAGGTAAAGAGCGGCGACACGGTGATTATGATCTCCAACAATGTGACCATGCTGGTCACCATCAACGTGAACGACCAGAACATCTCCTTTATCAAGCCGGGCAACTACGTGGAACTGAAGGACTGGAACGACAACGTCTTCCAGGGTCTGGTTACCTCCATCGACATGTCCGGCAGCCAGGGAGGCGACAGCATGATGGGCGGCATGGGCAGTTCCGGCAGCGGCACCAACTATCCCGTCACCCTGACAGTGGACAACTTCAGCGGCGCGCTGATGGAGGGCATGACCCTGCAATATTCCTTTGTCACCAGCGAGTCGGCCGAATGTGTGCTGGTGCCCACCTCCTGCGTGAAGTATTTCCCCGACCAGGAGGGCAACCGCTGCAAGGTGGTCTTTGTCCAGCGGGACGAGGCCCCCGAGGAGCTGCCCGAGCTGATATACCCCGAGCTGCAGCCGGGCCAGACCCGGGACTATCCCACCCAGGAGGAGGGCTACTACCCCGTGGTGGTTGAGACCGGTATCGCCGACACCCAGAATGTGGAGATCATCTCCGGCGTGGAGGCGGGGGACATGGTGTTCATCAATTACACCGTAACGGACTACAGCAGCGGTTGGGGCTGATGAGGTAATGCCATGCTGATCGATATTCGAGACCTCTACAAAATATATAACGAGGGGAAAGAGAGCGAGGTGCGGGCGCTGGACGGCGTTACCCTCCAGATCGACAGGGGGGAGTTCGTGGCCATCGTGGGCCAGTCGGGCTCGGGCAAGTCCACCATGATGAACGTGCTGGGCTGTCTGGACATCCCCACCTACGGGGAGTACCGCCTGGACGGCACCGATATCGGCTCCCTCACCGACAAGCAGCTGGCCCGCATCCGCAACCGGGAGATCGGCTTCATCTTTCAGGGCTATAACCTGATCCAGGAGCTGGATGCCCTGGAGAACGTGACCCTGCCCCTCATCTACCGGGGGGTGTCGGTCTTCGACCGGGAGGACATGGCCATGGCCGCCCTGGCCAAGGTGGGCATGGACGACCGGGCCCACCACCGGCCCTCGGAGATGTCGGGCGGCCAGCAGCAGCGGGTGGCCATCGCCCGGGCCATCGCCACCTCCCCCCCCATCATCATGGCCGACGAGCCCACCGGCGCCCTGGACTCCAAAACGGGCAAGCACGTGCTGGAGATCCTCCGGGACCTGTACCGGAGCGGGACCACCGTTCTGCTTATCACCCACGACGACGGCATCGCCGCCACCGCCAAGCGGGTGGTGCGGCTGTCCGATGGAAAAATCATTTCGGATAACCCCCAGGAGGTGGATTGGGAATGAACCTTTGGCAGGCCTTTAAAATGGCTTTCAAATCCATCGCCATGAAGAAGACCCGGTCCTTCCTCACCATGCTGGGCATCATCATCGGCGTGGCGTCGGTGGTTATCATGGTGTCAGTGATGCAGGGCCAGGCGAAGAAGAGCATGGAAATGTTTGAGAAGATGGGAGAAAACAAGATTAACCTCTACCTCTACGCCTGGGACGGCGGCGAGAGTGTGCAGAAGGTGATGGACTACTGCCTGTCCCTCAACACCTACATCAAGGGCATTACCCCCAACGCGGAGATCAACGACACGGTGACGATCCAGTACGAAGCCAAGACCGTCAAGACCAACGATTGGGACAACGTCAACTGGGACGTTCCCGGGGTGGACCCCTGGTCCACCATGCTCCATGTGAAACTGGGCTCGGAGCAGTATGGGGTATGCAACAACTACAAGCTGGCCAGCGGGCGGGAAATGACCTTCCTGGAGGTGGACGAGGCCCTGCCGGTGTGTATGCTGGGGGCGGGGGCCAAGGAGCAGCTCTTCGGCTTTACCGACCCGGTGGGGGAGACCATCACCCTCAACGGCGACCCCTTCCTGGTGGTGGGCTGGTATGAGAAAATGGACATAGACTGGCAGCCCCAGATGGACAACATCATCGTCATCCCCCACACCTTCAACCGCACCATGAACAACAATTACGACATGAACGAGTATGTTATCAAAGCCCGGGACGCCCAGTCCACCGTCAAGGCCATGACCCTGCTTACCGCCTACCTCAACGGTATGTTCCCCAAGGATGCCGACGGCAACCGGATGAACGGCAACTACGACCTGGGCAGCGACAACAGCGCGGCGGAGAACCAGCAGAAGGCCAGCCTGATGCAGTCTTTGGTGATGGGGGCTATCGCGGGAATCTCCCTGCTGGTGGGCGGCATCGGCATTATGAACATCATGCTGGTCACTGTTACCGAGCGTACCCGGGAAATCGGCATCCGCAAGGCCATCGGCGCGGAGCGCTCCAGCATCATCACCCAGTTCCTCATCGAGGCGGCGGTGATCTGCTCCATCGGCGGGCTCATCGGCATCGCCATCGGCTATGTGGGCACCATGATCGCCGGCAAGCTGATGGGCGACGTGTTCGAGGGGATCATCCTCATGCCCGAGCCCTTTATCGCCTTTGGCGCCTTCGCCTTCTCGGTGGTGCTGGGCATCATCTTTGGCATGTACCCCGCCATCAAGGCCTCCGGCCTCCAGCCGGTGGTGGCGCTGCGGGCGGATTAAAGGACGCAGCTCTGCAGGGACGCTTCAAGAAGCGTCCGCCCATCCCCCTGGCCGTATACAAAAACGATACACGGACACGTTGCGCATAAACGATACACGGACGCATCGTGATGCGTCCCTACAAACGCATTATAAGGAGCGTGAACAGCATGAGAACGATCAAACGGCTGACGGCGGCCATTCTGACGGCGGCCCTGGCCCTGTCCCTGGTGGTGCTGCCGGCGTCGGCGGCGCCGGGGTCCTTTGTGGACATCACCGACGCCAATACCGCCGTCAACGCCGATATCCTGCGGCTGATGGGGGTGGTCAGCGGGACGGGGGACAACCTGTTTGAGCCCCAGGGCAAGCTGACCCGGGCCCAGTTCTGCACAATGGTGGTCACCTTTCTCCAGCGGCAGGACGAGACCCCCCAGTATGAGACCCGGACCATCTTTTCCGACGTAAAAAGCAGCCACTGGGCCAGGGGCTACATCAACCTGGCCGCCTCTATCTCCGTGTCTAAGGACGAGGAGAACAAGGTGCCGCTGATTGCCGGCGTGGGAGACGGACGCTTTCTGCCCGATAGAGAGATCAGCCTGGCGGAGGCGGTGACCATTCTCCTCCGGGCCTTGGACTACACCGGCAAGGAGGCGGGGTCCGTATGGCCTCAGGGCTATCTGAACCTGGCCAAGTCCATCGGCCTGACCGACGGGCTCAATGGCAAAGCGGCCTCTTATCTGACCCGGGGCGAGGCGGCCCAGCTCTTTGTCAATGCTCTGAAGTGCAAGCGCCAGGGGGGAGAGGTCTACTACAAGAGCCTGCCGGACTGTAAGGTGGAGGAGAAGACCATTGTCCTGGCGGTGAACGTGCAGACCGACGACGGCAACGCCAGCGGGGCCATCCGCACCACCAGCAGCAAGGTCTCGGAGGCCTACCTCCCCGCCCACGGCAGCGGCAATCCTGTCGCCCTCCAGGGGAAGCGGGGAGACCTGGTGCTCAACGCCAAGGAGGAGATCGTCACCTTTGTCCCCGATAACAGCACCGCCACCACCATCTCCCTGGTGGGGGATGCACAGGCCGCCTTTGTGAAGGGCGGCGGGGGACAGCAGTACACCATCTCCCCAGACACCCCGGTGTTCACCACCAGCGGCGGCTCCAGCACCCCATACAGCGAGGCCTATGAGGCCCTGATCTCGGGCAGTCAGATCACTATGTATACCGAGAAGGGGAAGATCGTGGCCGTCTACTCCACCAGCGGCACCACGACCATCGATTCCGACGCTGTGGTGGTGATGGGCCACGCCTCTGCCGCCACCTTCCACCAGCTCACCGGCGGCGTGAGCAGCTTTAAGATCATCAAGGACCGGCAGAATATCACCCTGTCTCAGATCAAGCCCTATGATGTGGTCACCTATGACCAGATCAGCAACACCCTGGTGGTGTCCGATATGCGGATGACCGCCGTCTACACCGACCCCACCCCCACGCCCAAGACGCCCACCAAGATTAAAGTGGCGGGAGCGGACTTTGATGTGCTCCAGAGCGCCTGGGACACCATCGGCGATATCAAGCCCGGAGACAGCGTCTCCCTGCTGCTTACCGCTGACGGCAAGGTGGCCGGCATCGTCAAGCCCACCGCCCAGACCCGGTCCACCGCCATCGGCACCCTGGACGGTAGCAGCGGTGTGACCCTCTTCCTGCCCAACGGCACCACCCGAAAGCTGAGTGGTACAGTGACCAACAGCGCCAGCTTGTCCACCGGACAGCCGGTGATCGTCTCCACCGGGAAGGGCGACAACATCAGCGTCAGCAGGTTGTCTGAAAACCGGGCCCCCGGCGCCTTCGATCTGAACGCTCTGAAGCTGGGCGACCTGACGGTGTCCACCGGCGTGCGTATCTATGAGCAGACCGGCAGCGTGGTGGCCTCCATCAACCGGGGCGATTTGAACATGGCCTCCATTCCCGCCAACCAGATCAGCTCCTACCACACCAACAGCGCCGGAATCGTGGATTATATCGTGCTGAATAACGTCACAGGCAGCGCCTATGTCTACGGCATGATGGTGGGCGGCTATGAGGAAGTGACAACGAGCGGCCTTTATGGCAGCCATACCTCAGAGCGGTATGTCTGGCGTCTGCGCAACGGGGAGGGAGAACTGAAGTTTATCCCCTCCGCCACCTATCGGGGCAGCAGCGGCGACATGGTGGGTATCGTCACAGGCAAACCTACCAGTGAGGACTACAAGGACCAGTACACCATCCAGCAGGTGATAAAGCTCACCGAGGTCCGGTTTGTGAAGTCCAGCGACTTCTTTGACAGCCAGGGCGACCCCCACATTACCGCTTTCGGCAGGACCTATCGGATCGCCGACGATGTGCAGTGCTACTACAGCCGCAGCGGCAACAAGGTTGCCGCCGAGAACTGGCTGAAGGGCGACAACCGCCTGACCTCTATCAAAGGCTACTCCGACAGCTTTACCATCTATGTGGACCCCGTGGGCCAGCAGGTGCGGATCATCGTAGCCAATTAAAACGAAACGCGGCCCCCCGGCGAAAGCCGGGGGGCCGTCTGTCTGTCACAGGTAAAACCGCCAGGGAAAATCCACCGCCTCCTGGGCGTAGTCAATACCCACCCTGGGACCGGTCCGGACCGCCTCGGGGGCCGGGGGGCGGCCGGGGAGGAGGTACAGCCCGTTCTCTGGCCGGGTCAGGTCAAGACCGTTCTGGGCCCGGGTGAGGCCCAGCCCCAGGCACAGCTTGCCGGGACCGTTGAGAAAGTTTTTCCGCTGGTAGGCGGTCATATCTTTTTCCTTGCATCCAAAGCGGTTTTTTGCTATAATATCCCCGTTTGAGACAGGCTCCGCCCCGCGGATCAGGACGGCGGCGGGCTCCCCCGGGGCCTCGGTGACAAGGTTGAGGCAGTGGTACATGCCATAGATCAGGTAGAGATAGGCCGTCCCAGGAGGGGCGAAGAGGGTCTCGGTGCGGGGGGTGCGCTTGTATCCGTAGGCGTGGCAGGCCTTGTCCATCCGGCCGATGTAGGCCTCGGTCTCCGTGATTCGGCAGACCAGCCGGGTCCCGTCCTCCAGGACACGGACGATATCCCGGCCCAGCAGGTCCCGGGCCGCTGTGAGGGTGTCCCGGGCGTAAAAATCTTGTGTGAGGATGTCCATGTGATCCCTCCCTGTCCCCTATCCTACCATTGAGAGTCCAAATTTGCAAGCTGGAGTTGATATCCATGTCCCCCAAAACTATGAAGCTGCTGGCCAAGCCCATGCTGTTCGGAGCCGCCCTCATCTGGGGCACCTCCTTCTTCATTATGAAAAATGCCCTGGATGTGATGCCGGTATTCTTCCTGCTGGCCATCCGATTCACGGCCGGAGGGCTGCTGCTGGCGGCGATTGCCTGGAAGAAGTGGCGGGAATTTACCCCCGACTACCTGTGGCGGGGAGCGGTCATCGCGGGTTTTTTGTTCCTGGCTTATGCGGTGCAGACCTTTGGGCTGGCCCGTACCACCCCCTCCAAGAACGCGTTCCTGACGTCGGTATACTGCGTGCTGGTCCCCTTCCTCACCTGGGCGGTGGTGAAGCGGAAGCCCGACCGGTACAATGTGGCCGCCGCGCTGCTGTGTGTGACAGGGGTGGGGCTGGTGTCCCTTACAGAGGAGCTGACCATCAACGGCGGAGACCTGCTTACCCTGCTGTGTGCCATCTTCTACGCCAGCCATATCGTGGCTGTGGCCAAGCTGTCCCTCGATAAGGACATCACTCTGCTTACCGTGTTTCAATTTGCCTTTGCCGCCCTGTACGCCTGGGTGTGCGGGGCCTGCACCGAGACCTTCCCCGCCGCCGCCCTCACCGATCCCGCACTCCTGCTGCCGATGCTCTACCTGTGTTTCATGGCCACTACAGTGGCCCTGCTGTTCCAGAACGTGGGGATGATCTGGTCCGACCCCGCCTCTGCCTCGGTGATCCTCTCTCTGGAGTCGGTGTTCGGGGTGCTGTCCTCCGTGATCTTCTACGGCGATCCGGTGACCGGCCGGCTGCTGGCCGGCTTTGCCCTGATCTTTGTGGCGGTGGTGTGCTCGGAGACAAAATTTTCCTTTTTACGGAATAAGAAAAAAATTCGGACGGCGTGAGCCGTCCGGATTTTTATGGTCTTGTACGTTCCAGCAGCTCCAGCAGCAGGCGCTCGTTTTCTCGGGCGGCCTGGGAGAGCTGGGCGGATTTTTTTTGCAGGCGGGCCAGTACCCCGCTGTAATCGGCCATGAGGGCGTCCGCCTGGCGGATGGCCTCATGACTGTCAAAGGTATCCACCTGGCCGGCAGAGGGCAGGTCCAGCTCCTCCAGGTAGCTGGACACCTTGGGGTCGTACACCAGTCCCACGGCGGGCACCGCCATGCGGGCGGCAAAAATCAGGGTGTGCAGCCGCATGGCCAGGCAGAGCTTGGCCATGCCCAGCACCCCCATCAGCTCTCGGGGCGTGGCGGGGGCCTCCAGCACATAGGAGGGCTCCTCCATGTGGGCTTGGACCTGGGCGGTAGCGGCCCGGTCCCGGTCCGGCTGCATCAGCAGAAAGAGAATCTCCAGGCCGTGGGCCCGGCGCATGTGGTCGCACAGCTTGGCCAGCTCCGCCCAGAAGGAGTCCAGGGTGCGCCAGTCCCGGACGGATACCGCAGCGAAAGGCTGGCCCGGGGACAGGCCGGCGGAGGTCAGCAGGGCGGCGGAGCGCTCCGGCCCGGTGGGCTCCAGGTGAAACACCGGGTCGGCCGTGACCTGGGCGGCGCGGGTGACTCCCATCTCGGCCAGCTCCCGGGCGGAGCTGTGATCCCGGAGGGTGACCACGGTGGCCCGCTCCACCACCCGCTTGACCCGCCGGCGGTTGGCTGGCCGGCGCACCGGGCCGATGCCGTTGGCATAGAGCATCACCGGCTTGCGGAGCAGCTGGGCGCAGCGGATAACAGAGAGGTAGTACAGCAGAGAGCGGGTGGAAGTGGTGTCCTGAAGCAGGCTCCCGCCGCCGGACAGCAGGGCGTCTCCCCTCCGCAGGGCGGAGAGAACGCCCAGAACCTGAAAACGGGAGACGGCGTCCAGGCCGTACTGGCTGCGGGTCATCTCCGGGTCGTTGGATAAAACCGTGATGGCCACCTCGTCGCTGGCGGCCTGGATGGCGTGGAGGATGGACTCCAGAATGGCGTCGTCCCCGGCGTTGCCAAAGCCGTAGTAGCCGCTCATCACCACCCGGTATTTCTTCCGCCGGATCTTGCCGTACACAGACAGACAGTCATCCCCCATGCGGCGGATGGAGTAGCGCTCTTGGACCACCTGGCGGCCGAAGGCTCCCAGAGCTTGCCGCTCCTTCAAAGGCAGGGCCAGGGCGGCGGTGATGGAGGCAAAGAGCTGGTCCTCGGTGGAGACGGGGTCGGTGCGGCAGCAGAAATTGGTGTCTACCGCTTTGTCAAGCAGCTCCCGGGTGAACAGGCCGGTGTGGCCCTGGGCCCCGGAGAGCACCGCCGGCTTGCCGGCGGCCATGGCCTCCAGCGCGGCCCGGGATACCCCCACAAACAGATCGCAGGCGGCGACGATGCGGTTGACGTCGGTGCGGGGGCCGGTGAGGACCAGGCAGGTCTGCCCCAGGGACCGGTTGACCGCCTGGGCCTGGGCGGACAGCTGGCTGTAGACGTCGCCGCCGCCGGTAATCAGAATGCGCAGTCCAGGGACAGTCTGGGACAGGCGGGGAGCCAGGGCGATCAGCTGCCGGGCGGTGTGAGAGCTGGCCTGATCCAACCGGCTGACGTGGCCGATTACCGGGCCGCTGTCCAGGGCGAACTCGCTGCGGACCTCCTCCCCGGATACCTGGGGGGAGAATTTTTCCGTGTCGATGCCGTTGATGGTGAGGGTGATCTGTTCCCTGGGGAGACTGTACTGCTCCATCAGATAGTCCCGGATGTCCTCCGACACGGCCAGGGTGTGCTCACCCCAGTTGGACAGCAGCTTCAGGGCCCTGTTGGCCTGGTACACCCCATGGCAGGAGGTGACAAAGGCAAACTTCATCCACCGCTGAAGCAGGCCGCACAGAAAGGCGGGGATGCGGGCATGGGCATGGACTACGTCGGGCCGCTCCCGGCGGATGACCTGCCGGAGGATGCGGGCGGCCCGGACCATAGAGCTCAGACTGCGCTGATGGAGCGGCGCCAAGTAGTGGCGGATGCCGGCAGCGGTGATCTCGGGCACGTAGACGCCGCCGTTGGAGACGATGGCCACGTCGTGCCCCCGGCCCTTCAGTTCCTTGGCCAGCTCCACAATGTGGGTCTCCGCCCCGCCGATATCCAGACCCATGGTGGCCATCAGGATTTTCATCGGGTTCCCCCTCTTTGCTTCTTAATAGGAAATATCGGCCACCATGCCGGAGAACTGGGCAAGCCGGGTGTAGTAGGTTCGGGAGGAGTTGACGCCCAGGTCATAAATGCGGTTAATCATCACACTCTTGCCGTTGACCAGGCCGGTGCCCTTCACGGTCAGCAGCAGATCCACGGTCTGCTCCGACTCCACCAGGGCGGTGGTGCCGTCCGCAAAGGAGGCAATGGTGGTGCCCGGGTCGTGCTCTACCTGGATATCGGTGATCTCACCCAGGGGGCGGTCGCCGCTGGCATAGCTCTGGTCGTAGAGTCCGTCCCCCACACGGATGGCGTTGGCTACATAGATGCGGGCCCCCCTGACCCGAACCTGGAAGGTGATGCTCTGTTCGGCGACGCTGGTGCCGGTGTGGGCCTGTACGCTTTTGAAGTGCAGAGCGACGGCCATTACCGCCACTACCGCCACCACCAGCAGGTCGATGACGCTGATCTTGCCGAACAGACGGCCGTTGTGGTCAATAAGTTTCATTTCTGCACCTCCTCCAGGGCGACAATGGGGCCGCTGCCCATATAGCCCTGGCCTTTGACGTAGGCGGTGGTACCCACCAGAAGGGTGTAGCCGCCGCCCACCACCAGGCTCTCCTCGGTGGACGTGCAGGTGGCCTCCACGGTTACCAGCACGTCCTCATAGCCCTCTAATACCGCCTGTACCTGCCGGCGGTTGACCTGATCCAGCACCGGCATCTCGGAGGGGACTGCCTGGACGGAGACCACCTGGCCGATGGAGTATTTCTTGATGTTGTCGAAGAGCTGATCCCCCGGCTCGATCAGATAGCTGGTCCCCGGGGCCCAGCGCTGAAAGCGGATGGTGTAGCGGACTGTGGAGGCGTGGGAGGAGATGGGGGACGCCTCGGGGGACACTTGGGGCTTGACGGCCCGCCACAGCAGGAAGGCCCCCGCCAGCAGGGCGATCACCAGGACGGCGGCGTCAAACAGGTTGAACCGCAGGCGGAATTTTGGCTTGTTCTGTTCCATTTATTTGGCTCCTTTCAGGATATCCAGGTAGACCTGTTCCACATTTTGGGCAAATATTTGGCCGGTAAACCGGGTCTGGAAAATCTCCCGGGCCCGGACGCCCATGCGGGCCCGGTCATCGGGGCTGTCCATCAGCCGGGCGATGGCCCGGGCCAGGGCGGCGCTGTCCTGCATGGGGAAGATCAGACCGTTTTCCCCATTCTGGATCAGGGCTGGATTGCCGCCGCAGTTGCTGACCACGGCGGGC
This sequence comes from uncultured Oscillospiraceae bacterium, assembly GCA_910578735.1. GTDB lineage: Bacteria > Bacillota > Clostridia > Oscillospirales > Oscillospiraceae > Lawsonibacter. Next base: position 28,480 of record CAJTSQ010000020.1, read on the forward strand.
AGGCCGATGCTCATCCCCTCCAGCAGGGAGAGGCTGGAGGTCTCGCTTACATAGGAGGCGTTGACCTGAAGGTCCATAGCCCACAGGGCCCGTTCCACCTCCCGCACGAAACCGGCAAGCACCACTGTACCCTGGGGCAGGGCGGCGGACCGGCGGCGGACTTCTTCCAGGTAGTTCCCCTCGCCGGCGACCAGCAGGCGGACCGGGCGGCCCTTCAGCTGTTCCAGAGCGTCCAGCAGGGTGCTGTGGCCCTTATACTCCTCTACCCGGGCCAGGATGCCCACGACAAAGTCGCCGGGGCCAAAGCCGAAGGTCTCCCGGGCCTGCCGGCGCTGCTCTGGGGTGGGGAGGGGAAGGGGAGAGACGCCGTTGAGCATCTCATGGATGCGCCGGTCAGGAATGCCCGAGGCGCGCAGGATGCTGCGGGCGGCGGGTCCCACCGCAACCACGCCGTCGGCCAGCAGGCCGTCCAGCCAGCCGTTGACCGTCCGCCCCGGCCAGGAGGCCAGCAGTTTGCCGGGGGGGAAGGCGCAGTGCTTGGTGTATACCACCCGCCGGCCCTCCAGGCGGCCGGCGATCCGGCCGGTGAGGGAGCCGTGGGTGTGGATCAGCTGAGGGTCCAGCTGTCGGATGAGGCGGCGCAGAGGGGCCAGGGCCGCCCGATCCAGGGATCTGTCCGCCATGGCGTCGACCTCGTGGGCGGGCACGTCCAGGGTTTGGACCCGCTGGGTGAGGGCGCTGCCCCGGGGGAGGACCACATCGACATGAAAGCGGCTGCGGTCGTAGTATTGCAGGTAACTGAGCAGGCTGCGCCCGCCGCCGCCGATGTTGGTGTCGCTGATGATTTGCAGGACGGAGATCACGCCGGCGGCACCTCCTCGCCGGTCAGCCGGGCCCAGGCGGCGCCCAGGCCCAGGACGGCCCAGAATACCAGGGTCACCCGGAAATTATAGAAGGAGTAGTCGGTCATGCCCTGGGCCAGAAAACCCATCACCCCGGCCAGGGCGGCGGCGGGGAACAGCCGGGTGCGCCAGTCGGGGCACCGGCTGATGGAGATACACAGCTGCCGCGTGAAGGAGAAGATCAGCAGCAGGAAGAACAGCAGCCCCCAGATGCTGGCATCGGACACCAGCTGGAGCAGCAGGTTGTGGGAGTGCTGGGCGTAGGCGGCGGCGTAGCCGTAGGCGGGGTAGACCAGGTTGAAGGCCTCGGTCCCCGGGCCGATGCCGCACAGCCAGTAGTCCTTTAGCATGGCCAGGGAGCCCATCCAGATGGAGACCCGGTAGGAGGTGGAGCTGTCCTTCAGGTTGCCGATGCTGGTAAAGCGGTTGATGACCGTGTCGGGCATGAGGAAGTACAGCGCAGCCAGGACCACAGGGGCCAGCAGGATAAGCTGGGGCTTGAGCAGCAGCACGAAGACGGTTCCGGCGATGAGAGCGCCCAGCCAGCCGCCCCGGGAAAGGGTGAGGACCAGGGCCAGGGCAATGAGTCCGCAGCAGCCCAGCCACCACAGCCGTTCCAGGTTAGTCCGGGCGGAGAGCAGCAGGGCCCCGCCCAGAGGCAGGATGAGCACCAGGTACTCCGCCAGCATGTTGGGGTTTTGCAGGGTGCTGAACACCCGGGTGGTGACATCGGAAAACATGTCGCTGTCCAGCCAGCTGGCTGCGCCGGTGACGCCCAGCAGATACTGACCGATGCCGATGAGGGACACCACGGCCGCCGAGAGCACCAAGGCCTGGGTGAAAAGGAGGGTCAGTCTCCGACCGGTGAGGGCGTTTTCTACCACCAGGGCGAAGAGGGAGAAGCAGATAAAAAGGATCCCGGGCTGGAGGCTCCCCCTGGGGGTGACGGACAGGAGAGTGGCCACTAGATAGATGCCGCAGAACAGAAGCAGATATTTGTTCATGGGGGAGTAACATAGAGTCCGCTCCCGCTGGCGCAGCAGGGTCAGAGCCAGGGAGGCGAAGCAGATCAGCACCAGGCCCAGTGCCGCCATGGTGGGCAGCAGGGGGGACAAGGCCGCAGTTCCGGCACACCACAGACCGCAGTGGAGGAACACGCTGCCGGAGAACAGCCGCTCCAGCCGCAGCGCCTCGTACAGCCGGCACAGAGCGCCGTGCAGGCGCAGCCAGAGCCGGCAGAAAATGCTGCTCTCAGAGGCGGCCTGGGCCCAGGGGCGGGGATGGAGAAACCAGCGGACGACCCCGCTGGACCGCCACTGCCGTCCAAACCACAGGTACAGGGCCGTCAGGGCCCGCCAGAGCAAGCTGGCGTCCAGCACATCCTTGACTTGTTCCATGACTTGACCTCGCTTTGTTAAGTTGGCACCCTCAGGCTGGGCGGAACCGGCGGCCATGGAGAGCAGCAGCCGGGTCTCCTCTACCCGGAGAATCAGGGTGAGGAGAAAGTAGAGAACCGCTCCGCCCAGGGCGCTCAGGGCCAGGACCAGCAGTTCCCCTTTCTTCCCGCCGGGGAGAAGGGCCGCCAGCGTCCCCTGGGCCTTCCACACGCACAGGCCCATGGCTCCGGCGGACAGCGCCATTTTGCACAGCTCCCGGAGGGCTGTTCCGTCCAGAAGCCTGTCCTCGCCCCGTTGAAGGGGCAGGAGGAGGAGCAGGGCGTACACCGTGGAGGCGGCCGCCCCGGCCAGGGCCAGCCCTGCCACCGAGAAGCGGTCCGCCAGCGCCCAGCACAGCAGGAGGTTGACCGCGATGGCGGCCACCCCGGCCAGCAGGGGGGCCCTGCCCTGCTGCCTGGCAAAATAGGCCCGGCTGAGGACGTTCTGCAGGGCATACCCCGCCATCCCCAGGGACATCCAGCGCAGAGCGGTGGCGGTGATGCCGGCAGAGAAGGCGTCAAACTGTCCGCCGCCGTAGATCAGGGAGATCAGAGGCCGGGCTACCGCGGCCAGACCGGCCGACATGGGCAGGATGAAAAACAGGCTGACCCGCAGCGTCTGGCGGATGGTGGCGCGAAATTCCCCCTCCCGGCCTCCGGCGGTGAGCCGGGACAGCTTGGGGAAAATCACATTGGTGACCGACAGGATAAAGACCCCGGCAATGACCAGATAGAGGTTGGAGGCGTACTCCAGGGCGGCTACCCCGGCCCCGTCGTACAGCCGGGAGCCGAAGCGGGCGTTGATGGCCTGGTTGATGGGCAGCACCCAGGTGGATACCACCACCGGCCCCATGAGGGTCAGTACCTTTTTCATACCCTCGGACCGGAGGTCCAGGCCGGGCTGAAAGCGGAAGTCCAGCCGGCGCAGGGGGGGCAGCTGGATGACGCCCTGGAGAAACCAGCCCAGCAGATAGGCTGCCGCCAGGCCGTAGATGCCCAGAGACTTGTCCAGGGTGAAAAAATAGCCGATGATGACCAGGTTGGACACTGTGGACATGAGAGCGGGGGCGGTGAAGTGGTCCTGGGCCTGGAGAATGCCCACCAGGGAGAAGGCCAGGCCGGAAAAGAGTACCGTGGGGAACATCACCCGGGTGAGGGAGACGGCCAGCGCGGTGGTCTGAGGGTCTGAGTAGTCGGCGAAAAGGGCAATCAGAGGCTGTGGAAATGCCATTCCCACCAGGGTGAGGGCGCCGGTGAGCAGGGCGATGACCGTGAGGAAGGAGCCGGCGAAGCGCATAGCCTCCCTCCGGCCCTTTTTTTCCAGGTATTCGCTGAATACCGGGATGAAGCAGGCCGCGATGGCGGAGGCAAACACCGCGTCAAAAAACACCCGGGGAATGCGGCTGGCCGTGAAAAAGGCGCTGGCCGCCGGACCGGTGCTGTAGTGGACGGCCAGAAGCCGGTCACGGTACAGGCCCAGCACCTTGCCCGCCAGAGTGATAAGCATGATGAAGCTGATGGTTTTCGCCGCGCTATTCTGACGCTCTTCCACAGAGGCCCCTCCCTGTCTGCCCAAAATTTGCAATCAGTACATTTTACACCAAGTGCGGCCCTTTTTCAACCGCTCATTCCTTAAGTATTTGTAAATATCCGCCGGAAAAGAACCAGCGGCCCGATTTGAAATCGGGCCGCTGGGTTTGAGTAAAATGCTTACCCCAGGATACGCTGATAAATCTCCAGATACTGCTTGGCGGAGTTCTTCCAGGAGAAGTCGGCGGACATGCCCTCCTTTTGCAGGCCGCGCCAGGCCTTGCTGTTGTTATGGTACAGGTCCACCGCCTCGCGCAGGACCCAGACCATGTCGCTGGCGCTGATGTTGGAGAAGGTGAAGCCCCGGCCTGTGCCCTCGTACTTGTTGTAGGGGGTGACTGTGTCCTTCAGGCCGCCGGTCTCCCGCACTACAGGGATGGTGCCGAAGCGCATGGCGATCATCTGGCTCAGGCCGCAGGGCTCGGAGACGGAGGGCATGAGGAACAGGTCCGCTCCGGCGTAGATCAGGTTGGACAGGGGGGCGGAGTAGGTCAGCTGGGCGGCGAAGCGGCCGGGATACTGGCCCTGAGCATGACGGAAAGCCTCCTCATACTGCCAGTCGCCGGTACCCAGTACCACCATCTGCACGTCCATGCCCATAATCTCGTTCAGGGCGTCGGTGACCATAGAGAAGCCCTTGTGCCCCACCAGGCGGGAGACGCAGGCGATGAGGGGGACGTCCGCCCGCTCCTCCAGGCCGACCGTCTGCTGAAGGGTCTGCTTGCAGGCGGCCTTGCCCTTGGACAGGGTTTTCAGGGTGAAGTTGGCGGGCAGGCCGGTCATGGACGCGGGGTTGTTCAGGTCTACGTCGATGCCGTTGAGGATGCCCTCCAGCTTTCCGCTCTGCTGGTTGATGACCCCGTCCAGGCCGTGGGCGTAGAAGGGGGTGCGCAGCTCTTGGGCGTAGGTGGGGGAGACGGTGGTGACGAAGTTGGAGGCCATGATGGCGCCCTTCATCAGGTTTACGTCCCGGTGATAGGCCAGCATCCCCTCGTTGAAGTAGCTGCGGTCCAGGCCGATGACGTCCTGGAGTACCTGGTCGCCGTACCGGCCCTGATACTCGATGTTGTGGATGGTGTAGACAGTCCTGGCGTTCCCCAGCTGAGGAATGGCGTATTTCTCCTCCAGCAGGTAGACCGGGACCAGGGCGGTCTGCCAGTCGTTGCAGTGGATAATATCGGGGGCCCAGTCCAGCTGGCCCGGGGTCTCGATGACGGCGCGGGAGAAGTAGGCGAAGCGCTCACAGTCGTCAAAGTGGCCATAGAGCTGCCAGCGCTTGAAGTAGTACTCGTTGTCTACAAACCAGAAGGTGACGCCGTTGTACTCCAGCTCAAAGATTCCGCAGTACACCTGCCGCCAGGCCAGAGTTACATTAAAGAATTTGAGGAAGGTCATCTGGCTGCGCCAATCCTCGCTGATGCCCTCGTACAGGGGGAGGATGACCTTGACCTCGTGGCCCTCGGACGCTAAGGCCTGGGGGAGGGAGCCGGCCACGTCGGCCAGACCGCCGGTTTTGATAAAGGGGGCCGCCTCGGAGGTTGCAAACAGAATTTTCATACAATCACCTTTTCCATTGGAATTTTTGTAGGGGCGGCCTATGGCCGCCCGCCGGTTTCCGGCGGATGCTCTCACATACGGACGGCCACTGGCCGCCCCTACAAATGCCGGAAATTTGCAGGAGGACGCCCTCCTGGTTGGGGAGGGCGTCCGAAAGAAATCAGACGACAGAGCCCTTTGCAATGGCCAGGGGGTAGGTGGCGTGGCCCATGAGCATACGGCCCTCGTTTACCGTTACATCCTTGTCGGCAATGACATAGGACAGGGAGGCCCCGGCCTTGACCACGGTGCCCTGCATGAGTACACTGTCGCACACCTTGGCGCCCTTCTCCACAATGACACCCCGGGAGAGGATGGAGTTCTCCACCTCGCCCTCAATGTAGCAGCCGTCGGCCACAAGAGAACTCTTGGAGACGGACTCGGGGCCGTAGTAGGTGGAGGGGTTGGACTGGTCCTTGGTGCGGATGGGCCGGGCGGGGTTGAACAGGTCGGCCCGGATGCCGGGGTCCAGCAGGTCCATGGAGCGCTGGTAGTAGTCGCTCACGGACTGGAAACGGCCCACATAGCCCTTGTGGACATAGGGGACCATTTTCAGGGACTTCATCCGGGGCTGGAGTACGCCGCGGCTGAAATTGGTTACGTCGTGAGCGGCGCAGTAGTCCACCATGTCCATCAGCAGGCGCTTGGACAGGATGTAGATCTCCAGGGATTCCAGGGCCTTGTCGGCGGCGGTGGGGTGGACGGACAGGTCGGTAATCCGGCCCTCCTCACTGACCTCCACATACTCGGAGAACCGGGGCGCCCCCTTTAGGGTGGGGGTGCAAACCATTGTGATGTCCGCCCCGGAGTTCAGATGATGCTCAAAGACCTCGTTGACGGGCAGGTTGATGGCCATATCGCCCCAGGCCAGCAGGACGTAGTCCTGGCGGATGTCCTCCAAATAGTCGTAGACACCGGCCAGGGCCTCCATGCTGCCCCGGTACTCGCCGTGGCCGGCCTCGGTGTAGCTGAAGGGGGGCAGGATGCGCAGGCCGCCGTGCTTGCGGCTCAGGTCCCAGTCCTTGCCCGAGCCCAGGTGGTCCAGCAGGGACTGGTAGCTCTGGTGGACCACCACGCCCACGTCGGTCATGCCGGCGTTGACGCAGTTGGACAGCATGAAGTCGATGAGGCGGTAGCGCCCGCCAAAGGGCAGAGAGCAGGTATTGCGGGGGCGGGTCAGCTCGCCCAGATTGGCGTCGGAGCGGTATGCAAACAAAATTCCGTGCAGATCGTTCATGCCTGCTCACCTCCCTTCACATCTTCGCGGATCATGGCCTTTGGTGAGACGGTGGCCTTTTCCCCGATGGTGACCCCGCCGGCCACCACGGCGATGCCCCAGTTCTCGCTGCCGTCGGGGGCGGAGCCCACCACCGCGCCGGCTTCCACAGTGGCGTTCTCGGCCACAATGGAGTAGTACACCTTGGCGCCCTCCTTAACAGTGGCGCCGGGCATGAGGATGGAATATTGAATGTCTGCCCCCGTCCCCACGGTGACCGTGTTGAACAGTACCGAGTTGGCCACAATGCCGTCCACCTGGCTGCCGCCGGTGACCAGGGAGTGGGAGATGGAGGCGTTGGGGCCGGTGACGTGAGGGGGCTTGATGGGGGTGCGGGCGTAGATGGGCCAGCTCTCGTCGTACATGTCCAGACCGCTGTTGCGGGACAGCAGGTCCATGTTGGCGTCCCACAGGGAGTCGATGGTGCCCACGTCCTTCCAGTAGCCGGCGAAGCGGTAGGCCATCAGCTTCTCCCCGGCATTCAGCATGTTGGGGATGATGTTCTTGCCAAAGTCGTTGGAGGAGTTGGGGTCGGCCTCATCGTCGATGAGGTATTTTCTCAGCTTGGACCAGGTGAACACATAGATGCCCATGGAGGCCAGGTTGCTCTTGGGCTGGGGGGGCTTCTCCTCAAACTCGTAGACCTTGTCGTCGGCCTCCACATTCAGGATGCCGAAGCGCTTGGCCTCCTCCATGGTGACCTCCAGCACCGAGATGGTGCAGGCGGCCTCGGACTTCTTATGGAACGCGACCATCTCGGAGTAGTCCATCTTGTAGATGTGGTCACCGGACAGGACCACCACATACTCAGGGTCGTACAGGTCTAGGAAGCCGATGTTCTGGTAGATGGCGTTGGCAGTGCCCTTGTACCAGCTGCCCTTTTCGCCCTCACCCAGGTAGGGGGGGAGGATATGGACACCCCCGTCGGACCGGTCCAGGTCCCAAGGCTGGCCGTTGCCCAGGTAGCTGTTCAGCTCCAGGGGGCGGTATTGGGTGAGGACACCCACCGTATCGATGCCGGAGTTGACGCAGTTGGACAGGGGAAAGTCGATGATGCGGTACTTTCCGCCGAAGGGGACGGCGGGCTTTGCCACGTTGCTGGTCAGGGCGTAGAGCCGACTGCCCTGGCCGCCGGCCAACAACATGGCAACAACTTCTTTCTTCATATTGCTCACCTCTTACTTTTTTGCGCGATGACATCTATGCAGAGACCGGGGCGCAAGGCCCCGAGGGTGCCCGGGGGGGGCCGCTTGGGCGGCCGTATGCGGGGCGGCGCGGAGGCCGCCGGGGGTGTGGGGCGGCGTGGAGGCCGCCAGGGGTGTGGGGCGGCGCGGAGGCCGCCCCCTACGTGCGCCTGCGGGCGGACAATGTCCGCCCCTACGCCTTGGTGCGGGCCGCCTTCTTGGGCTTGGCGGGGGCTTTTTCCGCCTTGGCCGCCTTTTTGGCGGGCTTTTTCTCCACCTTGGCCGACTTCTTCTCCGCCTTGGCGGCGTCGCTGGCCTTTTCCGCCTTGGGCTTGCGCACCGGGTTCTTCCGCACGCAGCGATAGATCACCGCCGACATGGGGGGCAGGTCGATGGCAAAGGACTGCTGCTGGTCGTGGCAGGGGATCTTCTCCGTCTTCACCGGCTCCTTGTCCCCCAGGCCCTCGCCGCCGAAGGCGGGGTCGTCGGTGTTGAAGGCCACGCCCCAGCTGCCGCCGAAGGGAGCCCCTACCCGGTAGCCGTTGCGGTGCTCGGGGGAGAAGTTGCACACCACGATAAGGGGATTGCCCTTCCGGTCCCAGCGCAGGAAAGCTACAGTGTTGGCGTTGTTGTCGTCGGCACACAGCCACTGGAAGCCCTGCCAGGAGTCGTCCTGATCCCAGAGGGGGGACTGCTCCAGGTAGAAGGCGTTCATAGCCTTGAAGAAGTCCTGGGTCTGGCGGTGGGGGGTGTATTGCAGCAGATGCCAGTCCAGAGAGTATTCAAAGTGCCACTCGTTCCACTGGCCCAGCTCCGCCCCCATGAAGGTGAGCTTTTTGCCCGGGTGGGTCATCATGTAGGTGTAGAAGGCCCGGACGCCGGCAAACTTCAGCGGGTTGTCCCCGGGCATCTTGCCGAAGAAGGAGCCCTTCATGTGAACCACCTCGTCGTGGGACAGGGGAAGAATATAGTTTTCTGAGAAGGCGTACATCAGGGAGAAGGTGATGTCCCGGTGGTTGAACTGGCGGAAGTAGGGGTCCAGCTTGATATAGTGGCAGATGTCGTTCATCCAGCCCATGTTCCACTTGAAGTTGAAGCCCAGGCCGCCGTCGTCCACCGGCTTGGTCACCTTGGGCCAGGCGGTGGACTCCTCCGCCACCATGAGCACGTCGGGGTGGGCGGCGAAGACAGCGGTGTTCAGGTCCTGGAAGAACTTGATGGCCTCCAGATTCTCGTGGCCGCCGTTCACATTGGGCAGCCACTCGCCGTCCTTCCGGTTGTAGTCCAGATAGAGCATGGAGGACACCGCGTCTACCCGCAGGCCGTCCATGTGGTACTCCTCCAGCCAGAACATGGCCGAGGAGAACAGGAAGGAGCGCACCTCGCTGCGGCCAAAGTCGAACACATCGGTGCCCCACTCCTTGTGCTCCCCCTTCCGGGGGTCGGCGTACTCATAAGTGGGGGTGCCGTCGAAGTTGTACAGGCCGAAAGCATCACGGGGGAAGTGGGCGGGAACCCAGTCCATAATGACCCCCACGCCCGCCTGGTGGAGCTGATCGATGAGATATTTCAGGTCGTCCGGAATGCCGTAGCGGCTGGTGGCGGCGAAGTAGCCGGTGCACTGGTAGCCCCAGGAGGCATCTAGGGGATGCTCGGTGACGGGGAGCAGCTCTACGTGAGTGAAGCCCATCTCCTTTACATAGGGGACCAGGTAGGAGGCGATATCGCGGTAGCTGAGGAACTCCCCTTCGCCGGTGCGCCGCCAGGAGCCCAGGTGGCACTCGTAGATGTTCATGGGCCGGCGGTAGGGCGGGTTTTTGGCCCGGAAGGCGAACCAGTCCCGGTCGCCCCACTGGTAGCCGGTATTCAGGTCGTAGATCTTGGTGGACACGTCAGGCCGGGTGGCGGCGTGGAAGCCGTAGGGGTCGGCCTTACCTACAAAGGTGCCGTCCGTTTTATGTACGGCATACTGGTAAGAGTCGTAGCGGTTCAGGCCAGGGATAAAGGCCTCCCAAATGCCGCCCTCCACCTTTTCCATTGGTGTGGCTTCCAGGTCCCAGCCATTGAAATCACCGATAATTGTAATCCGCGGGGCATTGGGAGCCCATACTCGGAAGAGGTAGCCCTCCGTCCCGTTTTCATCCCTGGCCGGGTGGGAGCCGAAGCACTTCCAGGCGTGGGTGGAGCGGCCTTCTGAGAAGGCCTCTAGCTCTAAAAACAGGTCGTTTGCGGAGAGATTTTCTTGATATTTGGACATATTTATCACCTCATGGTATCTTTTGTAGATGTTTATCGGCGAAATCCAACAAGGGGGCGTGGAAAGTGCTTAGGTATATTTATCAAAATTATACAACATCTGAGAAGAACCGTCAAGTAAAATAGTGGAAAACTGGAGGGGAACTTGAAAGAAATTCTTAGAGCGGCAAGGGATGGAAGGAGCCGCGGCTTCGTAGGGACGCATCACGATGCGTCCGCCTTTATCTTTGGGAAGACGGACGCTTCATGAAGCGTCCCTACAGGACATAACCTTTACCCCACCATAAGCAGTTTGTGCAGCATCCGGCCGAAGATGCCGGGGACGGACAGACGTTCCACCGGCTGAGCGGCCAGGATGGGAACAGTATCCCGCAGTTCATCCCCCACATAGACCTCCAGACGGCCCAGAGTTTGACCCTGCTCCACCGGGGCCTCCACATTCTCCGTCAGGGAGAGACGGGTGGTTACCTGGTTCTCCTCCCCCTTGCGGACCAGCAGGCGGCAGTCCCGCTCCAGCTGGGGCTGGACTTGGGCCTGGGCGCCCAGGAGGACATCCACCGGGGCCAGCGGGGCGTCGGGGTAGACGGGGACCATGGCGCAGTTGGCGAAGCCGTAGTCCAGAAGGGCCTTGGCATCCTCAAAGCGCTGGTTGATGGAGGGGGAGCGCATCACCACGGCAATCAGCTCCATGCCGTCACGCTCCGCCGTGGCGGACATGCAGTATTGGGCGGATTTGGTGTAGCCCGTCTTAAGGCCGGTGGTCCCCTGGTAGAAACGGACCAGCCGGTTGGTGTTGGTCAGGCCAAATTCGCCGTTTCGAATAGAGTCCATCCAGATGGTGGTGTACTCCCGAATTTTAGGGTGGTTGAGGATCAGCTCCCGGGACATGAGGGCAATGTCGTAAGCGCTGGTCACATGGCCCTGGGCGGGCAGGCCGGTGCAGTTGAGGAACGTGGTGTCATTCATCCCCAGCTCCTGGGCCCGCTGGTTCATTTGGGCCACAAAGGCCCCCTCGCTGCCGGCCAAATGCTCGGCCAGAGCTACGGAACAGTCGTTGCCCGAGACTACTGTGACGCATTTAATCATCTCAGACACGGGCATCTGCTCCCCCTCCTCCAGGTAGACCTGGGAGCCGCCCATGCCGGCGGCATAGGCGGAGACGGTGACCGGGTCGTCCAGGCGGATCCGGCCTGAGTCGACCGCCTCCATGACCAGAAGAAGGGTCATGATCTTGGTGACACTGGCGGGCTCCAGCTTGTCGTGGGCGTTTTCTTCTAAAAGAACCGTTCCTGTCTCCTTCTCCATCAGCAAGCAGGAGGCACAGGACAGATTGAGGCCGCTGTCCGCCGGGGCGGCCCCGGACAGAGGGACGGCGGCGGTAAGCATCAGGGCAGCCAGCAGAAGCGACGTGAGTTTTTTCATAAAGGATTCCTCCTGATCCATGATTTTGCGGGTATGGTCAGGATGTGGAGGAGGTGTTTTTTCTATTCTTGAGGGGGGAATGGTAATTTTTTCAAACAAAGCACAGTGTAATCGCCGTGCCGTGAAAAAAGAGGCGAAACAGAGAATAAAAAAATTTTTTCTACTGTGTACTCAAACATACAACTTTCCTTCCGCGCCCGGTATGGGTGAGGAGGGATGATGTGGCAAAGGCGAGAGGGCTCCCGGACCGGGAGCAGATCATACGGCGGATGTGGAGGCTGGCCAACGCAGGAGCGGGGGACGCCGTCAAGCTGGCCTGTTTTCCGCCAGAGGAGTGGCGGGGGACCGACGGGCTGGACCTGGACGCCCTCACCGAGTTCAAACGGGGGAGCAATGGCGTGGTGGAGCTGAAATTTGTGGACCGGGGGCGGCTGCTGGAGCGGCTGCTGGATACCGTGGACCACAGCGGCGAGGACCAGGTGGACCGCTTCCTTCAGGCCATGGAGGAGCAGGGGGGATAGCTTGGTCTTTTCCGAGAAGCAAAAACGGGCGCTCACCTGGTGGAGGCCCGGGTCTCCGGACCGGGGACGGCAGGCCATTATCTGCGATGGGGCGGTGCGCAGCGGCAAGACCCTGTGTACCGGCCTGTCCTTCTTCTGCTGGGCGATGCGCTCCTTTCAGAACCGAAACTTTGCCCTGTGCGGGCGGACCATTCAGAGCGTGCGGCGAAATATGCTGTCAGAGCTGATTCCCCTGCTGGAGAGGATGGGGTTTCAGTGTGTGCAGAAGATGTCAAAAAACGTGATCCAGGTGCGGCTGGGTGGGCGGCGCAACGATTTCTATCTCTTTGGGGGGAAGGACGAGAGTTCCGCAGCCCTGATTCAGGGCATTACCCTGGCCGGGGCCCTGCTGGATGAGGTGGCCCTGATGCCCCGGTCCTTTGTGGAGCAGGCCGCGGCCCGGTGCTCGGTGACAGGGAGCAGGCTGTGGTTTTCCTGCAACCCGGAGTCGCCGGCGCATTGGTTCTATCAGGAGTGGATACTGAGGGCAGAGGAGAAAAACGCCCTGCGGCTCCGGTTTACCATGGACGACAACCCGGGGCTGTCCGACGAGGTGCGCAGGCGGTACGCCAACACCTTTCAGGGCACCTTCTACCGGCGGTTTGTGCTGGGGGAGTGGGTGGCCGCTGAGGGGCTGGTCTATGATTTCTTTGATGGGAGCTTTGTGAAAGAGGCGCCGGAGGGGCCCTTTGAGGAGTGGTATGTGTCGGTGGACTACGGCACCTCCAACCCCACGTCTATGGGGCTGTGGGGGCGGAAGGACGGGGTGTGGTACCGGACCGGCGAGTACTACTACGACGGCCGGGCCGCCCGGCGGCAGAAGACCGACGAGGAGTACGCCGACGACCTGGACAGGCTGGCCGGGGACCGGCCGGTGCGGGCGGTGGTCGCCGACCCGTCGGCGGCCAGCTTCTGCGAGACCCTGCGCCGGCGGGGCTGGCGGGTGAAAAAAGCGGACAATCAGGTCCTGTCCGGCATCCGGCTCACCGCACGGCTGCTGAAAAGCGGGAAAATCGTGATTTGCAAGGGGTGCGAGAACGCGGTGCGGGAGTTTTCCCTGTACCGCTGGGATGACCGGGCTCAGGGCCAGGACCAGGTGCGCAAGGAGCACGACCACGCCATGGATGAGATTCGGTACTTCGCCGCCACGGTGGCCGGAAAGGAGGGCCGGGGCGGAGTGTTTGCCGGGTGCGTGGAGAGAGGGAGGTTTTAGGAGAGAATAGGCCCCTTGCTAAAGGGGGCTGGCACGGCGCAGCCGTGACTGGGGGATTCCGTCTATGGGAAACTTTCCGCTTGTCGGAATCCCTC
>CAJTSQ010000021.1 GCA_910578735.1 uncultured Oscillospiraceae bacterium
GCATGGTTTGCCCTGCTGGCGGGCCTTGCGATTGTAGTCGCAATCTATTTTCTGTCAGCGGAAAACTGTCACCGCTGTGTTCGGAGGGCAAAATGAGCGTTTTCTCTTATGAATGGAAAAAACTGATGGTCATACAGCGAGGCCTGCTCTATATCCTGGCCGCGCTCCTGGCCAGCACGGTCTGGCTGGCTGCAACCGACAGGCCGCAGAACAGCGCGATGGAAGAATACCGCGAGGAATACGAGTGGTATCTGGAACGGCTGGACGGGGCCTGCACAGAGGAAAAGGCCGCTTGGCTGGAGCAGGAGGCCCAGGCCATCACCCAGGCCCGCTCTGCCCGCGCCCAATCCCAGGAAAGCTATTACAGCGGCCAGCTCACAGCGGAACAGTATGAGCGGCAGACCGCGGAGGCCAACACGGTATTGGCCCATGAGCATGGTTTTGAAGCTGTGTACCGGCAATATTTGTATATCTGCGAGAACACCGGCAACCGTTACTTTTTGAACACAAACGGCTGGGCGGGGCTGTTTTCCGCCCAAACGCTAGACTTTCCGCTGTTCCTTGTGATTTTGATTTTGGCGGCTGCGGTTTTTTGCTCGGAGTATAGCTGTCAGATGGACGCGCTTTTGCGGACGGCGCCCCAGAGCCGCAAGAGCGCCAGAAGCAAAGCCGTGATGACCCTCTGCGCCGTGTTCGCTCTCTGCGGAGGGCTGGCCCTGATTCGTTTTGCTTTCTTTGGAATAAAATACGGCCTGCCCCACGGGGAGTACCCCGTCCAGAGCATCGCCAGCTTCGGGGGCAGTACAAAAAATATCTCCCTGCTGGCCGCGTATCTGATTTTGGCCGTTCTGCGCTGCTTTGGCTCGGTGTACCTCGCCGCTCTGCTGCTCTTTACCTCCGTTTTAGTGAAGAAATACGCGTTGACAGTGGTGATCGGGGTGGCATCCACCTTGATACCGTATATCGGCCTGTCCCGGCAGATTTGCTATCGCCTGCCGCTGCCCCTGCCGTTCCTGCTGGCAGCCGGATTCCTGGAGGGGACTTCCTCTGTGGAGGATTCGTTGACAGGGGAACCCATCGTGACGTTTTCAGAGCGTTCCCCCCGGGAGCTGCTGGCCCTGCTGGGCCTGTCCGCTGTGTGCTGCGCCCTCATGGTAGGATGGGTCCTGCGGCAAAACACAAACTGCTGGCAGTCTGGAAGAAAACCCGTCAGAGGCCGCGGAGCCGCCGCGCTCTGCCTGCTGGTGCTGCTCTCACTGTCCGGCTGCTCTGTTGCAGAACCCGCGAACGGGATATTCAATTCATCCTCACAAAGTGTGTCGGAAGCTTACAGCGTGATCTACGATGACCAGACGCGGACATACGCTCTGGAAAACCGGGCAACCGGCGCTGTGACGGATTTGCCCCTCTCTCCGCTGTTCGGGGCCTTTTCGGATGAGGAATCCGTCAAAGCCGTCTATATGGATGCCCCGTACATTTATTATATGGCCTCCCGCACAGAACAGTATGTGGATCGGGTCGGCAGCTACAACAGCACAGCCACCCAGGTGTCCATTGTCCAGCTTAATACAGAAACCTTTGAGGAACGGGTTATTTTCGAGAAAATAACAGACAGCGGGCGGTCTCTGCTGGGGATTGACTACACGGTGGGGGATACCTGGATGTTTCTGCAATACTGCTACGGCTTTTTCCTGAACGATGACAGTCTCTTTTTCATTACGAATGATGGAATTACGGAAGTGAGCAGAACGGTCCAGCGAACGCAGATGCTGGACATCCCCACCAGGGGGAATATAGCGTTTGATGGGCGGACGATCTACTTCATCAACGAAAATTCTCTGCTGACAGCGTATGACACCAAGACCCACAAAGCAAGACCCTTTCGGAATGCTGTCGCTCACGACTTTTGCCTGACCAGCCAGGGGCTGTACTTTATCAACCGCATGGCTTCCGACCGCGTTTATCTATGCGGCAGGGATGGCGTTGGCAGTCTGAAGATTTCAAATGACCCGGCCCTGTCGGTTGGTTATGACGGTGAGAAAGTTACCATGATTCTTAAATCGGACGGGAAGGAGGTGGTTTTTGAGCCGTGACGGTACAATTTCTATTGAGCGCTGCCATTCTGATGATACAGGCCGGTTTTCACAGGACACGTTAAACGGTGCAGTCGCTGAACTGGCTTATAAAGACCTATGAGTTGGGCCGGGTACTCAATGGAAGTACCCGGCCTTCTGCAATTTGATCCGACGCTTCATCACACAGCCTTTCGCCCAAAATCGCTTTGCATCCTGCGTATTGCAACGCCTATGCCTCTTGACTTAAACCCGGCTTCAAGTGATAAAATAGCTTTAACTAAAAAGCAAGGAGGACTGTCATGAAGTATCGTACATTGGGCCGCACCGGCCTGAAGATCAGCGAGATCGGCATGGGCTGCGAAGGCCTTGTGGACAAGACCGCTGGACAGGTAAAGGAATTTGTAGACAAGATGGAGGAGCTGGGAGTCAACTGCATCGATCTTTACTCCCCCAATCCGGTGATGCGCTCCAACCTGGGCCAGGCCCTGAAGGGCCGGCGGGAGAAATTTATCCTGCAATCCCACCTGTGTTCCATCTGGGAGGAGGGGCAGTACCTGCGTACCCGGGACATCAGCAAGGTAAAGGCCGGCTTCGCCCACATGCTCCGTGAGCTGGACACCGATTTCATCGACATCGGCATGATCCACTACTCCGATGCCCTATCCGACTGGCAAGACATAAAAGCCGGTCCCATTATGGCCTACGCCCAGGCGCTGAAGGAAGCCGGGAAGATCGGCTGCATCGGCCTGTCCAGCCACAACCCGGAGGTGGCCCAAGCAGCGGTGGACAGCGGGCTCATCGATGTGCTCATGTTCAGTGTCAACCCCTGCTATGACCTTCAGCCCGCCGGAGAGGACGTGGAACAGCTGTGGGCGGAGGCCGCCTATGAAAAGCCTTTGGTAAATATGGATCCCCAGCGCCAGGCCCTCTACGAGAGCTGCCAGCGGCTGGGGGTGGGAGTCACAGTGATGAAGGCCTTCGGCGGCGGTGATCTGCTCAGTCAATATTCCCCCGCCGGGGTGGCGCTCACCCCCATCCAGTGCCTGCATTACGCCTTAACCCGGCCCGGGGTGGCCTGCGTCATGGCGGGGGCCAAGACGGTGGAGGAACTGGTCCGGTCCGCCGCCTATGAGGACGCCCCGGACAGCGAAAAGGACTACGCCACCGCCTTCGCCGCCATGCCCAAAATCAGCTGGGAGGGCCACTGCATGTACTGCGGCCACTGCGCCCCCTGTCCCCGGGGCATCGATGTGGCCTCCGTGACCAAGTTCCTCAACCTGGCCCGGGCCCAAGGCGGGGTGCCCGAGACGGTGCGGGAGCACTACGCGATCCTTTCCCACCACGCCGGGGAGTGCATAGCCTGCGGTGCCTGTGAGGGGCGGTGCCCCTTCAACGTCCCCATACGTGAGAACATGCGGCAGGCCGCCGAGATATTTGGGCGATAAGCCCGCGCCCAAGGCCGGTTTCTTCAACGCCTTATGGCAAGCGTTCGCCGGCCCGGGAGACCTTATTTTTAGTGTTTTGCGCATGGCTGGTATATAGTAAAAAAGGAGGGCTTCCCATGGATGAAAAAATTAAAACCTTACAGCAGTGGATTGACGAGAGCCGGGCCATTGTGTTTTTCGGCGGGGCGGGGGTAAGCACCGAGAGCGGCATCCCGGATTTCCGCAGTGTGGACGGGCTATACAACCAGAAGTACGCCTGGCCCCCGGAGGAGATCCTCAGCCGCACCTTCTTCGACGCCCGGCCGGAGGAATTTTACCGCTTCTACCGGGACAAGATGCTCTGCCTGGATGCCCAGCCCAACGCCGCTCACAAGAAGCTGGCCGAGCTGGAGGCGGCGGGCAGGCTGCGCTCTGTGGTCACCCAGAACATCGACGGCCTGCACCAGAAGGCGGGCTCCA
This sequence comes from uncultured Oscillospiraceae bacterium, assembly GCA_910578735.1. Classification (GTDB taxonomy): domain Bacteria; phylum Bacillota; class Clostridia; order Oscillospirales; family Oscillospiraceae; genus Lawsonibacter. The sequence continues at coordinate 3,980 of CAJTSQ010000021.1, forward strand.
AGCGGGTTTGGGAGCTCCACGGCAGCGTCCACCGCAACTACTGCATGAGGTGCCATAAGCCCTACGCCGTGGAGGAAATTAAAGAGGGGACGGGGGTGCCCAAGTGTTCCTGCGGCGGCACCGTCAAGCCCGATGTGGTCCTCTACGAGGAGGGGCTGGACAGCGCCACCATCGAGGGGGCGGTGGCCGACATTCAGGCGGCCGACCTGCTCATCATCGGAGGGACCTCCCTGGCGGTGTACCCCGCCGCCGGGCTCATCAACTACTATCAGGGCTCCCGGCTGGTGCTCATCAACAAGAGCCCCACCCCCTACGACGACCGGGCCAGCCTGGCCATCAACCTGCCCATCGGCCAGGTGCTGGGGCAGATTAGGGTCCAATGAAAAACGGCCGTCTCTTTGAAATTCTCTACCTCCTGGTGGAGAGACGGGCCGTCACCGCCGGGGAGCTGGCAAAGCGGTTAGAGGTGTCGGAGCGCACCATCTACCGGGATGTGGATGCCCTGTCCGCCGCCGGCATACCGGTGTACGCCCAGAAGGGCAAGGGGGGCGGCATCCGGCTGATGGACCAGTTTGTGCTGGACCGGGCGCTGCTGTCCCGGAGCCAGCAGGACGAAATTCTCTTTGCCCTCCAGGCCATCCGGGCCACCGGCGGGGGAGAGGAGGCCTTGTCCCGGCTGTCCGCCCTGTTCCGCCGGGAGGGGGACGACTGGCTGGAGGTGGATTTTTCCGACTGGGGCAGCGGGGCGGTGGAGCGGGAGAATTTTTCCCGGGTAAAGCGGTCCATTCTGGAACGCCGGCCCTTGTCGTTCACCTACTACAACTCCGCCGGGGAGACGAGCCGCCGGACGGTGGAGCCCGCCCGGCTGGTGTTCAAGGCCGGGTGCTGGTATCTGTCCGCCTTCTGCCGGGCGCGGCAGGACTGGCGCATCTTCCGGCTGGTGCGGATGGAGGACCTCTGCCTGGAGGAGGGGAGCTGTCCGCCCCGCACGCCCCCGGAGCAGCTGGAGGCCCCTATGTCCGGGGACTACCGGGGAGTGGACCTGCGGCTGCTGTTCGCCCCCTCCGCCGCATGGCGGGTGCGGGACTACTTCCACCCCGGGGAGGTGTCCCTCCAGCCAGACGGGCGCCTGCTGGTGACGTGTACCTTCCCGGAGGACCAGTGGCTGCTGTCCTTTCTGCTGTCCTTCGGCGGACAGCTGGAGGTGCTGGAGCCGGTCTACTGGCGGGATATTTTAAAGGGCGAGATAAAGAAATCGTTGGAAGTCTATGAAACCTGACAGACCCTGTCAGGTTATGGGGCGTATCCTTGTGGCAGAGACGGGGCAGACCCCGTCCGACATAAGGAGGTTTTTCCAATGGAAGAAAGAAAGTTTTGTCAGTGCTGCGCCATGCCCCTGGACAAGCCCGAGGATAAGGGCACCGAGGCCGGCGGCGCCCTCAGTGAGGACTACTGCCGCTACTGCTATCAAAACGGAGCCTTTACCGCCCCGGAGGCCACCATGGACGATATCATCGCCTTTAACCTGAAGTTCAACGCGGAGAACGGCCACCCCTTCGGGCCCCAGGAGGAGGCGGAAAAGATGATGCGGGGCTGGTTCCCCACCCTGAAGCGGTGGAGAAAGGAATAATGTTTCATTCACAAAGCATCAACCGCCCGATTGGGCGGTTTTTTTATGAAAACGCTTGACTTTTGCAACTGCTTAATCTATAATTAAGCCATGGCAAAAGTGAGGTGAAAAAATGTTGCCAAGGACTGGACGTCCAATCAAGGGAACAAGCAAGCGGGACAAAAGCTTACAGCTTCGTATGAGCAGGGAAGAACTTGAATTGTTGGATGAATGCTCCAAGAGGCTGGAGATGACCCGCACCGATGTAGTAAACAAAGGAATTAAGCTTGTGAAAAAAGAATTGGACAAAAAATAACGGAAACGCCCTCCCGTCGAAAGTTGAGCGAATCCGTTATTGAACCACACCCGGAGGTCTGGTAAATCTGATGATACCATGCCTCCCGGTGAAAATCAAGGAGGTTTTTCAAAATGGAACCCATTATTGAAAAAATCGGGAGATACATAGAACTGACGGATATGGACGAAGCGGCGAAGCGGGGGTATCAGATGGGACTGCGCGACATGCTGGCGCTGTGTGACGTAGCAGACCGGGATACCAGCCTCGCAGTATGCGAGGCGTTTCTATTCGGAAAGGCGAAAGGCTACCGGGCGGCCAAGGCACGTTAACGCCGCAAATATTCCGGCGGCCGGTATTGCAAAGCCTCGGCCAGGTGGGCGGGGGTGATCTCTCCGCCGCCGTCCAGGTCGGCGATGGTGCGGGCCACCCGGAGGATGCGGTCGTAGCTGCGGGCGGTGAGACCCATCCGGTCAAAGGCCCCCTTCATCAGCCGCTGGCAGCCCTCGTCCAGGGCGCAGAAGCGGTCCAGGCTCTCCCGAGTGAGCTGGGAGTTGCTGGGCACGCCGGTGTCCTTCTGCCGGGCGGTCTGGAGGGCCCGGGCGGCGTCCACCCGCTCCTTCACCTGGGCGGAGGTCTCCGCCCGCTCCCGCTGTGCCAATTCGTCGAACTCCAGCGGCTCCACCTGGACAAACAGGTCCAGCCGGTCCAGCAGGGGCCCGGACAGCCGGGACAGATACTTTTTCACCTCACCTTCGGTGCAGTGGCACCGGCCGGAGGGGTGGCCGTACCAGCCGCACTTGCAGGGGTTCATGGCACACACCAGCATGAACCGGGCGGGGTAAGCCACGGTGCCCGCCGCCCGGGATATCTGTACCTGGCCGTCCTCCAGGGGCTGGCGGAGCACCTCCAGCACCTCCTTGGGGAACTCGGGCAGCTCGTCCAGAAAGAGGACCCCGTTGTGGGCCAGAGAAATCTCTCCCGGCCGGGGATTGGAGCCGCCCCCGGCCATGCCGATGGAGGACACGGTGTGGTGGGGGGCGCGGAAGGGACGCAGGGCGATGAGGGGCTGCTTGGCGCTGGTCTGACCCATGATGGAGTGAATTTCGGTGGATTCCAGGGCCTCCTGGCGGGTCATGTCGGGCAGGATGCCGGGCAGGCGGCGGGCCAGCATGGATTTGCCCGTCCCCGGGGGGCCGGACATGAGGACGCTGTGCCCACCGGCGGCGGCGATCTCCAGGGCACGCTTCACCTGCTCCTGTCCTTTCACCTCGGACATGTCGGGGCAGTGGAGGGTGGACTTCCCGGGCACCCAGGGCGGGGCAGGGGGGATGAGCTCCTCTCCCATCAGGTGGCGTTCCAGCTGGGGGATATCCCGGACGGGATAGACCACCGGGCCCTCCGCCAGGGTGGCCTCGGGGGCGTTCTCCTCCGGGACATACAGCGCCTCGATCCCCTCCCGCTTGGCGGCCAGGGCCATGGACAGCATGCCCGCGCAGGGCCGCAGCTGGCCGGACAGGGACAGCTCCCCGAGGAAGGCGCAGCGCTCCTTTGGCAGCCGCAGCTGTTTGCCGGCGGCCAGGATGCCCACCAGGATGGGCAGGTCATAGAGTGTGCCCACTTTTTTCAGATGGGCGGGGGCCAGGTTGACGGTGATGCGGCTGACAGGGAAGGTGAAGCCGCAGTTTTTGATGGCCGCCCGCACCCGCTCCCGGGCCTCGTTGACGGCGGCGTCGGGCAGGCCCACCACCGTAAAGGCGGGCAGGCCGCCGGACAGGTCGCACTCGGCGGATACCAGATAGCCTGTAACTCCGTGGAGCCCCAGGGATTGAATCGACCGTACCATGTTCTACCTCCAACTGAAGGAATGCTTGATGTCTCCATTGTAGCGGTTTTTGGGAAAAAATGCAACATGGGGACGAAGAATGTTTTTTCGGGAATTGGAAGAAAAGTGTTGTACTCAGGACCTTTTGTGTGTTATAATAGGCTACACTCACTCAGCCAACGCGTGCGATCATAAAAGAAATGGGGATTGGGTTTATGCGCAAGAGTATCAAACATATTGTTTTCATCCGGGTAGCGGCGGCTTTTCTGTCAATTCTGCTGTTCAGCGGCGTTACCACCTTTAATCTGATACGGATTAAGGGAATGCAAGAGGAAAGCGCGCAGACGGTAGCGGTGCTGAACCGGGCGCAGTCGGCCGAGGTAGCCCACTACAAATGGTCCAGCAATCTGAGCAACGCGCTCTACGCCAATACTGAGTTCACCGGCAGCAAGGATCCCACCACCTGCGTGCTGGGCCAGTGGCTCTACGGCGATGCAGGAACCGAAGACGCAGAAATTCTGTCGCTGCGGGATACTATGGAGCCGCTGCATAAGGCGCTTCATGAGTCTGCCGATTACGTGCTGAATATGAAGCAGACCAGCGCCAGCCAGGCCCAGAACTATTATCAGGAGAACATCCAGTCTAACCTGGCCGCCCTGGTGGGAAATCTGGACAAGGTGATTGATCGGGGGAATGCCCTCAATGAGGCCAGCACAAATCAGATGCACTCCACCATCATGCTGATGCAGGCCATTACGGGAATCTGCCTGGTCCTGGCCCTGTTCTGCCTGGTCAGCCTGGTGCTGTATGTGCTGAAGCACATCCTGGCTCCTATCCTACATATCACCCGGCAGGTCCAGCCCCTTCAGGAGGGCAATTTGGATCTGACCCTGGATTACAAGACCAACGACGAGCTGGGCGACTTGTCCCACACCTTGGAGAAGTCGCTGGAGCTGATCCGCAGCTACATCTGGGATTTGAACCGGATCATGGAGCGGCTGGCCCAAGGCGACTTTACCGTGAAGACGGCCACCCCCTTTATTGGGGACTTCCGCACTATTGAGCAGTCCATCGACCAGCTGACCGACCGCCTGTCGGCCACTATGGCTCAGATTTATCAGGCGGAGCTCCGGGTGTCAGGCAATGCTGAGCAGCTGTCTAACGGAGCCCAGACCCTGGCCCAGGGGGCCACGGAACAGGCCAGCGCCGTGGAGGAGCTGTACGCCACCCTGGATACCCTGTCCAAGAGCACCGCCCAGAACGTGGAGACGGCCGCCGGGGCCCAGAAGGACGCCCGCCTGACCGGCGAGCAGGTGAACCTGAGCAGCCAGCAGATGGAGAAGATGGTGGCCGCTATGCAGGATATCACCGACGCCTCCCAGCAGATCGAAAAGATCATTGCCACCATTGAGAATATCGCCTTCCAGACCAACATCCTGGCCCTGAACGCCGCCGTGGAGGCCGCCCGGGCGGGTTCCGCCGGCAAGGGCTTTGCCGTGGTGGCCGATGAGGTGCGCAACCTGGCCTCCAAGTCGGACGAGGCGGCCAAGGCCACCAAGGGCCTGATCGAGAACTCCGTCCAGGCCACTGAGCGGGGTAGCCAGATCGTGGAAGAAGTGTCTGAGACCCTGGAGCGGAGCCTGGACCTGGTCAACCGCTCCAACGAGGCCATCGGCGTCATCGCCCAGGCGGTGAAGCAGGACGCTGAATCCATTGCCCAGGTCACCGAGGGCATCGGCCAGATTTCCTCGGTGGTGCAGAGCAACTCCGCCAGCAGTGAGGAGTCCGCGGCGGTCAGCTCCGAGCTGTTCAACCAGGTAAAGGTTATGGAGGAGCAGGTCAAGAAGTTCAAGCTGAGAGACCGGTAAACAAACAGCAAGAGGGGCGCGGCTTTGGCCGCGCCCCTTGACTGTTTCAGGAGGACAGGCGGGAGAACACAAAGGCTCCGGACTGGCTCAAGTCCTCCGGGCCCCACACCGCATTGGGAGAGGTGCTGGGGCGCAGGGCAGCGGAGGTCTCGTTTTTGTCACACAGAGACCAGTTGGCCCAGCTGATCCCCCTCTGATCCAGAAAATCCAGCCACTGACCGGCCTCGGTGAGGAACACCCCGCCGCTGCCATCGGCCCGGCTGGTGCCCCACTCAGAGACGAAGATGGGCAGCCCGGCGGCCAGGACCTGGTCGATGCGCTGGCGCAGATCGGTCCCGTGGGTGCCCGCATAGAAGTGCAGGGTGTACATCACATTCTTTTCCGTCAGGGGAGACTGGGCGGCCAGGTGGATATCCTGGCTCCAGGTGCCGCTGCCCACCAGGACCACCGCTCGGGGGGAGCGGCTCCGGATGGTGCGGATGATCTGCTGGGCGTAAGGTTTGATGTTGGCCTCCCAGGTCACGCCGCCGTTGGGCTCGTTGCAGATTTCATAAAGCACCGCCGGCTGGTCCCGGTAGCGCTCCGCCATCTCGGAAAAAAAGGCGTCCGCCTGATTCCGATAGGTCATGGGATTGCCGTCGGAGAGTATGTGCCAATCGAGAATGACATACATGTCGTTGGCAATGGCGGCGTCCACCGCCTGGACGACGCTCTGCTTGACGGCGGCGGGGTTGCTGATGTATCCGTTCTCCGCGGTGTACATGGCCACCCGAAAGAGGTTGGCCCCATACCGGGCGGTGTTTTGGATGGATTGGCGGCCGGCGAATTGCCCGTACCACTGCATCCCGTGGGAACTCAGGCCCCGCAGGACTACCGCCTCCCCCTTTTCATTGCACAGCTGGGTCCCGATCACCTGGAGCCATCCGTTTTCCGAGACGCCTCCCCGCACGGTGACGGCGGGCTGGGGTTCCGGGGCGGGGGTGGAGGTGTTTTGGCTGTGCCCGGACAGCTTCAGCGCTTTTTGAAAGAGAATACAGGCCTCCGCCCGGCTCAGGCCGCTTTTTGGGTTGAAATTGCCCAGGCTGTCCCCGCTGACAATCCCGGCGGCGTAAGCGGCCAGTACCGGTTCGTAGTAACGGCCGTCCAACTGGGAAAGGTCCCGCATCTTTTGGGACTCGGTGATGTAATCTCCCCGGGCTTGGGGCAGCTGAGACCGCATGAGAATCTTCACTGCCAGCTGACGGGAGATGGGCTGGTCGAAGCGCTCGCCGGTGGGGGGAATCTCGTCCCAGTCGTACCAGCCGGCCTGGAGGGCCGTCTGGAGCGCGCCGGCGGCCCAGTGGCCTGTCTGGCCCTGGACGGGCTGGAGTCCGGCGCACCGGACGGCCACCGACACAAACTGCGCCGCGGAGATGGGGTCCCTGGGGCCAAACCGTCCGTCCGGGTAGCCGGAGATCAGGCCGGCCCGCTCCATCTCGGTCACTGCCGGCCCATACCAGCTCCCGGCGGGCACGTCGGAGAAGGCGGCGGCGCTGGTGCCAAAAGCCAACAGGAGGCACAGAGCCAGGGCCGGAAGAGAGAGCCAAATGTGCTTTTTCATGGGGTGACCTCCCCTCCCGCGCCTAGGCGGTGGACAGCCTGAGCGCAGGCCCGAAACTCCTCCTCATCGGTGCGCCACAGCTCATACTCCGAGAGGGAGGGGAGCCCCATGGAGACGCTCTCCTTGCGGTAGATCATGCCGCTGTCCACTGCCCCCCGCCGGGCGGAGGTGTGGAAGCTGCGGATGCCAGTAAACGCGTGGAGCATAGGGATGTTTTCCGCCTTCACGCCGGCCCCGGCCATGATGTCCACCCGGCCCGACGCCTGGGTGAAGAGGGTGCGCAGAAGGTCTCGGCCGGCGGGGGCGCTCTGGGCCTGGCCGGAGGTGAGGACGGTGCTGCACCCCAGCCGGACCGCCTCCTCCAGCGCGGCGGCAGGGTCCCGGGTCATATCGAAGGCCCGGTGGAGGGTGAGTTCCATTCCGCCGGCCCGGTCTATCAGCCGGGCCATGGCGGAGCGGTTCAGTTCTCCCTCCGGGGTGAGGACGCCAATTACCACGCCGTTGGCCCCCAGCTCCCGGAAACAGGCGATCTCCTCGCCCATCTCCTCCAACTCCTCCTGGGTATAGAGGAAGTCGCCGAAGCGGGGGCGGATGAGGACGTTGATCGGGATATCGCAGCCCCGCCGTACCTGACGAAACAGGGCGTGAGATGGGGTGGTGCCCCCGATCATCAGGTTGGCGCACAGCTCCAGCCGGTCAGCTCCGCCCCGGGCCGCAGCCATAGCGGAGGAGTAGGAGTCCACACAGCCCTCAATCAGTGGTTGGTTCATAATTTACGCTCCTTTTGGAAACAGGCGCCCGGGAGGGCGCCTGTTCGACTTATTCCTGTTCCTGCTTGATGGCGTTGATGAGGCGGGGGATCAGCTGTTTCTTCCGGCTGACTACCCCGGGCAGAGTGGCTGTTCCGCCCTCCACGGCCACATCGAAGGCCTTTTGGATCAGCCGCTCCGCCCCGTCGCCTGTGATGAGCAGCTCGGTGCTGGAGTTGCGTACATCGGTAAACATGTAGAAGATGTAGTCCAGCTGCTGCTTGTCCCGGGCCTGAGGGAGGTAGGGGCCCACCAGGGCCTGAGCCGCCTTGCGATTCTTTTCCATCATGAAGCTGCCCTGCCCCACGCCAAAGCGGATGTCGCCACAAGTAAAAATTTTATAGTCCCCGTGGAAGACCTCCGCAGCCGTCTTGCCGGACACATCGCCACCGTGGGCGAACATGGCGTCAGCATACTCCTCCAGATTCACGCCGGCGATCTCCGCCAGCCTGCGGGCAGCCCGTTCGTCGGTGGGGGTACAGGTGGGGCTGCGGAACATGAGGGTGTCGGACAAAATGGCGGACAACATCAGCCCCGCCGTGGTGGGGTCGATGTCCACGTCGTTTTCCCGGTACATCTGGTAGACGATGGTGCAGGTGCAGCCAACCGGCACGTTGCGGAAATACACCGGGCTGTCGGTCTCCAGGGTCCCGATGCGGTGGTGATCGATAATCTCCAGCACCTCGGCCTGGTCGATGCCCTCTGCCGCCTGGCTCTTCTCATTGTGATCCACCAGAATCAGCTGCTTTTTGTGCAGATTCAGCAGGTTCCGGCGGGAGACCACGCCGATGTATTTGCCGTCGTCGTCCAGTACGGGGAAGTAGCGGAAGCGTACGGAGGCCATCACCTTGGTGGCCTCCTCCACCGGGGTGTGGAGGGTGAAGGTGAGCAGCTTGCCGGTGGTCATGTAGTGGCGGATGGGGGCGGCCTGACTGAGCATAAGGCCGGCCACGTAGGTACTCATCTCGGTGGTAATCAGGATGCAGCCTTTCTCCTCGGCCAGCATCTGCATGGTGCGGGAGACCTTGCTGCTGGCGCACACCACAATGCAGCCGGCATCCATCTCCAGGGCGGCCAGCAGGCTCTCTGCCCGGTTGCTCACCACCACGATGTCCCCGGGGGAGATGGATTTTTCGATCTGCTCGGCGCTGCCTGAGCCGATGATGATCCGGCCCTCTACGATTTTGCCGGATATGTCGCCCACCAGCACAGTGCCGTCCAAAATATCCAACAGATTGGCGTAGCTGGTTTTGGCAATTTCCAGACTGTGGGGGTCCAGGCCATCCATGTTGGCGGTGGCTACATCCTTGACCGTGATAACGCCCTGAAGGGTTTGGGCCTGGTCTACGATACACAGGGTATCCAGCTCCTGATCCCGCATGGTCATCCAGGCCCGGCGCAGGCTGGTCTCTCCGTCCACCCCCTGGGCCGGACGGATGTCTACGTCCCGGATGTGGGGGCTGACGTCGGTGTACAGCTGGGGAAGGGGGACCTTGAAGTAGTCCAGCACAAACTCTGTCTCCCGGTTGAGCAGGCCGGCCCGGCAAGGCTTACAGGGGTGATCCGGGTCCAGGATATTTTTCAGGTTGCTGTAAGCAATAGCGGCGCAGATGGAGTCGGTGTCTGGGTTGCGATGTCCGATGACCTTGATGGCGCGGGGTGATTGGCTGTTCATGGACTCTCCTCATTTCTCCCGCAGGGCGCGGGCGGATATTGGGATTTTCTATCATAGCACATAGGGGGCCCTGACGCAAGGGGTTCACCGGTTCCCGGCGGCGTATTGACCCATATGGATGTCCAGTACCGGCCGGCCCGGCTGTACGATTGCGTCCTCAAAGTGACATTTCCACTGGAGATTTTGGTCGATATTGCCGTCGGTCACGCCGTCGATGGTGTCGCCGTCCTTGATGGGGCGGCAGTTTTCCAGAACGTAGGCGGCAATGTTGTAGGCATGCATTACCACCCAGTTGGGGTCCATGCTGTGGAAGTGGTATTGCAGGTCCTCCATATACAGCAGGGACATGCCCAAGGTGTCCACAATGTGGTCGTCATCGGTGCCGTCGATGTTGAAGAACCGGGCGTTGACGATGTAGCGGATGAACCGGTCCAGACCGGAGACGGTCTTGCTGCGGATGACGTCGGCCAGCACCAGCTTGCCGGTGTTCAGCGAGTACACCGCCTCGCAGGTGGGGAACAGCTCCAGCAGGGCCTCCAAGTAGTCCATGTCGAGGTTGGCCCGCTCCAGGGGGTCCAGGGCGCCGGTGAGGATGTCGTTGGCAAAGACGCAGTACTTGCACTCCGACAAAATCCGGTCCCGGTCCTGGAGGCAGTCCCACATCTGACTGCGCCTCATCTCGTCGATGGTCTCCGGGTGGAAAGTGTCGCAGGGCATGACTGACACCTGTACTGGAGCCTCCCCGTTGCTGAACTTGGCGATGTGGTCCATGGCGGCGAAGAGAGTAATATTTTTCATAGCGTCGGCAGTCTGTTTCAGGGGTTGACCTACCTCCACTTTTCCGATGTGGCGCTCCATAACCTCAGTCATCCGTTCCAGGCTGGGCGTCTCGCACCGTTCCTTCATCAGCAGCTGCACCATGAACACCCCGCCGGGACGGATCAAAGGGTCCATCTCGTCCAGGGGGGACTTCTTCTCCGGCTCTGGGGTGCGCTCCGGCTGTTTTTTCTTTTTGAACAGTCCCATAGCAAATTCCTCCTTTAAACTGACTTTACTGTACCATCATTTGTGGAAAACGTCAAGGTTCTTGGCTCCTATAGCAGTCTTCAAATTACATGACAACCCGTAGGGCGGGACGACCTCAGCCCGCCGCTCTTCCAGCAAACGCTATATGATATAACGGCGCGCCGAGTCGTCGCGCCCTACATATCTCCGCTGTCTGCAATTTTGATGTTGCTATTATGACAGTTGTGTGCAGTGGCAGCAATTCTGACGATTGCTATAAAATAAAGAAGCTTAATATCCAACCAGATACCTCTCTTTATCGTCGTGCTATTCCGACATGTTCTTCACCTCCCCCACCATTATACTCAATATATTAGGCATGGTCAAAAGATTGAATATGCTATGGTGGCATTGGGTGAGGCTTTGTGATTAGTTACCGTCCATTTTATCAGACGCTGCTGAAGCGAAATATGACCGAATATCATTTAATCTATAAAGAAGGCATTTCCGCCAATATTCTGCACCGGATGAAGCATGGGAAGAACATTACCATGAAAACGCTGGACACACTGTGTTTTATTCTGGACTGCGATGTATCGGACATTGTGGAATACGTGAGGGAACAATGAAAAAACAGGACGCTTTCGCGTCCTGTTTCTGCGTATCGGGGAGGAATCAGTCCACCTTGGGGCCGGCGGCCACCAGGGCCTTGCCGGCATCATTGCCGGTGTACTTGACAAAGTTCTTCACGAAGCGGCTGGCCAGGTCCTTGGCCTTGGTGTCCCACTCGGACGCGTCGGCGTAGGTGTCCCGGGGGTCCAGGATGGCGGGGTCAACGCCGGGCAGGGCGGTGGGCACCTCAAAGCCGAAGTAGGGGATGGTCTTGGTCTCGGCCTTGAGGATGGAGCCGTCCAGGATGGCGTCGATGATGCCGCGGGTGTCCTTGATGGAGATGCGCTTGCCGGTGCCGTTCCAGCCGGTGTTCACCAGGTAGGCCTTGGCGCCGGACTTCTCCATGCGCTTCACCAGCTCCTCGCCGTACTTGGTGGGGTGCAGCTCCAGGAAGGCCTGGCCGAAGCAGGCGGAGAAGGTGGGAGTGGGCTCGGTGATGCCCCGCTCGGTGCCGGCCAGCTTGGAGGTGAAGCCGGACAGGAAGTAGTACTGGGTCTGCTCCGGGGTCAGGATGGACACAGGGGGCAGCACGCCGAAGGCATCGGCGGAGAGGAAGATCACGTTCTTGGCGGCGGGACCGCGGGAGATGGGCTTGACGATCTTCTCAATGTGGTCGATGGGGTAGGAGACACGGGTGTTCTCGGTGACGGACTTGTCGGCAAAGTCGATCTTGCCCTCAGCGTCTACAGTGACGTTCTCCAGCAGGGCGTTGCGGCGGATGGCGTTGTAGATGTCGGGCTCAGCGTCCTTGTCCAGGTTGATGACCTTGGCGTAGCAGCCGCCCTCAAAGTTGAACACGCCCTCGTCGTCCCAGCCGTGCTCGTCGTCGCCGATGAGCAGGCGCTTGGGATCGGTGGACAGGGTGGTCTTGCCGGTGCCGGACAGGCCGAAGAAGATGGCGGTGTTCTCGCCGTTCATGTCGGTGTTGGCGGAGCAGTGCATGGAGGCGATGCCCTTCAGGGGCAGGTAGTAGTTCATCATGGAGAACATGCCCTTCTTCATCTCGCCGCCGTACCAGGTGTTGATGATGACCTGCTCGCGGCTGGTGATGTTGAAGATGGCGGCGGTCTCGGAGTTCAGGCCCAGCTCCTTGTAGTTGGTCAGCTTGGCCTTGGAGGCATTGTAGGAGACGAAGTCGGGCTTGAAGTTCTTCAGCTCCTCCTCGGTGGGCTGGATAAACATATTCTTCACGAAGTGGGCCTGCCAGGCCACCTCCATGATGAAACGGATGGCCATGCGGGTGTCCTTATTGGTGCCGCAGAACACATCCATGACATACAGCTTCTTGTTGGACAGCTCCTGAATGGCCAGAGCCTTGCAGGCGTCCCAAGCCTCCTGAGAGGCGGGCTTATTGTCGTTCTTGAACTCGTCAGAGGTCCACCACACGGTGTCCTTGGAGTTCTCGTCCATGACGATGAACTTGTCCTTGGGGGAGCGGCCGGTGTAGATGCCGGTCATCACGTTGACAGCGCCCAGCTCGGTCATCTGGCCCTTTTCAAAGCCCTCCAGGGTGGGGTCCATCTCCGCCTCGAACAGCTGCTCGAAGGTGGGGTTGTAGATGACCTCTTTGATGCCGGTAATGCCGTATTTTTCCAGTCCATAGGTTTCCATAATGAATTCCTCCTTTAAAATAGTAAAAGCGGTTATCCATTCCGATCGTGGGTTATTTTACCCTACTTTTCCTGGTTTTGCAAGAGACAAGTGACCGAAAATGACTAAATGGTTAAAAGAGTCAATCGAACCCCCGCAAGCGGCGGGACAGTTGGGCAAATTGGGGAATGGACAGCCGCTCTCCCCGGACGTCGGCGGGCAGGCCGCAGGCTGCAATGGCCTGGGACAGCGTCTCTTTGGTGTACTGCCCGCCCAGATTGGCGGACAGGCTGTTGAGCAGGGTCTTGCGCCGCAGGGCGAAGGCGGCTTTCACCACCCGGAAAAAGTGGTCCGGGTCGTCCACCTCCGCCGGGGCGGGCCGGGGGACCATCCGTGCCACCGCCGACGTCACCTTGGGGGCGGGGATGAAGCAGTCCGGTGGGACCTCAAAGAGGTATTCCGGGGCGGTATAATATTGGCAGTAAACCGAAAAAGCTCCGTAATCCGCTGTGCCGGGGGCGGCGCAGATGCGTTTGGCCACCTCCCGCTGGATCATCACAGTGATGGAGGCAAAACACCCTGCCTCAATCAGGGCGGTGATGGCGGGAGTGGTGATGTTGTAGGGCAGGTTGGCGCAGGCGATAGGGGTCAGGCCCTGAAATTTTTCCTCGATTAGGGCAGGGATATCCGTTTTCAGGATATCCCCTGAAACTACCTCCGCATTGGGAAAGGGGCGGAGGGTTTCCGTCAGAATGGGCAGCAGGGAGCGGTCCAGCTCCACACTGACGACTCTGTCTGCCCGTCCGGCCAGCTGGCTGGTGAGGGGGCCGATGCCGGGTCCCACCTCCAGCACCCCTGTGCCAGGTCCCGCGCCGGAGGCGGCGGCGATGTCCCGGGGGACCCAGTCGGCGATGAGGAAATTCTGCCCCATGGATTTGGAGAATCGAAACCCGTGCCGGGCCAGCAGGGCCTTGATCTGGTGAATATCACATAGGTTCATAGGCGGCAGGCTCCCTTTAACGTGAGTAAAACTAAAAAAGGAAGACTGCCGAAACAGTCTTCCTTTTTGGAGCGAGTGACGAGGCTCGAACTCGCTACCTCCACCTTGGCAAGGTGGCGCTCTACCAGATGAGCTACACTCGCAACAACATTGGCTATTATAGCGTCACCCCCCAAAAAAGTCAACCCCTATTTTTTAAAAATGGAAAAATTTTTTCAGGCGACCGGCTGAGTCAGGATTCCCTCCAAGGTTCCCTGGTGGACAGGGCGCAGGTGTTCCAGCTGACACAGGTCGGCGGGGCGCAGCAGGGTAGGGGGCTTGGGCAGCTCCACGGCCCCGCAGTTCTCCAGCAGTCCGGACACAAATTGGGAGCAGAAGTAGTGGTGCCGCCGCTGAAGGGACAGGTTGAAGTAGCAGGCGAAGGCTCCCAGCAGGCTGTAGTGATACATCTCCCGCTTGGCGTACATAGAGCGCAGCTGGCGGCGCAGCCGGAAATAGGTATCTTCGCTCACCTTCAGCTCGTACAGGCAGCAGGGGACGGTCCGGCGGCAGAGGGTGACGTGCTCCTCCACCAGTCCGGCGGGCAGAGCCAGGTAGCGGTACTTCCGGGCAAAGCTGTAGAATGGCCCGCCGGGCCCGTCCAGGCCAATGGAGGCGTGGGTATAGTCGTCCCGGGTGGCCAAGTGGATCATTCGGGAGAACCAGGTCCCGGACCGGGTGAGTAAAATGTAAATGGTGCGTTCCGACATAAGCAAACCCTCCCAAACAAATGCGGCAGGCCGGACCCGGCGCATTTGATATCTCTCTTTACAGATATCTTATTCAAAGCATAGCAAACAAACTCTAAAAAGAGCTGAAGGAGAGATTAAGATTCTTTAAAATTCCGGGACATCATAAAATGTAAACAATTAAAATTTATAGTTGACAATCCGGGGGCAAGAATGTATACTGCTACAGAGCGAGAGGTTTACTATTAAAAAATTTTGGAAGGAATGATTCGCCATGGAGACAAAGACAAAAAGCAGCATCTACCACCTGGCCATGACCGCCGTAATGGCTGCGGTGATTGCGGTGGCCGCGCCTTTCTCTATCCCGGCTTGGGGAGAGGTGTCCTTTACCCTGTGTACCTTCTTCCTCTATCTGTCCCCCTACGTTTTGGGATGGAAGCGGGCTACAACTGCCACACTGGTTTATATTTTGCTGGGTATGGTGGGTATGCCGGTGTTCAGCAATTTCAGGGCGGGGCTGAGTGTGCTGGCCGGCCCCACAGGCGGCTATGTTTTGGGCTACATTCCCATGGTAATTGTGAGCGGCCTGATTATCAAAGCGTTCCCCAAGAGCCGGGTGAATCAGATGTGCGGCATGGTTCTGGCAACCGCTCTGCTGTACGTCTTTGGCACCGCCATGTTCTGTGTGCAGATGGGCTCTACCCTGGAGCACGCCCTCGTGGTCTGCGTGATCCCATTCATCCCCTTTGACCTGGGAAAAATGTTCCTCGCCACCGGACTGGGCCCCGTTTTGCAGGGGCGGCTGATTCAGGCCGGCATCCATCCGGAGGGCTGAATCCTTCCCTCTCATCCCGCTGTCTTGAAGATATTTCAAGGCAGCGGGATTTCTTCTTGCTTTCTTGGAAAATGGGCATATAATAGGGATGAAAAATTTTTTCTGAAACGTGCGATAAAGTGCCCTGGCTGTGCGTTTCTATATATGACAGGAGAAATGGAATATGCTGGCTGCATCAAGTCTCCAGACAACAAAAGAGGAGAATGCCCGCCGGAGTCAGGAGCTGGAACAGCTGCTGCTCCAGGTGGGGCAGGGGGACCGGGAAGCCTTTGCCCGGCTGTACAGCCTGACCCGGGGGGCAGTATACGCCCTGGCCCTGACCCTTCTCCACGATGCCCATGAGGCCCAGGATGTGGCCCAGGACGCCTTTGTCAGGGTGTGGGAGCGCGCTTCGGGGTATCGGCCCCAGGGGGCGCCTATGGCCTGGCTGCTCACCGTCGCCCGGAACCAGGCCCTGTCCCGCCTGCGTCAGGGCGGGCGCCGGGTGGAGCTGGACGAGGAGGCGTGGAACGCCATCCCGGCCCAGGCCCCCGATGTGTCTCCGGAGGACCGGCAGGTCCTCCAGGAGGCCCTGGCCGGA
Organism: uncultured Oscillospiraceae bacterium; assembly: GCA_910578735.1. GTDB lineage: Bacteria > Bacillota > Clostridia > Oscillospirales > Oscillospiraceae > Lawsonibacter. Next base: position 20,071 of record CAJTSQ010000021.1, read on the forward strand.
CTGGGGGCGGAGGAGCGGCAGATTGTTCTTCTCCACGCTGTCGCCGGCTTGAAGCACCGGGAGATCGCCCGGCTGCTGGAGCAGCCGCTGTCCACTGTCCTGTCCAAATACCACCGCGGGCTAAAAAAATTGAGAGCCCTGATGAAAGGAGAGAGCGACCGATGACCGATCGGGAACTGGAACGGAAGCTGGCGGACGCGATGACACACGCCGCCCCCGACGACTTGGACGCCATTCTCTCCCGATGCGGCGGGCAAAACGGGAGTGTGATGGAGTTGAAAGAGCTGAAAACGAGTCAGAATATCATTGATGTGGAGGTCACCGAAGTGAAGCCCAAGAGAAAACTGCGTCCCTGGCTGGCTGCCGCCTGCGCGGCACTGGTGCTGGTGGGGGCGGGCGGCGGAGGACTGATCTATCACCAGAGCTATGCTGTGGCCTCGGTGGTGTCTCTGGACGTCAACCCCAGCATCGAGCTGAAGGTCAACCGGGGGGAGCGGGTTATCTCCTGCACCGCCCTGAACACCGAAGCGGCGGCTGTCCTCTTCGACATGAACGGCGGCGCCGACCTGAAGGGTACCAAGCTGGACGTGGCGGTGAACGCCATTGTGGGGGCCCTGGTGCGGGAGGGCTATATGGACAGCATCTCCTCCGCCATCCTCATCTCGGTGGAGGACAAGGACCAGGAGCGGGCCGCCCGGCTCCAGGCGGAGCTGGTGGCCTCGGTGGACGGTGTGCTGAAGACCCAGGCACCGGGCACCTCCGTTCTGAGCCAGGTGCTGGATGCGAATACGCCCGCGTCGGAGTATATGACCTTCGACAGCGGACTGTCCGCCGGGAAGGCCGCCTTGGTGTATAAGGTGATGGAGATGAACGGCACCATTGCCACCAACAGCACCACCGCCTTCGACAAGCTGGCCGCCCTGTCGGTGGAGGAGCTGAACGACCTGCTGAAGGCGGGGGAGAAGCGCATCCCCATCGGCAAGCCCGCCGCCGCTATGGCGGTGGAGACCTATGCGGGGACAGCGGCGCTCAACTCCACCACCACCGATGTGGACCCGGAGCTGGACGAGGTTCCCCCTCACTACGAGGTGGAGCTGAAGACCGCCTGGGGGGAGTTTGACTACACCGTGGACGCCTTCACCGGGGAGGTTCTCAGCGGGCTCAAAGACATCCTGAAGTCTCCCGCCGCAACCCCAGAGGATCCGAACCCCGGTACCCAGACGCCCGGTACCCAAACGCCCAGCACCCAGACGCCCAGTACCCAGACGCCCAGCACCCAGAAGCCCAGTACCCAGACGCCCAGCACCCAGCAGCCATCAACCACCACCCCGTCCACATCCGGACGGGATGTGGGGGAGGCCGCCGCCAAGAAGGCGGCCCTGGACAACGCGGGACTTTCTGAGTCCCAAGTGACCTGGACCAAGGTGGAACGGGAGTGGGACGACGGCCAGCTGGAGTATGAGCTGGAGTTCTGGTGCGGAAACACGGAGTATGACTACACCATTCATGGACACGACTGCTCCGTCCTGAAGCATGAGGTGGACCACCATCAGGAGTATAACTCGGGTCACCACAGCGGGTCCGGAACGGGCGGAACCGGTACGAATGCCAGCACCTCCGACATCGGCGCGGAGGCCGCCAAGGCTGCCGCTCTGGCCCACGCGGGCGTAACCGAGAGCCAGACTGCCAAGATGAAGGTAGAGCGGGACTGGGACGACGGCCGCCTGGAGTATGACGTGGAGTTTGATGTTGGCCGGACGGAGTACGAGTACACCATCGACGGCACGACCGGAGCCATCCTGGAGTATGAGTGGGATGACTGAGTCAAGACGGACAGGGCAAAACGGGAGGGTCTGACTCCCGCACCTGCGCCGCCAGCTGAAAATTCATAAAATATTTCCATCTCCTCTCTTGACGGGAGGAGATGGAAGTGGTACAACTGAAGAGCGGGACTGCGGATATGGTCCTGGAACAACAGCCTGACTGCCGGCGCCCCTGGCGGTCAGGCTGGAAGTTGTTATGCTGGAGGTTGATTCCGATGGGATATAATGGGAGACGGATGAGTGGGAGCCGCAGCCGTTCCCGGCGCGGCAGCGACGCAGTGCTGGCTCAGACCATGGCCCGGGTGCTGTTGTTCCCGGCCCTGCTGCTCTACCTGGAACTGGTGCTCCATATCTACATGAAGGCTGCCTTGGTCTATGTCCCGATGTACCTGGCCTTTTCCCTGGCGGGCGGGCTGTTCCTCTCCGCCCTGGCCCTGCCCTGGCGGAGGCTGGTCAACAGCATTGTGGCCAAGGTGCTGGCGGTGTTCCTCTCTGTGATTTTCGGGGTGGAGATCATCGCCAAGACCATTCTTCAAACCTACTATGGGCCCAGCGCACTGGGGGTGGCGGCGGGCAATAAGCTCACCGACTACGCCCCTGTCATTGTCTCCACAGTGTTGAAGTCTGTTCCCATTCTCCTGGTCCTCCTGCTGCCCTCCATCCTGCTGTGTGTCGCTGGCGGACGGCTGCTGGGCTTTGAACGGCTGGACATCCGCTTTGCCGGACTGGTGCTGGGGGGCTGCGTGATTTTTCACGTCCTGGCCCTGGGCGTCATCCGCCTGCCCTGGAAGGGTGACCTGACTCCCAAGACCCTCTACCGGATGGACACCAACATTGACGACCAGGTGGAACAGCTGGGGCTGTTCACCATGCTCCGGCTGGATGTGAAGCACATGATCTTCCCGGTGAAGAACACTATGGGAGACTTCAGCGGCCTGGATAGCCTGAACCCCAGCGGCTCCTCTGCGGATGCCAGCGCCGACCCGTCAGGCAGTGTGTCGCAGCCCGATCCCGGCCCGGTGATCGACACCTCCCCCAACGTGATGGATGTGGACCTGGCCGCCCTGGCCGAGAACGGGAAGAATGACGATATCAAGTGGCTGGCCAGCTACTTCAGCAGTGTCACCCCCACAAAAAAGAACGAGTACACCGGCATGTTTGAGGGGTACAACGTCATCGAACTGGTGCTGGAGGGCTTCTCCGGCTACGCCATCGACCCCCAGCTCACCCCCACCCTGTATAAGCTGACCCACGAGGGCTTTGTCTTCAACAACTACTACACCGCCCTCCACTACACCAGCACCTCCAACGGCGAGTGCCAGACCCTGCTGGGTCTCTACCCCAAGAACGGCAACCCCATCACCATGAAGCGCACCGGCGAGGTTACATTTAAGGAGAACGGCCAGACCGCGGGCTTTAACGCCTACCTCACCCTGCCCCAGCAGCTGAAGCGGGCGGGCTACAACGTGCTGGGCTACCACGCCAACGGGGATATGTACGGCCGCATGGCCTCCCACACCAACCTGGGCTACGACTGGAAGCAGTTCGGCGCGGGCTTCGAGGGGCTGGACGTGAGCGATTCCGGCAAGCTGCTCTGGCCCCAGAAGGACACCGTGATGGTGGAGGCCAGCGTGGACGACTATATCAACAGCGACACCCCCTTCCACGTCTACTACCTGACCATCAGCGGCCACATGCCCTACTCCGACAACCGGGTGGTGGCCCCCTACCGGGATGTTGTCCGGGCCCTGCCCTACTCCGAGACCACCCAGAACTATGTGGCCACCTGTATTGAGGTGGACCGGGCCCTGGAGCTGCTGCTCCAGAAACTGGAGGCGGCGGGCAAGCTGGACAAGACCCTCATCGTGGCCACCGGCGACCACATCCCCTACTTCGATGTGGCCGCTCTGGAGGAGCTGTCTGGCCAGAAATTCGGCAGCTCGGAGGATACACAGAACCTGAACGAGAAAAATCTGAACTTCGATGTGTACAAAAACTCCCTGATTCTCTGGTCGGCCTCCATGGAGGAGCCGGTCGTTGTGGATAAACCCTGCTGCCAGGTGGACATCCTGCCCACTGTCTCCAACCTGCTGGGATTGGAGTACGACTCCCGTATGCTGGCGGGCAGCGACATCCTGTCTGACAGCGAGGGGCTGGTGGTATTCACCTCCCGGTGCTGGAGGACTGACCGGGGCTTCTACAACCGCTTTACCGGCGAGTTTACCCCGGCCGAGGGGAGGGTCATGACCGCAGAGGAACAGGAGAGCTACGTCTCCGCCATGAAGAAGCTGGTGGGCTATAAGCTGGACTCCACCCCGCTGATTGTGGAGAACAACTTCTATAATGTGGCCTTTGGTGGGTAGGGACGCTTCATGAAGCGTCCGCCCCCTGCAAAAGCCTATTGAGAGGACGCATCGTGATGCGTCCTTACAGAAGGTGTTGCATTTTTAATTGAATAGCGCTATAATAGAATCAACCTCAAGTGGGCAGACTGAACAAAAATCGCCCGCGAGGAAAGGAGTGCTTGATATGAGCTACAATCCCTATGATTTCAACAACGGCTATCAGGCCAGCCAGGGCGACACCCTGGGGCAGTACACCGCCAAGACCTTCCTGTGGATGGTGCTGGGCCTGCTGGTCACCTTCGGGGTGGCGGTGGGCTGCTGGCTCACAGATGCCACACTTTACGCTGTGTACTATATTCCCTATGTACACCTGATTGTGCTGATTGCCACGGTGGTGATCTCCTTCACCATGGTCCGCCGCTTGGAGAAGATGGCGGTGGGGACGGCCATCGGCCTGTTCGTGCTGTTCTCCGCCCTGTTCGGCTTCACCCTGTCCATCTATCTGCTGGCCTTTCATGTGACGTCTGTAGTGCTGTGCTTCCTGCTCACCGCCGTCTACTTCGGCGCGCTGGCCGCCTACGGCTATTTTACCAAGCGGGACCTGTCCAACCTGCGGACCATCCTGTTCTCCGGACTGATCTTCCTCATTATCTTCGGCCTGCTGTCCATGTTCATCCCCGCCCTGGACGTGTTCGACCGGGTGGTCTGCATGATCGGCATCGCCGTCTTCCTGGGCTACACCGCCTACGACACTCAGAAGATCAAGGCGTTTTACAACTACTACTCCGCCTCTCCCGATATGCTGGCCAAGGCCTCCATCTTCTCCGCCCTCCAGCTCTATCTGGACTTCATCAACCTGTTTTTGTACCTGCTGCGCTTCCTGGGTAACCGGAAAAACTGAGCTGAAACGTACAGCGGCCGTCCCAAACGGGGCGGCCGCTGTTTTGTAAGGAAAGTATGTAGGGGCCGGCCCGCCGAAGACGGCGGCCCCTGCGGGTCAATCCTCCGGGAACCAGGAGGCGGTGGAGGAGTCCTTCTCGGGGACGGAGTCGGTCTCCACAAAGGCTGGCTGCTTCTGTTCCGGAAGCTCTTCGGGCAGCACGTCGTAGTGGGCGCCGTCGCGGACCCCCTCGTAGTAGTAGGGCTCGTCGGCGATCAGATCCTCGTCGTCCGGGACGGTGGCCCCGCCGGGCATCACATGAGAGACAACTGGCTCCTCGGTTTTGGCGCTGTCCACGCTGGCCCGCTGGCCCACCTGGACGTAGATGGCGTCGTCGTCGGGGTCCAGCTCAGCCAGAACGGAGAGGAGAGGCTCATAGATTTGGGTGAGGGTAAGGTCGATGCGGTTGTGCTCCTCATCAATCCCCCAGCCTGCCATCACGTCCTGGAATTTCATGTCCTCATCCGGGAGGGCGTTGAGCCGGTTCATCAGCTCTTTCAACTGGGCCAGGGAGTATTTGCAGGAGCTGAACATCACATTGTCGCTGCCCGTCCAGTCCAGCACTTGCAGCTCCAGAGATTTGTCGCCAGGGTCCTTGTCCTCCACCAGCTGGACCACCAGCCACCCGGAGCTGTCCAGATAGGCCCCGCCGTACCAGTCGGGCAGGGTGCCGTTGAAGTGGTCCATCAGCTTCTCATAGTCCTCAGCTCCCGCCTGAACGGGAGCGTCGCCGATATAGGCCCCGCCGGGCAGAGCGCCGGTGTTGGGAGCAGGGAGGGCGCCGGTGCTGACGTACAGCTCTTTCTGGGAGAACACTTTCAGGTCGTCCAGGTTAAAGGGGTCGTCCCCCTCGCTGTTCTCCTGCTGGTGGACGAACTTCCACCAGCTGGCCCAGGTCATCTGGTAGCCGATGGACTGGTACTCGTCGATCTCCTCCTGGGTGTAGCCCACATCCAGCATGGCCTGCTCCAGATCCTGGAGGGTCATGCCCATGTCCGCGTCCCGGACGGCCCCTTCGCTTCCGCCGGTGGCGGTGGTGGCGTTTTCCGGGACGAACCCGGTCAAATCATCCACCGTCACATAGCTGTGGATCGGAACTTTGCTGATGAGGGGGTAATCCCTGCCCTTTCCGGCCTGATAGACGGTAAACGTCCCGACCACCAGCGCCGCGCAGGCGGCAAGGGCGGTGTACTTTTTCCAGGGGACGGGCCGCTTCTTCGCGGGCTGGGCCAGCTTTTCACTGAGAGCCGCCCGGACCTCCGGGCTGGGGGTCATCTGCTTCCGCATGGAGTCAAAAAGCTCCTTATTCATCAAAATACGCTCCTTTCAGCTTCTCCCGGAGCTGCTCCCGGCCCCTCGTCAGCCGCATTCGAACGGCTCCGGGGCGGATGGCCAGCACCTTGGCGATCTCCTGGGTGGACAGCTCCTGGAAGTAAAACAGATAGATGGGCAGGCGGTAGTCCTCGGCCAGCTCCTGGAGGGCGGCCCACACCCGGTTTTCCTCGGGCTCCCGGAACTGGACCGGGGCGTCCTCCCGTTCCGACAGGGGGACGGTTTTCTGTCTCCAACTGGAGGACGTCACCCGCCGGGCCTGGTTGACAGTGGTGCGCAGCAGCCAGGCCTTTCGGTGCTCCTCGTCCCGAAATGTTTTGCCGCACTGGCAGTAGGCAATAAATACCTCCTGAAATACGTCGTCGGCGTCGGCACGATTGCCTGTCCGGGCCAGGGCCAGGCCGTACACCGTGTTTTGATAGCGGTCTATAATCGAATCCATCTCACCGCCCGCGCGCAGCGGCAGAGCTTCCATACGCAAGACCTCCTTTCACCCATAACTCAAAGCTGAAGGGGGAAATGTCACAGGGAGCGAAAAACTTTCTTCCCATTTTACCACCCTTGTGTTATAATTACCATGTCTTATTGTGAGCAAGAGGAAAAACGAAGTTTTTCCCAGAAGTTTTCTTTTTGGTTCTTTTTCTTTTTTAAAAGAAAAAGAACAGGGAGGGAAGCAATGATCATCTTAGGCATCGACCCGGGGGTGGCCACCATCGGCTTCGGGGTCATCCGGGCGGACCGGCAGAAAAATACCCTCCTGCGCTACGGGGTCATCACCACCCCGCCGGGTATCCACCTGTCCCGCCGTCTCCTCCAGATTTCCGGCGATATGGAGGAGCTCATCCACGCCTTCCACCCCGACGAGATGGCGGTGGAGGAGCTGTTCTTTACCAAAAACATCACCACCGGCATCGCCGTGGCCCACGGCAGGGGAGTGATTCTGCTGTCGGCGGAGAAGCTGGGGGTACCCATCTTCGAGTACACCCCCATGCAGGTGAAGCAGGCGGTGGCGGGTTACGGCGGAGCTGACAAACGGCAGGTTATGCTCATGACCCAGCGGCTGCTGTCCATGAAGGAGATTCCCCGCCCCGACGACGCCGCCGACGCGCTGGCCATCGCCATCTGTCACGCCCGGTCAGCCACCAGCCTGCTCAACACCGAGCGGGTCTTCGACCCGGAGAAATACGATACGAGGTAATTGTTATGTTTTACTATCTCAACGGTACCGTGGCCCATGTGGAGCCCTATCTGGCCGTCATCGACTGCGGCGGGGTGGGCTACGCCTGCCGTACCACCAGCTACACCCTGTCCGCCCTGAAAAAAGGGGAGAAGGGCAAGCTGTTCACCCACCTGAACGTCCGGGAGGACGCTATGGAGCTCTACGGCTTCGCCACGGCGGAGGAGCTGCGGCTGTTCCAGCAGCTGATCTCCGTCTCCGGTGTAGGCCCCAAGGCGGCTCTGTCCATCCTGTCGGCCAGCACTCCGGCGAATCTGGCTTTGAGCATCATCACCGGGGACGAAAAGGCCCTCACCTGTGCCCAGGGCATCGGGAAAAAGATCGCCCAGCGGGTGATCCTGGAGCTGAAGGACAAGCTGGCCAAGGGCCAGACCATCAACGCCGCCGGGGAGAGCTACGGCGGCACCGGGGTGACCGTCATCCCGGAGAACAAGCTGTCCGAGGCCACCGCCGCCCTGGCGGTGCTGGGCTACTCCCAGGGGGAGATCAACCTGGCCCTCAAGGGCATCGACCTGGACGGCCAAAGTCTGGAGCAGGTTATCAAACAGGCGCTGAAAAAGATGGTGAAGGGATAAGGGGGAAGTATGGACAAAAAGAGACGGCGCTGGCCCTGGGTGCTGGCTGGGGTATTGCTGCTGAGCGTCACCATCTGGTACATCCGCGTTCAGTATTACGGCCCCATGACCTGCGGCACCGGTGAGGAGGACATGACCTGGTACGTGGAACAGAGGGTGGAAGAAAAAGGAGTTTATGACCTGAAAATCGCGGTGCGAAAAACTGCCCGCAAGGGCCGGATGCAGGCAATCCTGTATGAGGAGTACCGGGACAGCGACCCGGACTGGAAATATGGTTATGTGATTTTCTTTGAGCGGCAGCTGTTCGGCCTGCGCCTGCGTCATGTCGGGATGAACAGCTGGAAGGAAGGGGAACTGTACCGTTCCGGGAGCTGGAGCCGCGGTCGGTGTGATATGGCGGTCTACGGAGACAACCGGAGCGGCAGAGCGGCCGGCTACTACATGGCCGACGCGCCCGAGGTCCGCCGGGAGGACCTGGAAAGCGACTACATTCTGGACCTCTATATTTTAGACGGCATTGACCATTTGCCCGACGAGCTACGGCGAATGGACGCAGAGAGGAGCAAGTATGGCAAAATTTGAGTGTACCCTCCAGGGCGACTACGACCAGGCCCTGCGCTACTTCCACGACGGCATCCTCAACGGCAGCATGTCCGCCAGCTTTGAGGACGAGAGCTATTTCCAGACCTTCGGCGTGCGGGTCACCGTCCGGGTCTACGAGCGCTACAGCATGACCGGCGGCAACCGGCTGTCCATGACCCTTACCCTGGTGGGGGACGGGGACAAGATTTATCTCTCCGGCATCACCGCTGGAGGCAGTCAGGGGATGATCTTTAAATTCAACACCTTCGGCGAGGAGGCCTTTTTGGATACCCTCAGGGAATTGGTGCAGAGGTGGTGAATCCCCCAGTCACGGCTTCGCCGTGCCAGCCCCCTTTAGCAAGGGGGCCTTTGGAGGAGAACAGCGACATTCCACATAAAAAAGCCCCCTTTAGCAGGGGGGCCTTTGGAGGAGAACAACAACATTCCACATAAAAAAGCCCCCTTTTAGCAAGGGGCCCTTGGAGGAGAACAGCGACATTCCACATAAAAAAGCCCCCCTTTAGCAGGGGGGGCCTTTGGAGGAGAACAACAACGTTCCGCATAAAAAAGCCCCCCTTGCCAAAGGGGGGAGGGCCACGAAGTGGCGGGGGGATTCCGTGAGACGCAAACATGTACCAGTGTTGACACCAAGAGCAAAAGAGCTGCGCAAAAGTATGACGCCGGAGGAACGGCACCTGTGGTACGATTTTCTAAAAGATTATCCCGTTCGCTTTTTGCGGCAAAAGGTGATTGATGGATACATTGTGGATTTCTATTGTGCCAGCGCCAAAATTGCCATTGAATTGGACGGTTCTCAGCATTACACGCAGGCCGGAGTTGAGTATGATGAAGAACGGGATAAACTGCTTCGGGCGTGGGGAATAGAGGTTATCCGGTTTCCAAACGGCGCGGTGAGAGATCAATTTGCGGATACTTGCGGATATATTGACCAGATAGTTACATCAAAAATAAAATCCACAAATAGGAAGTGACGTTTTGAGCATTGATTTTTCCGGCGGCGGGCTGGACGCCGAGGAGCTGGAGCCCCTTGTAACCACCTCCCTGACCCGTGAGGACGAGGGGGAATTTTCCCTGCGCCCCAAAACGCTGAAGGAGTACATCGGCCAGGAGAAGGCCAAGGGCAACCTGGAGGTCTTCATTCAGGCTGCCAAGATGCGCAACGAGCCCCTGGACCATGTGCTGCTCCACGGCCCGCCGGGGCTGGGCAAGACCACCCTCTCCGGCATCATCGCCAACGAGATGGGGGTCAACGTGCGCATTACCTCCGGCCCGGCCATTGAGAAGGCGGGGGACCTGGCCGCCCTGCTGACCAACCTGGGCGAGAACGACATCCTCTTTGTGGACGAGATCCACCGGCTCAACCGGGCGGTGGAGGAGATTCTCTACCCCGCCATGGAGGACTACGCCATCGACATCATCATCGGCAAGGGCCCCTCGGCCAACTCCATCCGGCTGGACCTGCCCAAGTTCACCCTCATCGGGGCGACAACCCGGGCGGGGCAGCTGTCCGCCCCCCTGCGAGACCGGTTCGGGGTGACCCTGCGGCTGGAGCTGTACAGCCCGGAGGAGCTTTCCTGGATTGTCACCCGCTCCGCCGGCATTCTGGAGGTGCCCATCGAGGCGGACGGCGCCATGGAGATTGCACGCCGCTCCCGGGGCACCCCCCGCATCGCCAACCGGATGCTCCGCCGGGTGCGGGATTTCGCCCAGGTGCGGGCGGGAGGCGTCATCACCAAAAAGGTGGCCGACGAGGCCCTCACCGCCCTGGAGATCGACCACCTGGGCCTGGACTCCATCGACCACCGGATGCTGTGGTCCATTATGGAAAATTACCGGGGGGGCCCGGTGGGGCTGGAGACCCTGGCCGCCACCATCAACGAGGAGGCAATCACCCTGGAGGACGTGTACGAGCCCTATCTCATGCAGCTGGGCTTTCTGACAAGAACCCCCCGGGGCCGGTGCGTCACCCCCAAGGCGTATGCGCATTTGGGCCTGCCCGTCCCCGGCGAGCCGGGCGGGCTGGATCAGCTGAGCTTTTAAGGAGGCGTTATGGACCAAAACACCCTGTTCTTTTTCAATGGGCACCCGGAGGCACTTCCGCTTTATAGAGCCTTTGAGGAGCGGCTTTTAGCCGAGCTGGAGGGGGTAATTATTCAGCCCCAGAAATCTCAGATCACCCTGAAAAACCGCCGGGTGTTCGGGGCGGTGTCCTTTCTCGCTGCCCGGAAGGCCAAGGACCGGCCCGACCCCTACATCACCATCACCCTGGGCCTGAACCGGCGGGAGGGCTCCCCGCGCATCGACCAGGTCTCCGAGCCATATCCTGGAAGGTGGACCCACCACTTGGTGATCGGGTCTGTGGAGGAGATTGACGATGAGCTGATGGCCTGGGTCCGGGAGGCCTATGACTTTGCGGCGGCCAAGCGGTAATTATTTGCTCATCGCCCACAAAATGTCTTGACGAAGACCCAGTCCATAGAGATAATAGAGGTCGGCGGTACGGTACAGATAGGCCCATAGACCTTTTTCAAATGCGTCGTACAGGTCAGGGCTCGCCAGCGTTTCTATTTGATATGTAATCTTATAAAATTCCTGCTTCGTACGCATAAATTCCGGATCACTGGCGCAGAACGCCTCAATTTCAGTGACGATGGTGTCGTTGAGGAATAGAGATGGTAGTGAGTTCATAATAATCCTCCTAATTAAAATTAATATACTGTAAGTTAAACTAAGTATATATTAAATCTATCTTGCCTCTGTGTCAAGAGGGGAGAGGTGTATTTATGGAAAAATTTCCACGCAGGTTGAAGGCGATTCGTGTTGAAAATGGAAAAAAGCAGCATGAGATAGCTGTTCACCTGGGGCTGTCAGATGGTGGGTATCAGTGTTATGAGCAAGGGAGGGGCTACCCGGACGTCCCCCGCCTGTACGCGTTGGCGGAATATTTCAACGTCAGCATCGATTATTTACTGGGGCGTACCGATAAGCGGGAAGTCAACAGGTGAGCGCCAAAAAGGCCCCCTTGCTAAAGGGGGCTGGCACCGCCGTAGGCGGTGACTGGGGGATTCCGTTTTCAAGATACGTTCTGCTTGGACAGAATCCCTCCACCACCGGGCTGGCGCCCGGCGGTCCCCCTCCCTTTGGCAAGGGAGGCTTTTAGGCGGCCTTCGGCCGCCCGATCAATGGGAAGTTGAGGTGTATCAAAATGGGCAAATTATTTGGAACGGACGGTATTCGCGGCGTGGTAAACGCCGGTCTGGACGCGGACCTGGCCTACAAGGTGGGGTTGGCGGCGGCCACGGTGCTGGCCAAGAAGAAGGGGGGCAAGCCCCTGGTGACCATCGGCAAGGACACCCGTATCTCGGGGGACCTTCTCAAGGGCTCCCTGATCTCCGGGCTGTGCACCGCCGGGGCAGACGTGCTGGACCTGGGCACCCTGCCCACCCCTGGCGTGGCCTGGGTGACGGTGGACGAGGAGGCGGACGCGGGCATCGTGATTTCGGCCAGCCACAACCCCTTCGAACACAACGGCATCAAGATTTTCAACGGCAAGGGCTTCAAGCTCTCCGACGAGCTGGAGGAGAAAATCGAGGATATCGTCCTTTTCGGCTCCAACAACGTGCCTATGAAGACGGGGGCGGACATTGGCAAGGTGAGCTACGCGGCTCCGAAAGCTTCTGAGGACTACATCGACCACCTGGAGTCCACCATCGACTCCACCCTGGGCGGCCTGCGCATCCTGGTGGACTGCGCCAACGGAGCCGCCTCGGCCACCGCCGCCCGGCTGTTCGACCGCTTCTCCAAGCTGCGCACCGACGTGATCAACGCCGACCCCGACGGGGTGAACATCAACGACCACTGCGGCTCCACCCACATGGACGCCCTGGCCGCTATGGTCAAGGCTGGCCACTACGACATCGGTATCGCCTTCGACGGGGACGCCGACCGGTGTCTGGCGGTGGACGAGCTGGGCAATCTCATCGACGGCGACCAGATTATGGCCGCCTGCGGCCTGGACATGAAGAACAAGGGCCAGCTCCCCGGCAACACGGTGGTGGCTACCGTCATGTCCAACCTGGGCTTCCACGTCTACGCCAAGGAACACGGCATAGAGCTGGAGTGTACCGACGTGGGGGACCGGAACGTGCTGGAGCGGATGGTGGAGAAGGGCTACCGCCTGGGGGGCGAGCAGTCGGGGCACATGATCTTCCTGGAACACGCCACCACCGGCGATGGCCAGCTCACCGCCCTGAAAATCCTGGCCCTCCTCAAGGAGAGCGGCAAAAAGGCCAGCCAGGTGTTCAGCGCCTGCCCCCGCTATCCTCAGGTGCTCATCAACATCCCGGTGGCCGACAACGACGTAAAGAAGGCCGCCATGGCCAGCCCCCTGCTGGCCCAGGCCGTTCAGCGGGAGGAGGAGGCTCTGGGGGATGAGGGCCGGGTGCTGGTCCGCCCCTCGGGCACCGAGGCGCTGATGCGGGTGATGGTGGAGGCCAAGACCCAGGAATTGGCCCAGGAGACCGCCCAGCGGCTGGCTGATTTGATCCCGGCGCTGTAAGAGAAAAGGAATAATTTGGAAAGCTGGAAAAATCAACAAAGTATTTTGGGAAAACCCTTGACAAATCTGAACAATTTGATTATGATAAGAAATGACCGAGAGGAATGTATGGAACAGAAGCCTCAAGGCTCCTCAGATGAGGAATTGTGTTTAAGCGCCGCACAGGGCGCACCCGAGGCAGAGACAGAGTTGGTCTGCCGGTATGGTTGGCTTGTCCGGGCCTGTGCCCGTCCCCTGTTTTTGGCGGGAGGAGACAGCGAAGATTTGATCCAAGAGGGAATGCTGGGCCTCCTCACCGCCATCCGCGGTTTTGATTCAAAGCGTGACGCCGCCTTCCGCACCTATGCGGAGGTCTGCATCCGCAGCCGCCTGTACACCGCCGTCCGGGCGGCCCAGGGCGGCAAGCATGCCCCATTAAATTACAGCGTTTCCTATGAGCCCCCTCTTTTTGACGGAACCAACGCGTATTTGTTTTCCAGTGCCGAAAGCCCGGAGGACGTGGTGATCGGCAGAGAGGAACTGAGAGAGCGCCTGGCGGCGCTGAAGGGCCGTTTGTCCAAGTTTGAAGCGCAGATTTTACCCCCCTACCTCAGCGGGCTCTCCTGTGGGGAGATTGCCCAGCGGGTGGGCCGCTCCCAAAAGTCGGTGGATAACGCGATTCAGCGTATTCGCCGCAAAACGGCCCCGCAAATTTCAACCGGCGTATCCAGCGAAAGCTGATCGCAATATCACACGCCTAAGGCCATCGCGCCGGGCAAAAAGTCAAAGAGAGGGAATATCCATGTACGAAGACAAGATCCTGGTATGCAAAGAGTGCGGTCAAGAGTTTACTTTTACCGCCGGTGAGCAGGAGTTCTACGCAGAGCGCGGCTTCCAGAACGAGCCCCAGCGCTGCAAGCCCTGCCGTGACGCCCGCAAGAACGCCGCCCGCGGTCCCCGTGAGTATTTCACCGCCGTGTGCGCCGCCTGCGGCGGTGAGGCGAAGGTTCCTTTCGAGCCCAAGTCTGACCGTCCCGTCTACTGCAGCGACTGCTTCGCCAAGATGCGTGAGCAGCAGGGCTGATAACAAGCCAGGAAAAAAGTCCGCCTTCCGGCGGACTTTTTCTTTGTGGGCGCATCAGTGAATATCGGCATAGCTTGTAATGGGCGGCTGATTCTCTCTGTGGTCCCCGATAATTTTCTCCATCCAGATCATGTGGTACCAACGGCCGAACTTGTGGCCGCACCGGTGAAATTCACCCACCTTTTGGTAGCCCAGGTGGGCGTGGAACTGGGCGCTGTTTTTGGTCAGGTACTCGTCCTCCTCCTCCGGATACCCGATGCAGGCGTACAGATTGAGAATGCCCATCTTCCGGAGCGCGTCCTCCAGGGCCTGGTAGAGCGCCCGGCCCATTCCGCTTTTCCGGGCGTCGGGGGCCAGGTATATGGTCATTTCACAGGACCAGTCGTAGGCGGACCGGCCGACAAAAGGACCTGCATAGGCGTAGCCCTGGACGATTCCATCCTGCTGGATGACCAGGTATGGGTAGCGGCGCATGGTTTTTTCCATGCGGCTCCTGAACTCCTCCGGCGTGGGGGTGCGGCATTCAAAGGATATGGCGGTGTTTTGGACATAATAGTCATAAATCTCTAAAAGACGGCCTGCATCGCCCGGAACCGCGCTGCGGATGGTAAACATAGACCCACCTCCCGTAATATGCTGCTATTGTATCAGATTTGAAAGGAAGACACAAGACAGTTTTCCCTTGCCTTTTTGCGCGGCCTGTGGTATAGTAATGTAACCCTGGAGGAAAGGGGAGAGGTCCGCAATGGGCGAGGCCGTGAAGATCGTGGCCAAAAATAGCAAGGCCTACCACGACTATTTCGTGGAGGAGAAGTATGAGACCGGCATCGAACTGGCGGGCACCGAGGTAAAATCCATCCGCCTGGGCCACGTGAATTTGAAGGACTCCTTCTGCCTGATAAAGGACGGAGAAATCTCTGTTCAGGGGATGCACATCAGCCCCTATGAGAAGGGCAACATCTTTAATAAGGACCCCCGCCGCAGCCGCCGGCTGCTGATGCACAAGCGGGAGATCATGCGCCTGTTTGACCGGGTCAAACAGGACGGCTACTCCCTGATCCCCCTGTCCCTCTACTTCAAGGGCCCCCGTGTCAAGCTGGAGATTGGCCTGGCCAAGGGCAAGAAGCTCTACGACAAGCGGGAATCCTCGGCCCGGCGAGACGCCAAACGGGAGATGGACCGGGTGATGAAGACCCGAAACCGCTAAAGAATATGTCCACATACACTGATATCGGGCTGACAGTTCCAGATTCTTTCAAAGTAAACGAAGGCGGCATCACCGTTCAGGGGTCCTCTATCCGGGTGGGAGCCCCTCTGGGGAAAAGCCGGACCTTTTCCGTCCGGGAGGCCGAACGCCTCATCCTCCACCGCCCCAAGGGCAGGAGCTTTGAAAACGTCCTGCTGGATGCCCAGGGCCAAATACTCTGCCGGTTTACCCTGGCGGAGAAAAACGGCGAGGTCTTTCTTCAGTATCTGCTGAATCAGGGGGTGCCTTTCTTTCGTCCGGACGGGCGGCCCATAGAGCCGGTCCGCCCCGCGGACCCCGCCCCCGGCCTGCGTTTTACGCTCCAGCTCCGGCGGAAAGTTCAGCACAAGGGACGATTTCGGGCCTCAGTTGATGGATTTTTTAACCAGCCGCAATATTAGATGTGCTCCGCCAAGTGAGCGCCAAGAAAGGAAATAAAACCATGCCTGACAACAAAAATCCCATTGTCACCATTGAAATGGAGGGCGGCGGTCTCATCAGAGCCGAGCTCTATCCTGAGAAGGCGCCCAACAGCGTGAACAATTTTATCTCCCTGATCCGGAAGGGATTTTACGATGGCCTCATCTTCCACCGCTGCATCCCCGGCTTTATGATTCAGGGCGGCTGCCCTCAGGGCACCGGCACCGGCGGACCGGGCTACTCAATTAAAGGGGAGTTTGCCCAAAACGGGGTTCAAAATGACCTGGTCCACGACCGGGGCGTGCTGTCCATGGCCCGGGCGATGGATCCGGACTCCGCCGGCAGCCAGTTCTTCATCATGGTGGAGAAGGCGCCCCATCTGGACGGCGGCTATGCCGCTTTTGGCAAAGTGATCGAGGGGATGGAGGTGGCGGACGCCATTGTCTCTGGCCAGACCGACTGGCAGGACCGCCCCCGGCAGAAGCAGGTGATGAAGAAGGTTACCGTAGACACCTTTGGGGTGGATTACCCTGAGCCGGAGATGGTTTGATCGTTTCCACGAATGGTTTCCCCAGGGTCGTCCCAGCGGCCCGTTCTCGACGGCGGCGCAGCCGCCGCCCGACCGCGAGTCCAGCGCAAGCGGATCGCGGTGGAAAAGGAGAAGCAGCGGAATGGATGAGCATTCGGCTTCAGCCGGATGTGAACAATGCGAAACTTGCGACGATGAGGGGGCGTACCGGTTTCGACGGGGGTATAGAAGCAGGAATAGCGAGCGGATGCGCCTAACATCCTAAAAATGGGCAATTATAAATTAAAGAACGACGATAACGTAGTTCTCGCCGCTGCTTAAAGCGGCCGTCCTGCCTGGAAGGACCACGAGCCAGGTTCGGGCGTAGCCTTAGTGGTGCCCGTGCGTTCGGAAAGAGTTGACCGGGCCACGCATTATGACTCTACCAAGCCCAAGAGTGTGACGACCCACGCTTGAGTGAGGGAATGTAATGGATCGTCTGCGCTCGGAGAAGTTCCTGTGGAAGTGCTTTCGGACGGGAGTTCAACTCTCCCCGCCTCCACCAGTGGGGAGCCAGACGAACTCTGCAACAATTTACTTGTTGGAGCAGTGTTTCGTTCTGGTTCTCCCTCTATAAACCGAAAACGAGGGCTATCGTACCTATACGGTACGGTAGCCCTCGTTTTTTGTTGCTTTCTAACCTATTCCGTATTGCCAGAACCCATTCCGTGATAATACAACAAATGCGCCGCAAAGTCAAAAAATGCGGTAGATTATAACGGAAGGAGCGGCGCAAATCATGATTAAGAAGCTGTACCAATAGGCTAAAACCGCTTGAGTAAAGTGCTGAAGGCAGCAATG
>CAJTSQ010000022.1 GCA_910578735.1 uncultured Oscillospiraceae bacterium
GTTACACCAATGTGTACGGCAACGACGAGACCGTCTACCTGGGCGTGAGCCTGAATGTCATTGGCAATGCCACTGAGGTGGCAGCACAGATCACTGCCGCAGGCACTTCCCAGACAGTTTCCAGCGAACAGGTGAAGTATTTTACTTCCACCAATGATGCCACCAAGAACGCCGCCATCATTGACGACGTAGAGTCCGTGACCGTGGGCGTGAAGAACGCCAGCCTGAAGGTTAAGGACGTTGTGCTGTCCGATCTGGACACCACTCAGACTAAGGTGGCCATGCCCCTGAGCGAGATCTACACCCTGTACAAGGACAACGGCTATGTGATCGCCGCTGTGGTTATCGGTGAGGACGACGGCGTCAGCTCCAACTACGCCTACATCACCGGCGACGACTACACCAAGGAGAGCTACAACTCCGAGGATGACGAGTGGACCTGGTCCCTGGAGGCCATTGTCAACGGCGAGAAGACCGAGCTGAACGAGGCCGGCAGCACCGTCAAGTACCTGGACGAGATGGACCAGGGCAAGTGGTACAAGGTTAAGTATGACGCCAAGAACAACGTCCGCGGCTATGAGAAAATCAGCTTCAAGGGCGCCAAGGACAAGTACATTAACGCGGTCAGCCTGGTTGAAGCTTCCGTGAGCGATTACGACACTGTCCTGCTGATGGTTGACTACAACACCACCGCCGGCTACCTGACCTACAAGAGCGGTACCCTGTACACCAACAAGGCCGCTACTGAGGGCTTCTCCGTGTCCCCCGACGTCAAGACCGTGGTTTCCCTGTCCCTGCTGAAGAAGGACGGCAAGACCATCGTGCCCTTCGACGATGTGACTGATGGCTACACCGGCTACAAGGGCCTGGAGAACGCCATTGCTGACCTGGATACCAACTTCAAGGGCTACCTGGGTGTCCTGCTGGAGAACGGCATCGCTACCTGCATCGTCCTCGACGACCGCACCGGCACCGCTGTTGATACCGGCAACACTACGACTCCCACCGGCAGCTACAGCTCTGTGGTTGACGCTGAGTTGGCCGCCAATGTTACTGGCGATCCTCTGAACCTGGCGAAGGCCAAGATTGATGGCAGCAACAAGCTGAAACTACCCGGCGTCTATGCTGGCGGTGACAACATCAAGCAGCAGCTGCTGGATGCCCTGGCTCACCTGGGTTACACCGTGACCAAGGCAGAGATCGACGCTACCACAGCCACTCAGTGGAATTTCTCCGTTACTAAGGATAACATGGAGGAGAAGATCACCTGTAATACTGCTGCTGGACAGGATGTTGCCAAGTATTACTACGCTGTGAGCGTTGATGGCAAGCTGGCAGAGTACGTGGCTAGCGATGGAACCTCCACCGGCAAGTCCAAGGCTGCCGCGACCGGAACAGCGCCCACCGGCTTCATTAAGACTACTGATGCAGGAACTACTTGGGCCTACACCGCATACGACGGAAGTACCGCCTATGCGTCTAGCCCGTCCGCTGACGTTGAGATCAAGACCGACTACTACAAGGTTACCGTTCCTGCTGATGTGACCACCTCTGGTGGCGCTGTGATTGCTACCACGACAGTTGGTAAATATACCAGTGTTATTACTGTGGATGATAAAGGTGTGCGCACCAGCACCACCACGTTGGCAGTGAAGGCTGATGCGACGGTTACAGTCACCATCACTTGGGCCAGCACTGACATCACTGGTACCAAGGACACCGTTACTGTTACGTCCACCAAGGGTACAGTAACCGGCGGTGCAATCGAGTTTGCCGCTGGCACTTACAGCGATGATGTTGCGAAGTCCGCTACCATCACTACCTTCACTGGTGACGACACCATTACCATTACTGGCGCGAATGTTACTCCCTAAGTGACATATAATATGTTACCTTGAGCAACAAACAAGGCCCGCCCCGCAAGGGGCGGGCCTTCCCCTGTGGTTAAGTCTCCCCGCTGGTGATTTCCATATCCTTTGGAATAAAAGCAATCACAAAATAGTATCTGTCCTTCTGATTCATCGCGATGCGCGGATCATCCGGGCCTAAAACAGCGGTATTGCCCTCCCAGTGCGCGGACCCGGGGGTCAGCGTAAGGCCGAAATTAATCGCTTTATAGCCGCCCAGAAACAGCGGGAAATTGCTGGTGCCGTTGAGCCACCGGACATCATCCTGTCCCATGATGAAAACAAAGGCGGGCCGTGCGGAGAAGGTCAGGCGTTTTGTGGTCTGCGCCGTGGCCGTTCCGATGTAGGTTTGAATCTCAATCTGACAGTTTCCCCTCAGGGCCAGAGCCCCGGCATGTTGGCTCAGGGCCGCGTCGATCTTGGCATTGTCCTCGTTGAAGTCAGTGCGCAGGACCTTGTCCTCCGCTTCCCACTGGGACAGGCTGTAATGTTCTGTGTGATTGGTTGGCATGATGATTCCTCCTTAAAATGGATTCCATATATACGGGAAATCCCCCCGATGTGGTACGTTTCCATACATTTATTGGAAATGAGGAATCACTGCGCCCTTTTTGGGACATAAAAAAACCGGCTCTGCCTTCCGGATGGAGGGCAGGGCCGGTTATGCAGTTGGGTTACATTCCGTCCTCGTCAATGACCTGGGCCTTAATCAGGTTGGTGGAGCCGCTCTTGCCCAGAGGGACGCCGGCGGTGATGACCACGGTGTCGCCGTTCTGGACCAGCTTCTCCTTCAGGGCCACCTCGGCGGACAGGGAGAAAATACGGTCGGTAGAGTTGACCTCGCCGGTGAGGTAGGGGGTGACGCCCCAGGAGATGTTCAGCTGGCGGCGGACCTTCTCATTCATGGTGAGCGCGGCGATGGGGCAGGCGGGGCGGAACCGGCAGATCATCCGGGCGCTGCGGCCCGAGCTGGTGGCGGTGATGATGGCCTTGGCGTCCAGGTCCTTGGCGGTGAGACAGCAGGTGTGAGTGATGGCGTCGTTGATGTTGGAGGCGGGGAGAACCCGCTGCTTCTGGAACTGCTTCCAGTAGTCAATGGCCCCCTCCGTCTCGGTGACGATGCCCACCATGGCCTGGAGGGCCTCCACCGGATACTTGCCCCCGGCGGTCTCGCCGGAGAGCATCACGCTGCCCGTACCGTCGTAGACGGCATTGGCCACGTCGGACACCTCCGCCCGGGTGGGCCGGGGGTTGCGCATCATGGAGTCCAGCATCTGGGTGGCAGTGATGACAGGCTTGCCCTGCTGAAGGCCCTTGCGGATCATCTGCTTTTGCAGGATGGGCACCCGGGCGGCGGGAATCTCCACCCCCAGATCCCCCCGGGCCACCATGATGCCGTCGGCGGCCTCCAGAATCTCGTCCAGATTGTCCACGCCCTCCTGATTCTCGATCTTGGCGATGATCTTCACATTGTCCCCGCCGCAGTCGTGGAGGACCGCCCGGACAGCCTCCACATCCGCCGCCCGGCGGACGAAGGAGGCGGCGACGAAATCAAAGTCGTTCTCCACGCCGAAGCGGATATCGGCGATGTCCTTTTCGGTGAGGGCGGGCAGCTGAATATGTACTCCGGGGATGTTGATGGATTTGTTGGCGGACAGGGCGCCTCCGTTTTCCACGGTGCAGATGATCTTTGTCCCCTCGATCCGGTCCACCCGGATGGCCACCAGGCCGTCGTCAATTAAAATTTCCTGGCCGGGGGCTACCTCCTCATGGAGCTGGGGGTAGGTGACCGACACCCAGCCCTGGTTGCCCACCACGTCCTCGGTGGTGAGGGTAAAGGGGTCCCCCGTTTCCAGGGTAATGGACTTTGTGTCAAAGCTTTTGATGCGTATCTCGGGCCCCTTGGTGTCCAGGATGGTGGCCACCGGCCGGCCCATGGCGTCCCGGACGGACTTGAGCATGTTCAGCCGGGCCAGGTGCTCCGGGTGACTGCCGTGGGAAAAGTTGAACCGTGCCGCGTCCATGCCGGTGCGGATGAGGGTGCGGATCATGTCCTCACTGTCCACCGCAGGGCCCAGGGTGCAGATGATTTTTGTTCTTCTCATGTGATTACCTCCTTCGGGTATCCTTGTTTCTTCCTTGCGTACGCCCCTATGTTACAGGAAAAAATCCGGATTGAATAGGGCAGAATTTCATAAAAATGTAGGTGGACCGGTAAAAAAAGTGCGCTGTCCCTCCAAGAAGGACAGCACATTTTAACACAGGATCAACACATCTTAGCCCCGGCGGGGATTTTGTCGTCCAGAATGAGCAGGTTCAGGGCCTCCTCCCCCTTCTCGGTGTGGACGGCGGAGATAAGCATACCGCAGGACTCCTGGCCCATCATCTTCCGGGGGGGCAGGTTGACGATGGCCATGAGGGTCTTGCCTACCAGGTCCTCGGGCTTGTACCACTTGGCGATGCCGGAGAGAATCTGACGGTCGGTCCCGGTGCCGTCGTCCAGAATGAACCTGAGCAGCTTCTCGCTCTTTTTCACCGGCTGGCAGTCCTTCACCTTCACCGCCCGGAAGTCGGACTTGCAGAAGGTGTCGAAGTCCACCTTCTCCTCCAGCTGGGGCTCGATCTCCAGGTCGGGGAGGGCGGCTTTTTTGGCTGCCTCAGCGGCTGCCTCCAGCTCCTCGAGGGCCTTGTCCGCGTCGATGCGGGGGAACAGGTTTTCCCCCCGCTGGACGGTGACGGTCTTGGACAGGGCGCCCCACTGTGCCGCGCTATCCCAGGTGGAGCAGGCCGCGTCCGCGCCGATCTGCCGCAGCACCTCGGCGGCGGAGGTGGGGATGAAGGGGGTGAGCAGGATGGCGGACACCCGCAGGGTCTCCAGCAGGTTGTACATCACGTGGGCCAGCCGGGGGCCGTTGGCCTCCATGTCCCTGGCCAGCACCCAGGGGGTGTTCTCGTCGATATACTTGTTGGCCCGGTCGATGACCTTGAAGATTTCCGCCAGGGCGTTGTGGGGGGCATAGTGCTCCATCTGCACCTCATAGCGGTCCCGGAGGGAGGAGGCCATACCCACCAGCTCGCCGTCCTTCTCCGGGTCCTCCGCCTGGTCCTCAGGCAGCTGTCCGCCGAAATACTTGCCCACCATGGACACGGTGCGGCTGAGCAGGTTGCCCAGGTCGTTGGCCAGGTCCACGTTGATGGTCTGGATCAGGGCCTCGTTGGAGAAATTGCCGTCGGAGCCGAAGGGGAAGGTGCGCAGCAGGAAGAAGCGCAGGGCGTCCACCCCGAACATCTCGGCCAGCAGGTAGGGGTCCACCACGTTGCCCCTGGACTTGGACATCTTGCCCCCATCCAGCAGCAGCCAGCCATGGCCGAAGACCTTTTTGGGCAGGGGCTCCCCCAGGCTCATAAGCATGGCGGGCCAGATGATGGAGTGGAAGCGGACGATCTCCTTGCCCACGATGTGGACGCCGGGCCACCAGCCCTTGTCATAGTCGTCGTACTTGTCGTTGCCGTAGCCCAGGGCAGTGATATAGTTGCTCAGGGCATCCACCCACACATAGACCACGTGGCCAGGGTCAAAGTCCACCGGAATACCCCAGGTGAAGGAGGTGCGGCTGACGCACAGGTCCTCCAGGCCGGGCTTGATGAAGTTGTTCACCATCTCGTTGACCCGGGAGCGGGGCTCCAAAAAGTCGGTGTCCTCCAGCAGGTGCTGAATTTTATCTGCGTACTTGCTGAGGCGGAAGAAGTAGGCCTCCTCCTCCGCGTCGCTCACCTCCCGGCCGCAGTCGGGGCACTTGCCGTCCACCAGCTGGGACTCGGTCCAAAAGGACTCGCAGGGCTTGCAGTACTTACCCTTGTAGGTGCCCTTGTAGATGTCCCCGTTGTCGTGCATTTTGCGGAAGATATACTGGATGGACTTCACGTGGTAGTCGTCGGTGGTGCGGATGAAGCGGTCGTTGGAGATGTTCATCAGCTTCCACAGGTCCAGCACCCCCCGGGGGGCGGTAACGATGCCGTCCACATATTCCTGGGGGGTGACTCCCGCTTCCCGGGCCTTGTCCTCAATCTTCTGTCCGTGCTCGTCGGTGCCGGTGAGGAACATGACCTCCTCGCCCTTGAGGCGGTGGTAGCGGGCGAGAGCGTCGGTGGCCACGGTGCAGTAGGTGTGGCCGATGTGCAGCTTGTCGCTGGGGTAGTAGATGGGGGTGGTGATATAAAAACGTTTGTTTTCCATAACGGTCTCCCTTTTGTTCATATTTGTAGGGGCCGCCGCCCTCGGCGGCCCATGTTCCTGCGATGTGCAGCGGGGAAATGCGGGCCGGCGAAGGCGCCGGCCCTTACATATTATTACTCCTGTTCTTCCTCCTCAGCGGGAGGCATTCGCTCCGGCCAGGGGCCGCCCAGCAGGGCCCCGGCAAAGCCCAGGGCGGAGAGGGAGAAGGCCACAGTGGCGGCGGCAGTGAACAGATCAGGGCCGTCCGCCAGAGAGGTAATGCCCAGCGCCACCCCTGTCAGGGCGAAGAACAGGGTCCGCCGGGGGCGAAGCCTGCCGTAGAGGAAACCGGCGGCGTAGTAGTGGGCCAGGGTGAGGAGCAGGGCGGCGAAAAGGGAAATCCCGTATTTCATCAGCACCGGCTCGGTGCCGTGCTTCAGGTGGGCGGCGAAGACCCAGATCAGTCCGGCCAGGGCGGGAAAGGGGGCCAGAAAGCAGCCGCTGCGGGTCAGCTCCCATCGGTAGGCCATCCGCCCCATGTGCAGGACACCAAATCCAGCCAGGACGCACAGCCCCCCCGCCAGCAGCTGGGAGGCGGGAACAGAGAGCTGGTACATCTCCGGACTGGCCCTCCAGAGCCGAAAGCCCCGAAAGCCCTCCTGCATCCCCAGGGTCCCTGCAGCCATCATCAAAATCCACGCTGCTGCAAAAATCACCATCTGTCCTGTTTCAGGACAGCCAAAGGCGGGCAGGAAGTCGTCAAGGCCCTCCTGTTTCTTCCAAAACAGCACCAGAAAGGCCAGGGCCAGCGCGGCAATGAGCCCCAGCAGCGCATAGGTGGCGGGGGCGCCGTGGACAAACAGGCCCGCCTCCGGCAGGTAGGCGGAGGCCAGCTGCCACCGCCGCAGGAAAAAGCCGACCACCCCCCCGGCCACCGCCAGAGCGGGCAGGGCAATACATTTTTTCATGGCGTCAAATCCTTATCCTTATATAATGTAAGCTATCATATACCAAACGGGAGTGAAAATCAATCCTTTTTACAGGTGTGGCCCCTTCCTGGCCCCGGTCCCTCCCTTGCCGAACAGCAGCCATAGGGCGGCCAAAAGCAGGATCACCCCTATCACCGTACACACCCCGCTGACCAGCTCTGAAATCAGGCCGTTGCCCGCCAGCAGGGAGGTGACGGCCAGAAATACCAGGTCGATATACAGCAGGGCCCGTCCGGCCGGGTTCCAGCGGTTTTTAGCACGCTCCTTCTCGCCGGCCAGCTTCTCCTGTTCCGCCTGGCGCTTCAGCTTCACTGTCCGACTGCGCTGGCGCTTTTGATTCTTCTTGGACATAGGGCCCTCCTTTCAGTCTGCGGGGATACGTTCTGTAATAACAGCCCCGCCTACCACCAGGTCTCCGTCGTAGAACACCGCGGTCTGGCCGGGGGTGATGGCCCGCTGGGGCTGGTCGAAGGTGATGCGGACGGAGTCCTCCCCGGTCTGTTCCACGGTGCAGGGCTGTTCCGCCATGCGGTATCGGATTTTGGCCAGGAGGCGGACAGGGCCGTCCAGCCGTTGGCAGGGGATCAGGTTCAGCCGGTCTGCCGTGAGGGTGCGGGCGAAAAGGGCGGCGTTATCCGACAGGACCACGGCGTTGTCTTCCGGGCGGAGCTCCTTCACATAGAGCCGCCCCCGGCTGGAGGACACCCCCAGCCCCCGGCGCTGGCCCACGGTGTAGTCAATGATCCCGGTGTGCCGTCCCAGCACCGCTCCCGCCTCGTCCAAATAGGGACCGGAGGGGTAGTCCTTCCCGGTGTACCGGCGGATGAAGGCGCCGTAGTCCCCGTCGGGTACGAAACAGATGTCCTGGCTGTCCCTCTTGTGGGCGTTGAGCAGGCCGGCCTCCCGGGCGATGGTACGCACCTCCTCCTTGGACAGCGCCCCCAGGGGAAACAGGGAGCGGGAGAGCTGCTCCTGTGAGAGCTGGGCCAGCACATAGCTCTGGTCCTTCTCCGTATGGGCCGCCTTTTTCAGCAGCCAGCGGCCGGAGCCCCGGTCGAAGTCCAGCCGGACGTAGTGTCCGGTAGCCACCTTGTCCCACCCCAGCTCCCTGGCCCGCTGGTGCAGGGCGCCGAACTTGACCCGCTGGTTGCACAGCGCGCAGGGGTTGGGGGTCTCCCCCGCCTCGTAGGCCCGGACAAAGGGGTCCACCACCTCCCGGCAAAAGCAGGCGGTGAAGTTGAATACATAGTGGGGAAAGCCCAGCCGACGGGCTGCCGCCCGGGCGTCCTCCACGTCGTCCAGGGAGCAGCAGGCGCTCTCCCCGTTCAGCCCGGCCAGGGCGTTGTCCGTCAGCCGCAGGGTGACCCCAGCCAGCTCCCGCCCCTCTTGCCGGAGGAGCAGGGCGGCGGCGGAGCTGTCCACACCGCCGCTCATGGCGACAGCTGTCTTTTGACTCATAGAAACCTCCATGGGCATTATGCTGAAAATTTTTCTCCAATTATACCACAATTTCTCCCAGATAGCAACCGGAACCCTTGGAAAGACCGGATTGTTCCATGTAAATACATCTTGTATTCATGGCCTGAAAGCGCAGAAAGGCGGCACAAGATGTAGTGGACAAAGGGAGAAGGGTGTGCTATAATAACTTCCGGACTTCGCGTTGAGGGCCTGCCTTCCGTGGCGATACGGCCCGGGCCGAAGTCCGTTACAATGAGAGGAGAACGGCCATGAAGGTTATTAAACGGGACGGCAGCAGTGTGGACTACGATCAAAGCAAAATCGTGATTGCGATTGAGAAAGCCAATGCCGAGGTCCCTGAGACAGAGCGGATGAGCCGTGAGGACATCGACGCTATTATCGACAGCATTGAGGCGCAGAAGCGCCAGCGCATCCTGGTGGAGGACATCCAGGACCTGGTGGAGCAGGGGCTTGTGGAGCGCAACAAATTCCACCTGGCCAAGACCTATATCATCTACCGCTACAACCGGGCCCTGGTCCGGAAAGCCAACACCACCGACGAGTCCATCCTGGCCCTTCTTCGCAACGAGAACAAGGAGCTGGCCGAGGAGAACTCCAATAAGAACACCATGATCGCCGCCACCCAGCGGGATTACATCGCCGGCGAGGTGAGCCGGGACCTGACCCGGCGTATTCTTTTGCCCGAACATATCTCCAGGGCCCACGACGAAGGGGCCATCCACTTCCACGACGCGGACTACTTTGTTCAGCCCATCTTCAACTGCTGCCTCATCAACATCGGCGACATGCTGGAGAACGGCACCGTGATGAACGGCAAGCTCATTGAGAGCCCCAAGACCTTCCAGGTGGCCTGCACCATCACCACCCAGATCATCGCCTGCGTGGCCTCTAACCAATACGGCGGCCAGAGCGTGGACCTGCGTCATCTGGGTAAGTACCTGCGCCGCAGCAAGGAGAAATTCAAGTCTCACATCGCCTATGAGTGCGCCGGCAAGGTGGACGAGGCCACCATGGACCGCCTGGTGATGGACCAGCTCCGGTGCGAGCTGAAAAACGGGGTGCAGACGCTTCAATATCAAATCAACACCCTGATGACCACCAATGGTCAGTCCCCCTTCGTGACGCTGTTCCTCAACCTCCAGGAGGGCGACCCCTATATCGAGGAGAACGCCATGATTATCCAGGAGGTCCTCCGCCAGCGGCTGGAGGGCATCAAGAACGAGAAGGGCGTGTTCATCACCCCCGCCTTCCCCAAGCTGGTCTACGTGCTGGACGAGCACAACTGCCTAAAGGGGGGCAAGTACGACTACCTCACCGAGCTGGCCGTGCAGTGCTCCGCCAAGCGGATGTACCCCGACTACATCTCCGCCAAGAAGATGCGGGAGAACTACCAGGGCAACGTCTTCTCTCCCATGGGCTGCCGGTCCTTCCTGGCCCCCTGGAAGGACGAGAATGGCAACTACAAATTCGAGGGCCGGTTCAACCAGGGGGTGGTCTCCCTCAACCTGCCCCAGATCGGCATCCTGGCCAATGGCGACGAGGACAAGTTCTGGTCCCTGCTGGAGGAACGGCTGAATCTGTGCTTCGAGGCCATTATGTGCCGGCACAACGCCCTGAAAAAGGTGCGGTCCGACTCCTCCCCCATCCACTGGCAGTACGGGGCCATCGCCCGTCTGCCCAAGGGGGCCTCCATCGAGCCCCTGCTCTACGGCGGCTACTCCTCCATCTCCCTGGGCTACATCGGCCTGTATGAGGTGACCAAGCTGGTCACCGGTGTCAGCCACACCCAGCCGGGCGGCACCGAGTTTGCCCTGCGGGTGATGAACCGCCTGCGCAAGGCCTGCGACGACTGGAAGGCAGAAACCAACATCGGCTTCGCCCTCTACGGCACCCCGGCCGAGTCCCTGTGCTACCGCTTTGCCCGCATCGACAAGGAGCGCTTTGGCACTATCGCCGACGTCACCGACAAGGGCTACTACACCAACAGCTACCATGTGGACGTGCGGGAGAAGATCGATGCCTTTGACAAGTTCACCTTCGAGAGCCAGTTCCAGCGCATCTCCACCGGCGGGTGCATCTCCTATGTGGAGATCCCCAACATGCGCCACAACCTGGAGGCCCTGAAGGACGTGGTCCGCTTTATCTACGACAACATCCAGTACGCCGAGTTCAACACCAAGAGCGACTACTGCCAGTGCTGCGGCTACGACGGAGAGATCGAGATCAACGAGGAGTTCCAGTGGGAGTGCCCCGTGTGCCACAACAGGGATCAGTCCAAGATGAACGTTACCCGGCGCACCTGCGGCTATCTGGGGGAGAACTTCTGGAACGTGGGCAAGACCAAGGAGATCAAGTCCCGAGTGCTGCACCTTTGATCGAGCGGAGGCGACAACACAATGGACCTGTTCGCGCAGCCTCTCAGTCCCGCGGCCTTGGCGGTTGTCACCATCCTCTGTCTGGCGGCCATTGTGCTGCTGCTCAGGCTGGGACGGAAGCAGTCCCAGGCGGTGTCCGCCAAGTTTTTGGCAGCCCACCCGGACGCCGCCACCCTATACATCTACGCCCAGGACCTGGACCGGAGCGGCGGCGAGGTGGAGTGCTTCTACGGGACGGCCTCCAGACTATTTGACAGCATTGACGTTCCCCAACCCTTGATGAAGAAAGGGGTGGCCTGTCATCTCCTCCCCGGCAAAACCGAGCTGCTGGCCACACTGACCTGTCGTGGTAAGCCCCTGGCCAACGCCCGCTGCAATTTTGAGGTCCTCCCCCGTTGCTCCTATGGCGTTGTCTTCACCGCTGCCGACCGGAGCGCACAGCTGATCCAGATGGACAAGGAAAAGCTATTTTAGGATGAGAAAGGCGGTGTTCAGGCGTTGAACTATGCCGATATTAAAAAGGTAGACGTGGCCAACGGCCCGGGGGTGCGGGTGTCGCTGTTTGTGTCCGGCTGCACCCACCGCTGTGAGGCGTGCTTCAACCCGGAGACCTGGGACTTTTCCTACGGCTCCCCCTTTGGGGAAGAAGAAATCGAAAAAATCCTTGCCTTGCTGGCCCCGGACCACATCCGGGGGCTGTCCTTGCTGGGGGGTGAGCCCTTCGAGCCGGACAACCAGTCCGCCGTTCTTGATCTGGTGAGACGGGTGCGGAAAGAGCTGCCCGGCAAGAGCATCTGGTGCTACTCCGGCTATCTTTTCGAGGAGCTGGCCGACGGAAAAGTCGGGGAACACAGCCGGGAGCTGCTGGAGGGGCTGGACGTGCTGGTGGACGGCCCCTTTGTCCTGGCAAAGAAGGATCTGGGGCTGCGGTTCCGGGGGTCCTCCAACCAGCGGATCATCGACGTGCCCGCCTCCCTGGCGGCGGGAGAGGTCCGGCTGGCAGAGGAATATATGCAATAAAGAGAGCACAGGTTCCACTTGATTGGAACCTGTGCTTATTTACATCATATGCAGGGGCGGACCGTCCAGCTCGATCACGGCGTTGGCGGCGGACAGGACAGCGGGCTCATGGCTGACCAGCAGAACGGGAGCGGGAAGTTTTTTAAGCCGCTCCAAAATTCGCAGAGCCCGGGGCAGGTCCACCCCGGCAAAGGGCTCGTCCAGCAGGTACAGCCCGGCCTCCAGGGCCAGGCACCGGGCCAGGGCCAGCCGCCGGCCCATCCCCCCGGACAGGGCGGCGGGGAAAGTCTTCTCCTCCCCCTCCAGCTCGGCCAGGGCCAGCCGGGCGGGGACCTCCCCCCAGCGGGATTTGGGGAGGACATCGGTCAGATGCTGTTCCACCGTCCGCCAAGGGAGGAGGCGGTCGTCCTGAAAAAGGATGGCGGTCTGGCGGGGGACAATCCCCTCCACCGCCCCGCTCCGGGGTTTCTCCAGCCCGGCCAGCACCCGGAGGAGGGTGGTCTTGCCGCAGCCCGAGGGTCCGCTGAGGGCGGTGACCCCGGCGGCCGGGACGTCGAAGGAAAAGCGGTCCAGCACCGTCCTGTCCCCAAAGGAGACGGTGAGGTCTCTGCACCGGATCACCGCCCCCACCCCCTTCCCCACCGGGCCACACAGGCCCGGAGCAGCCGCTCCAGCACCATGCTCAGGGCCACCGTCACCGCCGTCCAGGCAAAAAGCTCCGGGATGTCCAGGTAGTACTTGGTGTAGTAGATGCGCTGGCCCAGGGAGGGCTCGGGCAGACAGAGGACCTCCGCCGCCACCCCCGACTTCCAGGCCAGGCCGGTGGCGGTGGTGAGGGCGGTGAGGATGTAGGGCCGCAGGGCGGGGAGATAGACAAGGACCACCTGCTTCCACCGGGAAAACCGATAACAACGGGCCAGCTCCAGCAGCCTGGGGTCGATGGCCTGGATGCCCCGGGACAGGTTATCCCACACCACTGGGGTGACCATCATGGCGGAGATCACCGCCGGGACGGTGTTTCGCCCGGTCCACAGCAGCACCAACAGGATGAAGGAGGCCACCGGGGCGGCCCGCACCACCCGGATAGCGGGGGAGAGGAGCCGGTCCGCCCAGGGGGAGGCGCAGGTGAGGACGGCCAGCACCGCCCCGATGGTTACGCCCCAGGCCAGGCCCAGGGCGATCCGGCCCAGGGAGGTCAGCACGGCCCCCCAGAACTCCCCTGTCCCCGCCATTGCGGCCAGGGCGGTCCAGACGGAGGCGGGGTAGGGCAGCAGCAGCTCGTTGCCTCTGCCCTCCAGGTGGCGGTCCACCAGAAAGGCGCAGACCTGCCAGACCCCCAGCCAGAAGGCGGGGGCCGGCAGGGCGTACAGCAGCTTTTTCAGGGGCTTAGCCCACCCCATAGTAGAAGGAGTCGTAGGGCAGGCCGCCGCCGATGGACTTGGGCTCCACCTGGAAGAGGATGGAGTAGTAGTCCTCCAGCATGTCCTTCATCTCCTGGCCGGTAATGAAGGTAAGGGAGCACTGGGGGATGGCTCTGGCCGCCACCTGGTCGTTGGGGGCGAACTCGTACTGAGTTACCAGGGCGGAGGCGTCGGCGCTGTTGGTGGGGTCGCTGATATAGTTGATGGACTTCTCATAGGCGGCCAGGAAGGCCTCCACCCCGAGGGGATTCTCCTCAATATACTCGGTGCGGGCCACCACACAGCCCATGGGCAGGGGGGAACCCTCCAGGTCCTGCCAGGCGTCGGACAGGGAAACCGCCTCCCGGACGCCGCTGTCCTTCACCAGCAGGGCGGTGGCGGCAGGGACGGGGAGCATGCAGATGCCGGCATCAGAGGAGGTCATTTTCACGGTGATCTCCTGGGGGGTGAGCCACTCAATATTTACCTCGGAGGGGTCCACGCCGCTGCCCTCCAGCAGGTGGTTGAGAATGTGCTCCGGGTTGGCCCCTTTGGTGTTGGAGGGGGCGTACAGGGTTTTGCCCGCCAGGTCGGCCATGGCGTGGACGGTGTCCCCCTTCTCCAGGATGTAGAGTACCCCCAGGGTGTTGACAGCCAGCACCTGGATGCCCCCGTCGGTCTTGGCGTAGAGGGACGCGGCGGCGTTGGTGGCGATGGCGGCGACATCTACTGTCTTGTTGTTCAGCGCGGCCTGAACCTCGGTGTTGTCGGTGACAATGGTGCTGTCCAGGATGAAGGGCATATCCGTAAAGGCTTTTTCGGCGGAGTAGTATTTCATCAGCCAGGAGGCCCCCACTCCGGTGGGGCCGGAGAGGGCCATAAACTTGATGACCGGGGCGTCTACCTCCGGGGTGGACTGGCTGCTGTCCTGGTCGGACCCGTCCGGCTGGCTGGAGCTGGCCGAGCCGGGAGCGGCGGAGCTGGAGGTCCCGGCGGGGGGATTCTTGGGCCCGCAGCCTGCCAGGAGAGACAGGGCCAGGGCCGCGGTGAGGAGCAGAGAGAGGGTGCGTTTCATAAAAATCTTCCTTTCCTTGGTTGTAGGGGGCGGCCTCTGTGCCGCCCCGTCGATGGAGCATGGGGACGCGGGGCGGCGCGGAGGCCGCCCCCTACGGGCAAGTCCGGTTGCAGGCCGGTCACAGCACCGTCTCCAGCCCGGCGGGGTCAATGACGGTAATCGTCTTGCCCGTCCGGCGGATGAGGCCGCTGTCCTCCAGGGCGGCGAAGGCCCGGTAAAGGGAGGCCCGGCTCACTCCCAACCGCTGGCACAGCTCAGTGGCTGGACAGGAGCTGCCCCCGTCGGCCAGCAGGTAGCGGGCCAGCTTGCCCTCCACCCCCGGCTGGGCCAGAGTTTGCAGCCGCCCGGACAGAAACCGGACCCGTCCGGTGAGGTAGCGCAGATAGTTTTCCCGGATCTGGCTGTGTTCAGCCAGAAGCCGGTCCACCAGCGGCTGTTCCAGCATCAGGCACCGGCTGGGGCCTTTGGCGGTGACGGTGGAGGCGAACTCAGGCTCGTCGCTGTACAGGGCGGCCGCCCCGAACAGGTCTCCCGGCCCCAGCACGCTGACGGCCAGCGCCCCCTTGGTCACCTGGAGCTGTCCCGACAGCACCACCCCCAGGGAGCGGCGGAAGTGCCTGGGGCTGTACACCACCCCGGAGTCAAACCGGACCAGACTGGCCCCCTCCGTCCCCGCCAACGTCTGGAGCAGCTCCTCGCTGACCCCGCGGAACAGAGGGCCGGCGGTGAGAAGGGAAATTTCGGAACGGCTGAGAGACAAAGCAATCCCTCCAAATTGTCTTATTTGAGACAGTTTGGATTATACAGGAGGCGGAAGAAAAAGTCAACCCCGGCAGTTCAAAAACTGCCGGGGCCTCATATTCTTATTCGTAGTAGTCCACCAGCTCAAAGGCCCCGATGGCCTGGCAGGTATCACAGACGTCGGGCCGCTCCTCAAACACCGCGCCGCAGAACTGACAGCGGTAGCCGGTTTTCTTCTGCCGGGGAGCGGGCGCATCCTGCGCCGCCTCTCGGGCAGGGGCCTGTTCCGGAGGGGTCTTGGACAGCTTGGCCAGCAGGGTCATGAAGCGGCCCTCGTGATTGCGCTCAATGGCGGCCACCTTCTCGAACATGACGGCGATATCCTCCAGCCCCTCGGCCCGGGCCTGGGCGGCGAAATCGGGGTACATGTCGTGCCACTCGCCGTACTCCCCCATGGCGGCCTGGGTCAGGCACTCCTTGGTGTCGGTGGGCTTTCCGTAGAGCAGCTCGAACCAGAACCTGGCGTGCATCATCTCATTTTGGGCCATCTGTTCAAAGGCGGCGGCCATCTCCTCGTCCCCGTTGGCCCGGGCGGCCATGGCAAAGTAGGTGTACTTGTTGCGGGCAATAGACTCCCCAGCCAGGGCCTTGCGGAGATTTTCCGCGGTCCGTGTTCCTTTGATGTCCATGTCTGTGTCCTCCTGTTCAATTTGAGAATAGATGAAATAAATAAGGTATGAGGCAAATTACGATAGCACCTACTATGCAAACTGTGAAAACATATATGACTTTCTTTTGTTCATCTTTTTTCATTTTGTTCCTCCCTTGATTAGGCGCTGTTTGAAAAATGGAAATGTGCCCGACGGCGAGAAATTTTTTCGCCAGACGAAGACTATTTGACGCGGGAATACTGGATGTATTTCAAGGAAAATTGGCAAAGCATGGTGGAAAAAGAGCCGGCGTTTGGGCATGTTGACATTTTTCAAACAGGCCCTAAATGATGTGACATTGAGTCAATCTTCATCATACAGCTCGGGCCGGAATATCCCATCCTCCCCCCGGCTCCAGGCGGTGCCGGGCTCAGAGTCCAGCAGGGGGATCACATCCGGGTCGTAGTTGCAGATGGTGTTCAGGGCGTAGACGCCGGAGCGGTCCGGGTCATCCATGTAGGCGTCGCTCTCGTCCCCGGCGGTGAAGCGCCAGCCGCTGTCCCAGGCCTCGTCGCCGGAGTCGGGCTCCTCCCGCCAGCAGTAGCCCACCGGGGCCCCGTCCACCACGATGCGGTCGGTGGCGATGCAGCCCTGGGGGCCCTCCCCCTGATACAGCTCCTTCAGCTCCTCCCGGGGGATGGCAAACCGCTTCTCCGGCGCGTCGGGGCAGACACTATCCCGGCGGATGTCCACCACCGCCAGCTGCTCCGGGGTGAAGCGTTCCAGCAGGGTCTGGGCGTCGTGGGCCAGCTTGAACTGCATCTCCTCGAAGGTGAGGGGGATCATCTGGTAGAAGTTCACCTCGTCCCCGCCGGGGAGGGGACAGCACACCGCGTCCTCGTCGAAGCCCTGGGGCTCGGTGAGCACCAGGCCGCACAGCCTGGTGTTGTCGGCGAAGGGGGCGTCGTCCGGGTTGGCAATGGTGTGCCCCCAGCCCAGCCAGCCGTCCTCGTTGATGGGCAGCCGGGCCAGGATTTTCAGCCAGCGGATGGGCCAGTACCACTCCTCCCCCGATTCGGTGACCTTCCAGTCGGGGGGCAGGGTGACGATAATCTCCGCCCGCTCCAGCTTCCTGTCCGCCAGCTCCTCGGGAACGTTCATCCGGTGGGCCCCCATGCCGAAGGTGGACAGGACGTAGTAATTCCGCTCCGGGGTGGGCTTCATGATGTAGATATCCACGTGGATATCAGGGGACATGATCTCGTGAAACACGTTGTCGCAGGGACCGAAGTACCGCTCCAGGTGGGCCTCCACCGCGTCCCAGTCCTCCTGTTCGTACATCTCCGGCTGACACTGCTTGGCGTCGATATACTTTTCGCACTCCTTGATGAAGTACTTGGTATCCTCATCCTCCGGGTCCAGCTCCAAAGCCCGCTGGAAGCAGGACAGGGCCTCCTCCTCCCGGTCCTGGTAGAACAGGGAGTAGCCCAGGCGGTAGTGCCAAAGAGGGTCCTCTGTCCCCTCCGCCTCCACGGAGCGCAGCAGCTCCTCTGCCCGCTTGAGCTGTCCTTTGGCCTCCGGCTTATCCAGGTCGGCAATGTTGTTATAGGCCCGGGCCAGCTGGCAGGTGAGGGTATAGTCCAGCTTTTGGGTGTTGGACAGCTTCTCCAGGCAGTCGATGATCTTCTGGTACTCGTCCTCCTGGTTCCATTTGTTCAGGAGAGATAAAAAGTCGTTCATTTTGGAACACCTTCTTGATATTTGTAGGGCGCGACGACCTCGGCGCGCCGGTAAATATTTTGGCGGCGTGCCCAGTGGTCACGCCCTACACAGGGAGATGCGTTTTATTAAAACCCGATTTTCAGGGACATCCCCTCCACGTTGACCCCCTCGGACCGGGTGATGTGGAGCTTCTGCTCGGCGGTGTAGCCCAGGGTCTCGCCGTCCTGAAGGGTGACATCCTCCTCAATCAGATAGCCGGAGACGTTGAGCAGCAGTTCGTGGACATCTTGAGGGGACTGCTGGCTGTCCCGAATCTCCAGCTCGTCCTTGCCGAAGGCCCGCAGGCCGTTGGTCCAGCCGCAGATGCCCTTCTCATACTGCACCAGCCCCACAAACACCAGATCCATCAGGGGCAGATCACCTTCTTTCAGGTCCTGGGAGACCTGGATGAAGTAGTCGGGCAGCCAGACGGTGCCGTTGGTATACACCCCCAGGGCGTTGGGGGCCTTGAGCAGGGTAGACACCAGCTTTACATACAGCTCCCCCAGCTGGCGGCGGGGGCGCCCCTCGCTCATCTGGTCCAGAATCGCCACCAGCACATGGGCCTGGTGGGCCTTGGCGGCGGACACCGCTGCGTCCTTCTCCATGAAGTTGCTGTTGGCCCAATACTCCGCCTCGCCGTCGGGGACGGGGAAATCCATCAGGGAGATGGCCACCGCCATGCCGTCCACATCGAAGACCGCCACAGTCTTATCGTCGTTCTCTTCGGCCTGCTCCCCGTCTGTGGAGGGATAGTCGATGTCCCAATCCGCTTTCAGCTGCTGCTTAAAGGCCTCCAGGTCCCACTCCGGAGCGGACAGCAGCACGAAGCCGGAGAAGGGCCCGGCCTTGCTCTGGCGCTCCACCTCCTCCTGGGCCCGGTCCATCCAGTACTGGCGGATCATCTCCACCATGGCCTGGCACTTTTCCTGGGCATCGGCGGGGTCGTAGAGCTCCATCTGGCTGAAGGTGTGGCCGCAGGGCTCCAGAGTTTCGGCGTCCTCAAAGCCGCACACCCCCACCAGCCACTTGCCCAGCAGGGACTTTTTGTATTTAAGGATGTAGTAGTGGCAGTCGTGGAGGTCGAACTCCCCCGCGATCTCGATTTTGGCCGGGGCCTTGCCCAGCTCCTGGGGGTGGGCAAGCCACTCCGTCATAGCGGCTACCGCCGCCTGCTGCTGATTTGTCATAGTTTCGTCCTCCTTATTTGTCGGCCTGAATTGTCTGCTTCTTCACGTCCTGGGTCTGGACGGTGATCTTCCTCACCAGCTCCACGATACCGGGCCGCTCCTCCGGCTCCAGATGGGTCACGGTGATGACGAACAGGGAGGGGCCGGTAATGACCTCAGCCCGGACCTGCCAGAGCGGCTGTCCATTCTCCTGGGGCAGTTCCCGCCAGCCATAGCGGACGGCGCCGTTTTCAATTTCAAACTCGGTCAGGTCGTTGTCGCCGTCCAGCGTGGGGGTAAAGGCGGCGCTCCCCTCCCGCTTTTGATAGCCGTTCACCCGCCAGATGGGGCTCATAGCGGCGTCATCACACCACAGGTCACAGCCGCTGTTCTCGTCCCACTGCTCCCGCTCATACCGGTAGCTGCCAGGGATGGTGAAACGCAGGGAGCCGATGGAACAGGTGACCAGCCCCTTCCGGTAGCCGGGCTCAAACTCCTCCGTCAGCTCCGGTCCCTCGGGCAGGGCGGGGGTGCGGCAGGCCAGCTGGCAGATCTCCTCATAGGCTTTACGGGGCAGAGGGATGTTCCGGTCCAACGTGGCGGCCATCTCCAGATTGTCGCAGATGGTCCCGTTTATGCTGGCGTCCTCCTTATGACGGGAGGAGGGGGCGTAATAGCACAGCTCCCACAGCAGGTTCAGGGCCACCTGCCGGTCATAGAGGGCGTCACGCTTGCCGGGGTGATACCAGAGAAAAAACCGCTCCGCCAGGGCCTCAATGCCCTGATTTTCCACGGTCTCCCGCATCCACCTGGCGGAAAACCGCCCCACCGGGGTAACCACTGTGCCGGGGACATTCTCAGGCATATACGAGTTCAGGTCCCAGCACATACACACGTTGGTGTGGTCCTCTCCGAACTGGCCGGTGAGCACGTCCACCATGGTCTTCAGCCAGGGGTGGAAGTGCTCCCGGAGCATCCGGCCAAAGTCCCGGTGCTGATAGTACTCTGTCTCGTCGGCCACCTCCAGCTTTTGAATGCCCAGACCGTCCACTGCCTCCACCGCCGCCTTGTGCAGTCCCGGCCCGGCGGGGGTGGAACGGCATTCCCCCTCCACTGTGTACTGTCCAAACAGGCCGCTCTCCTTCTTCCAGGCTATGTATACCCTGCCGTCCAGTGGGCACAGGCTGATGTTCAGGCCGTTTTCTCCAAGGTAGAAGCCGTAGCTCCGCTCCTCCGCCAGCTTTTTGGCGGCGGCGATTAGCGTCTCCGGTTTTTTCACCTTGCCGGTAAAGCTGAATCCGATGCTCATAATTCAAAACTCCTATCTTTTTTCGGGGTGACTCCCTCTCCGAGGGGCCTTTGTCAGAACTGCGCCTGCACCGTCTCCTTCTGTGCCCTGTTGCTGACCACCGCGATACGGCCGATGGTCTGGGCTACCTGGCCCAGGTCACTGGGAGCACTGCAGGTGGCGGTGAGAAAATACAGGGCGGGGCCGGTGATGATCTCGCACTCCGCCTGATACAGCCGCTCTCCCGCCTCCCGGATATCCTTCCAGCCCCAGCGCAGGGCGCCGCCCTTTAGCTTGCGCTGTTCCACCCCGTGGAGGGAGTCCAGGCGGCCGGTAAATCGGGCGTCTCCCTCCCGCGTCCGGTAGGCGACCACCCGCCAGACAGGGCCCTGGCCCGTGCCGTCGCTCCAGATGTGGGCGCCGCCCTGTTCCCACTGCTCCCAGCCGCACAGGCAGGAGCCGGGCAGGGTGAGCCGCAGCGCTCCCACCGCGTGGGTAATCAGCCCCTTCCGATAGCCGGGCTCAAACTCCTCCGTCAGCTCGGGTCCGTCGGGCAGGGCGGGCTCCCGCTCCGCCAGGGCGCAGAGCTCCCTGTAGGCGCTTCGGGGCAGAGGGAGGGAGGGGTCCAGCCTGGCCGCCCGCTCCAGGTCGTCCAAAATAGAGGTATTGACGGCGGCGTCCTCCTGGCTGCGGGCGGAGGGGGCGAAACAGCAGTCCTCCCACAAGGTGTTGATGGCCCGGTTGCGGAAAAAACCGGCGTCCTGGGTCCGTCCGTTCCAGAGGAAGAACCGTTCGGCCAGGGCCTCGATCCCCTGTTTCTCCAGCTCCGCCAGCTCGCTCAGGCGGAACCGTCCCATGGGGGTGACCACCGTGTCGGGGATATCCTCGGGGGCGTACTGCTCCAGGTCCCAGCACAGCTGCATGCCGGACACCCCCTTGCCGCTCTCCCGGCGGCACACGTCCACCAGGGTGCGCAGCCAGGGGTAGAAGTGCTCCTCCTTCATCCGCCGGAAGTCCCGGTGGCGGTAGAAGCCGGTCTCGTCCTCCACCGTCAGGGCCTGGATGGGCAGGCTGTCCAGCAGCTCCACCGCTGCCCGGTGCAGCCCGGCTCCCGCAGGGGTGGACACGCAGCCCCCCCGCACCAGCCAGGGTCCGGCCGGATCCCCCTCCGGGCGCCACAGCACGCCCAGCTCCCCCCCCAGGGGGCACATGATAACCTTCATACCGGCGTCTCCGGCGGTCAGGCGGTATTTCCGCTCCTCCGCCAGGATGTTCGCCCCCTCCAGCAGCGCCTTGGGACTGTCTATTTTCCCGGTGAAGCTTAATCCGATGCTCAATGTTCTCGACCTCCCCTGACGCCCCCCTTGGCAGGAGGGCTTTTTGTCTTACGCCTCCTTCGACTGCTTTAACCCGATGCCGCTGGCGCTAAAGCGGAAGGTGTGGAAGGCGGCCCAGTCCACTGGGGCCCCGGCGAAGACCTCCACCGCGGCGTCCAGCAGGGTCCTCAGGTCCCAGGCGATGAAGTCCAGATAGCCGAAACTCACCCCGGTGGCCCCGCCGGTGAAGGTAACGATCCCCTCGCCACACCGGGCGGCGATGGCCTGCTCCAGCTGGTCCCGCAGGTCCAGGATCTCCTTTTGATCCACCCCGTCCAGGGGGTAGTAGAAGAAGCCGGGTACCACCCCGTCCCGGTGGAGGCGGTCCATGTAGTAGTCGTCCCCCTGGAAATAGCCCTTGAGCAGGGGTACGCAGCAGGTCACCCCCACATACACGTCGGCCCGCAGGGGCCAGTCCTCCGCCTCGGAGGGCTTGCCCTTATAGGCGGTGTACCGCTGGCCGGCCAGCTCCGGGTCGTTGGCCCGGGGCCAGCCCTCCGGGTCCACCTCCGTGGCCACAAAATCCGCCAGCTTATCCAAGGTCATGGCCGCCCCCTCCGCCGGGGCGTCCAGAATGTCCAGATAGTCCACATACCGCATGGCGGCCAGCTCCCCCAGGGACTGGTCCAGCAGGATGTAGATCATGTGATAGACCTGATTCTGGTCCACCTTCCACAGGGGGGCCAGCTTTTCGCAGTACAGCCGCAGGCCCACGCCGTTGTCCTCAGTCTTCTCCGCCCACACCTGCACGTCCTCGGGGGTGATGTCCTGGCCGTTCATCCGCAGGCCGAAGCCGCTACTCCGGGTGCGGCCCACCAGAATATTCCACTTGTCCAGCAGCTCCTTGGGGGCGCGCTTCTGGAAGTAGGCCAGCTGAAACAGCCGGGTCCGGTCCCCCTCGGGGACCAGAATCAGCTCATACTTCTCCCCGTTGTGGCCCAGCTCAAAGGCCACGTCGGCGAAGGCGGGGGCCAGCAGCTCGGTACACCGGTCCACCAGTTTTTCACCCACCGCCTCCCGGTCCTCCTGGTCCATCAGGGCCCGCAGTTCCCCCTCCCCCGCCAGGAAGGAGCTCCAGCCCTCCTCGGTCCGTCCCCGGAAGGGTCTCATATACAGGGGCAGGGCCAGGCACTGCTGGCAGCGGTCGATGAACTCCAGGGTATCCTCGTCCCCAGGGCGGGCTTCCAGGGCCTTCTCGAAGTGGGGCAGGGCCTGGCTCTCCTGGTTCAGGTAGTAGTAGGCGTAGGCCACCCGGAAATTCCAGGTGTGGGCCGTGTCCGGGTCCTGCTTTGCCGCCTCCTCCAGCTGCCCCTCCAGAGGCAGCAGCAGGTCCAGGGCCCGCTGGTACAGGGGCCGGTCCTCCGGCGGCATCACGTCGATGGCCAGATTGTTGTAGGCCCGGGCCAGGGCGCTGGTGAGGGTGAAGTCCAGCGCTTCTTCCGGCAGGGCCTCGATGGCGTCGATGATCTCCTGATACTTGTCCTCCTCGTTCCACTGCTCCAGCCGGTCTAAAAATTCCTGATTCATAAGTCGTTTCTCCTTCCATGCTGAGTGTGTAAAGACTATCACAGGTCCTGTCCCATAAACCGGACCTTTATTTCTCCTCCAGGCTGGCCAGATAGGCCGCCGGGCCGCTCTGGTACAGGTCGCCCCCGTGGGCGTCCAGGATGACGGTGAGGGGCATATCCTCCACCTCCAGCCGGCGCACCGCCTCACAGCCCAGGTCCTCCCAGCAGATGATTTCCAGCTTTTTCACGCTGGCCGCCATCAGGGCCCCGGCGCCCCCCAGGGCGGCCAGATAGACGGCGCCGTTGCGGACAACGGCGTCCTTGACGGCCTGGTTCCGAGCCCCCTTGCCGATCATGACGGCCTGACCCAGGTCCAGCAGCCGGGGGGAGTAGGCGTCCATCCGCCCGCTGGTGGTGGGCCCGGCGGAGCCGATCACATCCCCCGGCCGCTCCGGGGTGGGGCCCACATAGTACAGCGCGGAGCCCTCCACCGGGAAGGGCAGAGACTCTCCCTTGTCCAGCAGCTCCATCATCCGCTTGTGGGCGGCGTCCCGGGCGGTGTACACCACCCCGGACAGCAGCACCGTGTCCCCCGCCTTCAGCGGGGCCAGGTCCTCCCGGGTGACGGGGGTAGTCAGATTATATTGCATAAAAACGCCTCCATTATTGGAATAGCTGTTCAAACACCGCAAACGTCTCCTCGCTCATCCGCCGGGTGGCGGCCAGACTGCTGGACAGTACACTGCCGTTTGCGGTAAATTTCAGCGGCTTTTCCTTGCTTTTCGGGTAGCCGAAACGCAGCTGGGGCAGGACCTCGTCGGGGAGCTGCCTTGGTGCGATAGAGGACCCCTCCTCCCCCCACACCGCCCACTGGGAACAGCAGTTGAAGGGGTTCTGATGCTCCAGGTGGGGCTTTTCCACCTGTTCAGACTTGGGAATTACCCGGATTCCCTCCGGCACGGCCTCGCGGCAGTTGAATTTTCTGCAATCCCAGGTCCAGATAAAGTCCTCCTGATACTCCATAGCGATACCCTCCGGGATCAGGGCGCTGTGATCTGTCCCCAACTCCCGCATGGTGTAGTCGAAAGCGCGCTCCCGGTGGGTGACGGGCAGGCGGGCCAGCACATACAGGTGCTTGTTCATCTGGGTGACGGGGAAGACCACGTCCCCCACCTGAATAGAGGCGATGGTGGGCATCCGGGCGTGGATGCTGCCGTAGACCACCTTGATGGGGCCTACATCTCCCGCTTTTTGGATCTCCTTCCACCGGTCCTGGGGCCAGCAGACCATATATCCAGCCATATTACAGCACCTCCGTCGCTCTCCTGGTGACGTGACAGCTCACATTCACCGCCACAGGCAGGCCGGCCACATGGGTGGGGGCGGTCTCGATGGCAACGTTCAGGCAGGTGATCTTCCCCCCGAAGCCCTGGGGGCCGATGCCCAGGGCGTTGACCTCCTTCAGCAGCTCGTCCTCCAGATTTTCGTAGAAGGGGTCGGGGTTGGGCTCATTCAGGGGACGGAGCAGGGCATGCTTGGCCAGGGCGGCCACCTTGTCGAAGGAGCCCCCGATGCCCACCCCCAGCACCACCGGCGGGCAGGGGTTGGGCCCGGCCAGCCGGACGGTGTCCACCACAAACCGCTTCACGCCCTCCACCCCGTCGGCGGGCTTTAACATCGCCAGCCGGCTCATGTTCTCCGACCCGAAGCCCTTGGGCACCACAGTAACAGCCAGCTGGTCTCCGGGAACAATACGTACTGTAATAGAGGCCGGGGTGTTGTCCTCTGTGTTGACCCGACGCAGGGGGTCGGCCACGATGGACTTGCGCAGATAGCCCTCTGTGTACCCCTGGCGGACCCCCTGGTGGATGGCCTCCTCAAAGTCCCCGTCGATGTGGACCTCCTGACCCAGCTCCACAAAGACACAGGCCATGCCCGTGTCCTGACAGATAGGCAGATTCCGCTTCCAGGCGTCCAACTGATTCTGCTGGAGCAGCTTCAGGGTCTCCTCGGCCAGGGGCCAGGTCTCCCAAAAGCAGGCCAGCTCCATGGTGTCGGTTACGTCCTCAGGCAGGACGGTGTTGGCCCGGATGCAAAGCCGGGCTACGGCGGCGGTGATTGCGGCGGCAGGAATATTTCTCATGGCCCAACTTCCCCTCTATTATTTGATTCGCCTTATTTTACCACAAGGTGGAGGCACTTTCAACTGAAAGAAGACCTGTTTTCCGCTAAGACAATTACAGTTCATATCGATACTTTTGATTCGGGCCACGCCATCTGTAGTGCCGCGGATACCGGCGCACTTTTGGCCTTTCCGTCCGATCTGACCTTGTAAAACAAATTAAAATGACTGTGGTAATTTTGAGTCCCCCGTCTGTGTCCTTGTTGGCCTCCATTTGAAACAGCACAACAACCATAGCTTTAGGATCGAATTCCTGACCCGGATTTTTCATTTTACCGCCTCCTCCGTCTTGCTGAAACATTTTCCCACACACGTTCCGGCAGAAAAATTTTTTCAGTCCGCAAAAATCTGCTTTTTCTACAAATTTTTGCCGTCTTTCTTTCAATCTCAAATAACAGACTTGTGTCACACTTCTTGCGTGTCGCTCAGAATTGCAAAAATGGGAGGAAAATCCGAAAAAATCGCCGGTTTCGGTGTCAAAAAGTGGAGTTGGTAGACATCTGGTAGACCGGCCGGAAACAGAAAAACCCGCCAGCCCCTGCGCCCCAGGGACTTGGCGGGTTTTTTGGTAGACATTTGGTAGACGGGCATGGTATACTGTCTCTGATCTGGAACATCCGGAGAATTTCCTTAGGAAAGCAGGTTGCCAGCTATGCCCCAGCACATTTTAGTCGTAGATGATGAGGCGGCCATTGCCGATTTAGTCGAAGTCTATTTGACCAATGAGGGCTTCGATGTCCACAAATTTGCCGCTGCGGCGCCGGCACTGGAGTACATCAAAGGGCGGTCGTCCGACCTGGCCCTCCTGGATGTGATGCTGCCTGACATGGATGGGTTTGCCCTGTGCCAGAAAATCCGAGAGGAACACCTGTTCCCCATTATTATGCTCACCGCCCGGGTGGAGGATATGGACAAGATCACCGGCCTGACCCTGGGGGCGGACGACTACATCACCAAACCATTCAATCCGCTGGAGCTGGTGGCCCGAGTAAAGACCCAGCTGCGGCGGTACACCCGGTACAACCAACAGTTCCAGCCTGAACCGGAGGAATTCGATTTTCGGGGGCTGCAAATCTCCAGGGCCACCCACAAGTGCCAGCTCTACGGCCGGGAGCTGGCACTGACGCCGCTGGAGTTCTCCATTTTGTGGTATCTGTGCGAGAAACGGGGGCAGGTGGTGTCCAGCGAGGAGCTGTTTGAGGCAGTGTGGGGAGAGAAGTATTTGGACAGCAACAACACCGTTATGAGTCACATTGCCCGCCTGCGGGAGAAAATGGGGGAACCCAGCCGGAGGCCGAAATTTGTCAAGACCGTGTGGGGGGTGGGGTATACCATTGAGTAGCGGAAAAAACCGGCAGCGTAAACTGTCTGTCACACTGTGGATGGGGTATATCCTGGCTCTGCTGGCCTGGGCCGGCGGAGTGGCGGGGGCGGCGTTGCTGGCCTATTTTATTTGCGCGTCCAGGTCATGGGGAGGCAGCGAGCCGCTGTATCCTATGATTCACTGGGCTCACCAGAACGTGCTGCTGCTGGGGATCGTCCTGACACTGGGCGGCTGGCTGGTCATCAGCTACTTTTTTATCGCCCGCCCCGTCCGGTATCTCAACGAGCTGGTGAATGCGGCGGAGAAACTGGCCCGTCCGGGGGCGGACCCCATTGTCCTGTCCGCCGCCATGAAGGAGACCGAGGCACAGCTAAACCTGTTTCGGGAGCGGGCCCTGCGGGACGCTATGGCCGCCCGGGAGGCGGAGCAGCGGAAAAACGACCTGATCGTCTATCTGGCCCACGACCTGAAAACCCCTCTCACCAGCGTCATC
This sequence comes from uncultured Oscillospiraceae bacterium, assembly GCA_910578735.1. GTDB lineage: Bacteria > Bacillota > Clostridia > Oscillospirales > Oscillospiraceae > Lawsonibacter. The sequence continues at coordinate 26,954 of CAJTSQ010000022.1, forward strand.
GGTTACCTCACCCTCCTGCAGGACGAGCCTGACCTCTCCCCAGCCCTTCGGAGCCGGTACACCGGGGTGGCCCTGGACAAGGCGGAGCGGCTGGAAGACCTGATTAACGAGTTCTTCGACATCACCCGCTTCAACCTCACCCATCTGGAGCTGGAAAAGCGGCCGGTGGACCTGACTCGGATGCTTCAGCAGGTGGCCAGTGAGTTTGCCCCCATGCTGGAGGAGGCAGGACTGACCTGCCGGCTGTTCCTGCCGGAGAAGCTGCTCTACCCCTGCGACCCGGACAAGCTGGCCCGGGTGTTTGACAACCTGCTGCGCAACGCCTGCCATTACAGCACGCCGGGCACCGAGGTGCGAATCGCCGCCGAAGCAGGCGAGGATGGGCTGTCCCTCACCTTCGCCAACACTGGCGTTACCATCCCGCCCGAGAAGCTGGGCCGCATTTTTGAGCAGTTCTTCCGTCTGGACAGCTCCCGCGCCTCCGGGACAGGAGGCGCAGGCCTTGGCTTGGCCATAGCCAAGGAGATCGTTCAGCTCCATAGCGGGACCATTACCGCACAGAGTGAGGACGGCGTCACCACATTTACTGTCTGTTTACCAAATCTTTAAGGAATCGCAAGGAAATTGCAAGAACTTCACAGGATAATTTCAAAGCAAAACAAGCTCCCCTCTGGTAGGCTGGTCCTATCCGAAGGGAGCTGTTTCTATGAAGACAATTTTGATTTTATATGGCGGCTGTTCCAGCGAGTATGGGGTATCCCTCCAGTCCGCCCAGGCGGTGCTGGAGCATCTGAATCCTCAGCGCTGGCGGGCCCTGTCCGTCCATATCACTCGGACGGGCCGGTGGACCCATGAGGGCCTCCCCTGCGCCCTGCGGCTGGACCGGGGGCAGGCCGCCCTCCTCCTGATGGATGGCTCCGGGCGGGAGCTGACCTTTGAAGGGGCCTTCCCCGTCCTCCACGGCAAAAACGGGGAGGACGGCACGGTCCAGGGGCTGCTTGAGCTGGCGGGGGTGCCCATCGTCGGTTGTGGAACCCTGTCCAGCGCCCTGTGTATGGACAAGGACCGCGCCCATAAGCTGGCAGCTCTGGCCGGAGTGCGGGCGCCCCGGGGGCGGGCATTTCCCTTGGACACGCCTTCGGCGGAGCTGGAGGACTATGCCCGATTGCTGGGCTGGCCCCTGTTCGTCAAGCCGGTGCGGGCAGGGTCCTCCTTCGGCATCAGCCGGGTATCCCGATGGGAGGAGCTGGGGGAGGCCGCCGCCGCCGCCTTTGACCACGACCGGGAGATTCTGCTGGAGGAGGCCGTCCCCGGCTTTGAGGTGGGCTGCGCCGTGCTGGGCAATCCCCCGGATCTGACAGTGGGCGTGGTGGACGAGATCGAGCTGTCTGGAGATTTCTTCGATTTTGAGGAGAAGTACTCCCTGAAAACCTCTGCCATCCACTGTCCCGCCCGCATCTCCCCAGAAAAGGCCCAGGAGGTACAGGAGGCGGCCAAAACAGTATACACCGCCCTGGGCTGCCGGGGATTTGCCCGGGTAGATTTTTTCCTGACGCCCAAGGGGGAGCTCGTCTTCAACGAGGTGAACACCATCCCCGGCTTCACCGCCCACAGCCGCTACCCCAGCATGATGCGGGCCATTGGCCTGGATTTTACCGCTTTGCTGGACCGGCTGATCGAGTTGGGAGTGGGGGAATGAAGCCGGCTGATTTTGGTCAACACTTGGCACGGCCGTCTGAAAGAAGCCCTCGGTCTGGTCCCGGTGGGCGGTTGGCTGGTACAGGAGGAGTATTTGACATGATTGCCTGGATACGTGAGTTCTCAAAAGGGGACAGCCTGGCCCTGTTCTGGAAGCTGTTCCGCCTCAGAGCCGGGACGAGGCAGCCCCTGCTCCGGCAGGTGCTGACCTTCCTCCTCAATCGTATGGCCCACCGTCACGGCGGGTATATCGGAAATGGGGCGGTGTTCTGGGGCATCCCCATTCTGCCCCACGGCCTCCACGGCGTCTTCATCTCCCGGTATGCCAAAATCGGGGCGGGGTGCTGGATTTATCAGAACGTCACCATCGGAGAGGTGGACCGGGCGGCTCCGGAGATTGGGGACGGCTGCCTGATTGGTGCGGGGGCGGTCATTGCGGGCGGAGTTAAAATCGGGAAACGAGTAAAAATAGGAGCAGGGGCGGTGGTCTGCGTTGACGTACCTGACGGCTGCACTGTCGTGGCCCAGCCGCCCCGTGTGATTTGGAAGGAGGCGCGCTATGACTGACCCGCGAGCCCGGGCCTGGAAGGAAATCGACCTGGACGCCCTGGCCCACAACGCCCGGGTCCTTCAGGACCTGCTGCACCCCGGGTGCAGGCTGATGGCGGTGGTGAAGGCGGATGCCTACGGCCACGGGGCCGTCCCCGCTGCCCGGCGGCTGGCGCGGGAGGGGGTGACCGCTTTCGCTGTGGCCTGCCTGGACGAGGGAATCACGCTCCGCCGGGCGGGGGTGCAAGGGATGATCCTGATTTTGGGATACACGCCTCCGGAGGCGGTCCCACTGCTGGTTCGCTGGGGACTGACCCAGACGGTGGCGGACGAGGCCCATGGCCGGGCCCTGAACGCCGCAGGCCGGAGGCTCTCCGTCCATCTGGCTCTGGATACCGGGATGCGCCGCCTGGGCGTCTCGGCAGAGGATCTCCGCGCGCTGCACCGGCTTTATGGGATGGAGAACCTGGATATTACCGGGGTGTTCTCCCATCTGTGCGTATCCGACAGCCCCAACCCGTCCGACAGGGACTACACCCAGGGGCAGCTGGAGCGGTTCTACCGGGCGGTGGACCGGCTGAGACGCGGCGGGCATGATCCGGGGGAAATACACATCCAGGCCAGCGGAGGCATTTTGAACCTGCCGCCTCAGCCCTGCAGCTATGCCCGGGCGGGCATCGCTCTCTATGGGGCGGGCGGAGGCTCGGACCTGCGGCCCGTTCTCTCCCTGCGGGCCCGGATTGCCTGTATCCGGACGCTGGCCCCCGGGGAGCGGGCGGGCTACGGCCTGGATTTTCAGGCGGTTCGGGAGACCAGGCTGGCGGTAGTCACCGTCGGCTATGGGGACGGTCTGCCCCGGGCGCTGTGCCGGCTGGGCGGGCGGGCGCTGGTGAACGGACGGTCCTGCCCTATGGCGGGCCGGATGTGTATGGACCAGCTCCTTTTGGACGTGACCGATGTGCCCCGGGCCCTCCCCGGGCAGGCGGTTACCCTCATCGGGCAGGAGGCCGGGCAGAGGATCCAGGTGGAGGAGATCGCCCAAGCCTGCGGCACCATTCCCAACGAGGTGCTGTGCCAGTTGGGCGGACGGTTGGGTCTGGTGCTCCGGCAATAAAAAAGGGCCGCTCTTGAGAGCGGCCCCGCAGACTTTATTTCAGGCCCAACGCGCCTTTTACCTTGTTGATGATGTGGACTCCGATGGCCCGGGCGGCGTCTGTGGTCTGGGCGCCCAGGTGGGGAGTGACGATGAAGTTATCGCACTCGAACAGGGGGGAGTCGAAGCCCGCGCCCTCGGTCAGGCCGCCGGCGGCCAGCTCGTTGGCCATCACGTCGGTGGCAAAGCCGCCCAGCTTGCCGGACTTCAGCGCCTCATACATGTCCTGCTCGTTGACGATGCCGCCCCGGGCCATGTTCAGCACCACCGCGCCGTCCTTCATGGTGGCGATGGACTTGGCGTTGAACAGGTCCTTGGTCTCGGGGGTGAGGGGCATGTGGATGGAGACGAAGTCAGAGACCTTCAGCAGCTCATCCACAGACACGCCTTTGGTGGCTTCCTGGTCGAAGACGTACTCGGGGAGGTAGGGATCGTAGGCCACCACGTACATCTGGAAGGCGTGGGCCAGCTTGGCCACGCGCTGGCCCACACGGCCAAAGCCCAGAATGCCCAGGGTCTTGCCCCGCAGCTCCCGGCCCATAAACTTGTACTTGTCCCAGTTTTTGCCAACCTTAACGTCGTTGCAGGCGTCGATGGTGTGGCGGGAGATATCCAGCATCTTGGAGATGGTCAGCTCGGCCACAGCGTTGTCGTTGAGGCCGGGGGCGTTGAAGACCTGGATGCCCTTCTCTGCGGCGGTGTTCATGTCGATATGGTTCAGGCCCACGGAACACACGCCGATGACCTTCAGCTTTTTGGCGGCGTCCAGGATTTCCTTGTTGATGGCGGGGTCTACGCGCATGATGAGGACCTCATAGTCGCCGATCATGCCGGCCAGCTCCTCCTGAGTGGGGAGAATCTTGGTATCCACCTCCATATATTTGCCCAGTTCCTCAGCGATTGCGGGGGAGACGACATCGACGATAAGACATTTCATAAGCCAACATTCCTTCCTGTCTTGATGTATTTTAGGGCGCGGCCCTGGAGCATTGCTTCACTGTTGATTATTATGCCATATTTTTTATATTTTGGGAAGTACCTTTTTGTCGAGGGTTGCTACAACTGTTTGACTGTGGTATAATGGGCAGAAGCTGGGGCATGGCAATCAAGGGAAGTGAGTGTTTTGAACTTTCAGCATCTTAAGTACTTTTTGATGGTGGCGGAGGAGCTGAACATCACCCGGGCGGCGGAGCGGCTGTACATCTCCCAGCAGTCGCTGTCCAACCACATCGGAAACCTGGAGCGGGAGCTGAACGTCAAGCTGTTCACCCGCTCTCCCAAGCTGTCTCTCACCTACGCCGGCGGGCTGCTGGTGGACACGGCCACCCAGATTCTGGATCTCCACAGCCAGTATCTGTCCAAGGTGGGAGACATCAACCGGCAATATGTGGGGGTGCTGCGGGTGGGGATATCCCACACCTGCGGGCTGGCTCTTCTGCCCGATATCCTGCCCAAATTTCACAGCGAGTTTCCCCAGGTAGAGTTCTCCCTCTACGAGGGCAACTCCAACCAGCTGGAGGATGAGCTGTCCCACGGCCGGGCGGACCTGATTATCTGTTTTCAGCCCATCACCATGGAGAAGGTGATTACGGTTCCGCTGACGGAGCAGCAGCTGGTGATGGTAGTGCCCAAGACCTTTACCGACCGGCTGTTCGGGGCCCAGGCGGAGGAGATACGCCGGCAGTACGCCCGGGGAGCAGACATCCAGGCCTTTGAGCCGCTGCCCTTTGTGCTGATCAAGCGGGGCAACCGCACCCGGAATATTGTGGACCAGTATTTCAGCCGGTACTACTTTAAGCCGCAGCTGATTCTGGAGACGGAGAACACTGTGACAACCTTAGCCATGGCCCAGGCCGGGATTGGGGTGACCATCTGCCCGGAGCTGTTCCTGCGGGCCATCCCGGCCCCCACCCCCGGGTCTGCAGGTGTGGACCTGTTCCCCCTGACCGACCCCTCCACCTTCAGCAAGCTGGTGGTGGGATACCAGGAGGGCCGGTTCCTGTCCCACTTTGGACAGAGGTTTGTGGAGATTGCCCAGGAAGTGCTTCGAGCATAACAGAAGCCCGCCATCCGGCGGGCTTTTTTTGCGTCTGTTTTTGGGCGCAGTGATTCCTCATTTCCAATAAATGTATGGAAACGTACCACATCGGGGGGGATTGCCCGTATATATGGAATCCATTTTAAGGAGGAATCATCATGTCAAGCAATCACACAGAACATTACAGCCTGTCCCAGTGGGAGGCGGAGGACAAGGTCCTGCGGACTGACTTCAATGAGGACAATGAAAAGATCGACGGGGCCCTGAAGGGTCTGACGCAATCGCGGAATTGCCAGTTCCACTGCATCACCTACAAGGGGGATGGGCAGCTCTCCCGAACACTTTCCTTCCCTAAGAGGCCGGTGTTTTTGATGATTGTGGGCAGCAATACCAACCAGTGCCTGGTTACGGTGCGGGACTGTCCTAACGCGTCGTCCCACGGCGCCGGCGTGGCCATCATCAACGTCGCCTGGTCCGGAAATAAGATTACCCTCTCCTATACCAGTCACACAGATTATTTATGCAATCAGATGGGGGGCACTTATTACGCATTCGCGATGCTAGACGCCAACAGCTAACAAAGTACCCCCGGGCCTTGCGGCCCGGGGGCGTTGTCTGGATTGGAAAAGCTGTTTTAGTTCAGACCACTGATATCAATGGTGTAGTATACGGGGGACTCCGCTGTACCGAAGTTCTGAGTGGTCTCAGTAAACCGGTAAACAGTGTTCGGAGCCTCAGGACGAGAAGGGGCAGAGGCACCGGGACGAATGTCATTCCGGACAATAATACGCCAGCCGTCGCCCTCATCCACGATGGTGAACATCATGGCCTTGTCATCCATCTGGACCGTGAAAGCACTGAACTTGAAGTCGCCTTCAATCTCGTAAATCTCCTTGTACGCATCTACGGTCTCAGCAATGGAACCTGTGAATTGCTTAATGACTGCGATTGCCTCAGCATCACTCTTGCCATCAATCAGGTTGGTCATCGTGCCAGCCAGCTTCACAGTGCCGACAACAGGCTTGCGATTGTTGGCAGCCCAGGTGTCAGGCAGAGTGCCGGCCTGGTAGCCGGTCACATAGGTGCCAGCAGTCGCGCCATGAGCGTTGGTTACGGTGAAGGGGTTCGTCGCAGAGGTGCCAGTGGAGGCAGCCTGGTCGGCCTTGACTTCTCCGCCGTTCGTCGTCGTGTTTTTGTTACCAGTGATGGTCAGACCGGTGGAACCGGCGTTTGTGACCGCATTGCCGTTAGCGTCAACAACGTTGCTGTTGGTGACGGGGGCGTTGGGCGCAATCTTAATCGTACTCCCGGACACAGTCTGAACCTTATCGGTGCCCATATTGGACACGGTGATGGAAGAACCAGAAACGGTAGCCTTCAGAACAGAATCGTCCTCCGCCTTAGCGACAGTAATCTCAGCGTTTGTTCCAGTGGCCTGGACGGTCGCGCCGTTCTCCGCAGTGCCGACAGCAGTCTTAGCAGCGCTGGCACCGGTGACAGTGCCGCCATTCGCCACGGTGGTGACAGTGGGGGTCTTGTTGGCAGCCTGGCTCACGTTGTTGTTGGTCAGGGTACCAGTCAGGGTGCCGATCTCGGCGTAGCCGTTGCCGCCGCCCAGGGCGGTGGTCGCGGGAGCGTTCAGCACGATGGTGCTGGAGGCTGTAGCAGTAACATGCAGGGAGTTGTAGGAACCCACATTGATGGTACCAGTAAGAGCACTGCCGTTTACTGTCAGGTCGCCAAGCACATTGATAACACCACCAGCGTCAATCTTAAGAACGGCATCAATAGCGCTACCATTCGTGCGATTGCTATCCCGAACGATTACGGTAGATCCTCTGGCAATGTTCAGTGTGGTCAGGCCGCTAACATACATATCATTTGTGCCACTCGTTCCATCGCCACGGACGTTCACGTCAGCACTAATAGCAATGGTCTCGGCGGAGGCGGGACGCTTGAAGACCAGCACGTCAGCGGTAATGTCATACTGGATGGCGGAGGACACGGAGCGGTTCAGCTCATACCGGCCATCAACAATCAGACTGGCGTTCGCGCCATTGTTGGTGACGCTGATAGTATCGCCGTTTATGGCACCCGCAGCAGGATTGAAGTCGCCCTGAATTTTCAGAGTACGGTTGGCGGGAATCACCACATTGCCGCCCGCAGTGGGAGTCCAAGCGCCGGTGATGGTCACGTCGCTGTCCAGCAGCTGGGCGTTGACCTCAGCCACGGTGCTCATCACGCCCATGGGGGTGCCGATGATGCCGTCGCCGGTGGGCCGTCCGCCGCCGTTGCCGGTGCCGATCCGGTCATAGACGACCACCACGGTGGCCTCGTAGCGCTCCATGATCGCACTGACATCGAAGTCGTAGCCAGCGCCGTTATCGTTCAGCTTCTTGACAACGTCCTTCAGCTTGTCAGCGCCGTTGAGGTAGGTAACGGTTTCCTTGCGGTTGTTGGTCTGGATGAAGACGATCTTCGCATCCTTATTCACGAGGAAGCCGGTCTCGTCGTTGGTGGTATCGGTATAGAAGGTGCGCAGCTCATAGTTCGGGGTGGTGGTGTTGCTGACCGTATCCAGCAGGACGATGTCCTTGTCGGCCATAGCGGCGTCAAGAGCACTGACCGCAGTGACGCGCTCATTACCGACCAGTGCGGTGGAGACATGCTCGACCTTGCGGACCTCGCCGTTGGCGTTGTACTTCACCTCGTACCAGTTGTACTTGTTCATCTTCTTCAGCTCGGACAGACCGGAACCGACCTCGGTAAGGGTGATCTCCTCACCGTTGGAGATGACCTTGCGGGTCCAGGTGTAATCGCCACCCTGGGCGGCGCGGGCACTGGCGTTGTTGTCGCTCTCGCTCTCCAGAGAGTTAGTGTGGGCATAGACCAGGTTGGTCGCGGCGCCCTCGTCCTCACCGATGACCACGGCGGCGATGACATAGCCGTTCTCGTCAAACAGGGTATACACGCCGTTGGCGGACAGGTCGTCATAGGTGCCGTGTTTGCTGTCAGTGCCATCGACATTGATAGAAGCGTCAGTGCGCAGTTCCACATCGGTGTTGCCATTAGACTTCGTCTTTTCAATAACACTGTCGGCCCACAAAGTGATGTTGGCATTGTCCACGCCGGTGACCACATCTTCCACACCGCTGATGACGACGGCGCGGGTCACGCCATTGGCGGTCAGAATCTCAGTCAGCTCGGGGATGATGTAGACAGAGCCTTCGTTGCCGTAGACCTTGCTCCACTTACCGCTGGTAGCGCCGCCGCGCAGGGCGATGCTCTTCTTGTTGACCTCTTTCACCTCGGTTGCCCCAGCGCCCTGCTTGGTGTGGGCCTGAGCCACCTTGCCGGTGAGCGCGTTCACATTGGCATCAGCGGCAGAAGTGGCGTACCGGTCACCAGCGGCAGCGCCGTTGACCTCAATGGCATTCAGCACATAGCGGTCGTTGCTGTCCTTGGTGTAGGTGTACCACTTGTTGATCATGTGGCCGCCCTTGACACCGGACTCCAGCTCCGCCTTGGCTTCGCTGCTGCACTTGTTATAGTTGATCACAATGCTGCTGTCCATGGTGCCGTCCACAAAGATGCCGGTGGCATCAATGGTGGCGTTAAAGCGGTTGTTGCTGTTGGTGTCCACACCAGTGATGAACACATAGTTGTTGGGGGCCTCGACCTCCACAACACCGATCAGATTGTCGTACTGGTCCAGATAGATGTTGTAGTCGATGTCCTTCAGGTTGATGATGGTGTCAGTGTAATCCTCCAGCGTCTCACACTCATACTCGGTGGCGCTGGCGAAATCATACTGAGTGCCGCCGCTGACAACCCAGTTGCCCTGCTTGAAGGAGGAAATCTTCACAGCGGACAGAACCTCGGGCTCACTCAGATCCTGAACAGCGCCCTGGGCCACGCGAACCAGCAGGGGCTGATCCTTCTTCATGTTCGCGACCTCGGGGAAGTCCTTCACGTCCAGCTTGAAGGACTCATCGGTGCTCACACCGTCAGCCGTGTTGGCGGACTTGTAGTACTCGTCGCTGCTGTTATACTCCCGGATACCATAGACGGTGATGTCGATGTCGTCGGTGCGGTCATCGTAGTCCTCGTCGGTGAAAGCCAGGTAGGTGTTGATGATAGCGACGGTGACTTCCTTGGTGTCGGTGTCAACATAGACCTGGGTCAGCACGCCCCGGCCAGTGCCGCCCACACCGGAGTTGTTGGTGCGGTTGACCGCGCTGCGGTCAAAGGCGGTCTGGTTAGAAGCATCCCAGTCGTCCACGCCGTCGACAAACACCTTGAAAACGGGGTAGTTTTCCACGGTGTTGCTGCCCAGCAGGTCATACAGCTGACGGCCGGTGACCTCCTCGGTGTACTCCTCACGCAGAATCTCCTTCTTGGCGTAGGTGCCCACATTGTCGCCCTTGTACTCCCAGTTACGGGCAGGACGACCGAATACATCGCGGCGGTTGTCGTTCAGACGCAGGTCGCCGTTGTACAGCTTCTCGCCCAGCTCAATGATGTAGCCCTGCACGCCGTTCAGCGCGGTGCCGTTGCTCTCCGCGTCGTCAATGGCGCGGGCGTAGGCCTGGCGGCTGGCGGTGACAACATAGTTCACCTGGCCGCCGGTGGCGATGATGTTGCCATTGGCGTCCTTGATGGTGAGGGTGTTGTCCTCAGGCTCCACGATGGGGGTCTTCAAAGCGTTCAGAGCCAGCTGAGCCACCTGGTTACGGGTCAGGGGGTCCATGGAGTTGGCGTTGATGCCCTTGAACAGCTCGATCTTGCTGGCCTGCTTCACAGTGGACAGCACAAAGTCGCCCTCATAGTCGCTGGAGAACTTGAAGTAACCCAGCGCGCGCATCATCA